>NZ_JAFNOY010000013.1:0-64439 GCF_026536055.1 Lactobacillus sp. B4015
CATGCCGAACACAGCAGTTAAGCTTCTTCACGCCGAGAGTAGTTGGTGGGAGACTGCCTGCGAGGGTAGGAAGCTGCCGTGCTTTGATGGAGGATTAGCTCAGCTGGGAGAGCATCTGCCTTACAAGCAGGAGGTCACAGGTTCGAGCCCTGTATCCTCCATTTTCCGAGTCGTTAGCTCAGTCGGTAGAGCATCTGACTTTTAATCAGAGGGTCGACGGTTCAAGCCCGTCACGACTCATGGCCCCATTTTGCGGGTGTGGCGGAATTGGCAGACGCGCTAGATTTAGGTTCTAGTGTTTTCGGACGTGTGGGTTCAAGTCCCACCACCCGTATTCGCCATAATAATATACCATATTTACATTTTGCCGATTTAGCTCAGTTGGTAGAGCATCTGTCTTGTAAACAGGGGGTCGTACGTTCAAATCGTATAATCGGCATTCCATAATATTGCGGAAGTAGTTCAGTGGTAGAACATCACCTTGCCATGGTGGGGGTCGCGGGTTCGAATCCCGTCTTCCGCTTTCATTACATGCCGGGGTGGCGGAATTGGCAGACGCACGGGACTTAAAATCCCGCGGTTGGTTTCAACCGTACCGGTTCGACTCCGGTCCTCGGCATTAATGATGCGCCCTTAGCGCAACTGGATAGAGTGTCTGACTACGAATCAGAAGGTTGAAGGTTCAAATCCTTCAGGGCGCATATCTCGGGAAGTGGCTCAGTTTGGTAGAGCACCTGGTTTGGGACCAGGGGGTCGCAGGTTCGAATCCTGTCTTCCCGATTGTAATTTGTTAACTAACGGTTACATTTTTTGGCGGTGTAGCTCAGCTGGCTAGAGCGTCCGGTTCATACCCGGGAGGTCGAGGGTTCGATCCCCCCCGCCGCTATTTGCCAGAGCTTGGACCTTTAGCTCAGTTGGTTAGAGCAGACGGCTCATAACCGTCCTGTCGTAGGTTCGAGTCCTACAAGGTCCATTAAAATATGGGTTTTGTACTTTTATATTTTAACATCGCGGGATGGAGCAGTATGGTAGCTCGTCGGGCTCATAACCCGAAGGTCGGTGGTTCAAATCCACCTCCCGCAATATGGTCCATTGGAGCAGTGGTTTATCTCGTCTCCCTGTCACGGAGAAGATCATCAGTTCAAATCTGATATGGACCGTAGGATGGCTCGGTAGCTCAGTCGGTAGAGCAAAGGATTGAAGCTCCTTGTGTCGGCGGTTCGATTCCGTCCCGCGCCATTTTATTAGTTTAATTTTGCGGGTATGGTTTAGTGGTAAAACGAAAGCCTTCCAAGCTTTAGTCGCGAGTCCGATTCTCGTTACCCGCTTTTGGGCCTATAGCTCAGCTGGTTAGAGCGCACGCCTGATAAGCGTGAGGTCGATGGTTCAAGTCCATTTAGGCCCATTATGGAGACTTACTCAAGTGGCTGAAGAGGCGCCCCTGCTAAGGGTGTAGATCGGGTTATTCCGGTGCGAGAGTTCAAATCTCTCAGTCTCCGTAATTAAGAAGTTTGTAGGTATTAAAGCTTACAAACTTTTTTTGTTGTTATGTGTATTTACCGGGTAAAAAAGATGAAAGTAAATGTTTTAAAGTCAATCGAAAACATTGCGCAGATGTATGAGAATGGCGTTTTTGGATCAAAAGAATTGCCTGAAGATACCAATCCACATCTTGCTCAAGATTCTGAAGAAAATGCATTGTATTTTACTTTGCCAACAGCACTTAACTATCAGCGAAATTCGTATTCTTTATGGGTGAGTGCAAAGAAGACGTATTTAGATGAATCGACTAACTTCCTCTTTAACCCTAAAAAAGTTACTGAGAGCGATTTTGGCACTGTTCAGGCAGCTTTAACTAAATACCGCTTAGCTTTACAGCAAAACAAGCAGACGGCTATTTGGTGCCAAATATGTCAAACACTGAATGATAATTTCGCTGGCAGTGTATTAACCTTATGTCATGAAAATCATGATGACGTGGTTCAAATAAGAAAGTATCTGCAAATTGATAATAAAGCCGGGTTTCCGTATCTTTCTGGCAAAAAGCTCTGCAATTACTGGCTATTTGTTTTGGATCATTATACAAGTCTTCAATTAAAAAACGTGTCTAAAATTTCTATTGCAGCTGATCGTCATGTGATAAAGGCTAGTAGAAAATTAGGATTGATTACAGCTGAAGAAGAGAATAGTTCAAAAAAGCAGGAGATTGTCATTTCTGCCTGGTTTGATTTACTGAAAGGTACTGGGTATCGACCAGTTGATTTTCAAACGCCAATTTGGTTTTGGGGAAGAAGCGGCTGCCCAGCAATAATAAACAAATAATACTGATATTAAAGCTTTTTAGCTGGATTTTTGTACCTTAGCGAAAGTAAAAGTAATGCAATTATTACAAAAAATTCATCTTTTTGCATAAAACTCTTGCAAGATGACTAGGAATCCTGTATTATAGATAACGTTGCGATTAAGGAATTGCCACTGATACACGAATTAATAGAAATAAAAAGTAGTTGACATTTTAAATTAAATTCGGTATTATAATTAAGCGTCTTGTGACGTAAGAAGAGAATATGACCCGTTGGTCAAGTGGTTAAGACATCGCCCTTTCACGGCGGTAACATGGGTTCAAATCCCGTACGGGTCATTACCAACGTTTATTGGTATTTTTACATTTGGAGGATTACCCAAGTGGCTTAAGGGGACGGTTTTGAAAACCGTTAGACGGTCTTGCCGTGCGTGGGTTCAAATCCCACATCCTCCTTTATAACATCGCGGGATGGAGCAGTATGGTAGCTCGTCGGGCTCATAACCCGAAGGTCGGTGGTTCAAATCCACCTCCCGCAATATGGTCCATTGGAGCAGTGGTTTATCTCGTCTCCCTGTCACGGAGAAGATCATCAGTTCAAATCTGATATGGACCGTAGGATGGCTCGGTAGCTCAGTCGGTAGAGCAAAGGATTGAAGCTCCTTGTGTCGGCGGTTCGATTCCGTCCCGCGCCATCAGCCTGGAGGAGTAGCGAAGTGGCTAAACGCGGCGGTCTGTAAAACCGCTCTCTCTGAGTTCGGCGGTTCGAATCCACCCTCCTCCATAATAGGGATATCGTATAAAGGTAGTACATCGGTCTCCAAAACCGCTAGTGTGGGTTCAATTCCTACTATCCCTGTTTACCTCATGGCGGAATTGGTGAAGGGGTTAACACACCGGTTTGTGGATCCGGCATACATGGGTTCGAATCCCATATTCCGCCCTAGCATTGGGATATAGCCAAGCGGTAAGGCACTAGACTTTGACTCTATTATGCGCTGGTTCGAATCCAGCTATCCCAATCTATTAAATAAATATTCAATGGCGGTGTAGCCAAGTGGTAAGGCAGAGGTCTGCAAAACCTTAATCGTCGGTTCAAATCCGATCCCCGCCTTAATGGTTCACTCATTGAACTTCATAAAATTATGGCGGTGTGGCGGAATTGGCAGACGCGCCAGACTCAAAATCTGGTGTCCGTTTAGGACGTATCGGTTCGACCCCGATCACCGCTATTAGGTAACAGCTTCATGTATAGAAGCTGTTTTTTGTTTATAAAATTATGCGCTTTTTCTATTATAAAAATTGCACAAGCAAAGCGGAATCTTTATAATACCTTTATACGGAGGTATTCAAATGAATATTGGTATTTTTACCGATACATATTTTCCACAAATCAGTGGTGTAGCAACGTCAATTAAGACTTTAAAAGACGCCCTTGAAGAGCAGGGACATAATGTATTTATTTTTACGACGACGGATCCGCACGTGAAAAAAGGTACTATTGAGGCTAACGTTTTTCGCTTCAGTAGTGTGCCATTTATTTCATTTACAGATCGCCGAGTAGCATTTAGAGGATTTTTTGAAGCAACTAAAGTAGCACGTGAAGTAAAACTGGATGTTGTTCATACGCAAACAGAGTTTGCTTTGGGAATGATTGGTAAATATGTCGCTCACCAATTAAAAATACCGGCAATTCATACTTACCATACGATGTATGAAGACTATTTACACTACGTGTTAAACGGGCATTTGTTGCGACCATATCACGTTAAGCAATTTACCAATGTTTACCTTAAGAACATGGATGGTGTTATTGCCCCTAGTAAGCGCGTTGAGGCTCTTTTGAAGCGCTATGGTGTATCTATACCTTTACGTGTAATTCCGACTGGTGTGGATGTTAAGAGCTTGAATAAGCCCGCAACCCATGATGTGCGTCATGAACTAGGAATTGCTCCCGATGTCCCCGTTTTGTTAACCTTGAGCCGAATAGCTGGAGAGAAGAAAATTAATCGGATTTTAAATGTTATGCCAGAAATTGTCGATGAATTTCCTAACGTACAGCTTGTGATAGCGGGAGATGGCCCAGACGTCGAGATCTTGCAAGAGCAAGTTGAGCGACTGACTTTAGAGGATAACGTTCAGTTTGTTGGCGATGTTCCTCACGATGATGTTGGGGCATTTTACAAGATGGCCAATTTGTTTGTTTCAGCAAGTGATACTGAAACGCAAGGCCTTACTTATATTGAGGCACTCGCTGCGGGTACAAAGTGCGTTGTTTATGATACCGAATATACGGAAAATGTCTTCGATAACCCTTGCTTTGGCAAAGTCTTCACTCGGCCTAGCGAAATGCGTGACGCAATTTTATCTTATTTAAGAGAAAATCAAACTGAAATTCCGCCAGATAAGTTGAAAGCTAAAATGAAGCAAATTTCGGCTGAGCGTTTTGCTAGCGAAGTACATCAGTTTTATGAAGAAGTAATCGAAAATTACCAGGAAGAGCGCGAAGAGGATAGCAATGATAAGAATTAATATGTTCTCACAAGCTGATTCAGTTAAGGGCCAGGGTGTTGGCTCTGCCTATAACGAACTGATCACCTTATTAAGAACCCACTTAGTTAATGAATTTTATGTAACGAATAATAAATATGGTGCCAGCGATTTAACCCACTATCACACCATAAATCCTACTTATTTTGTTAACAGTTTTTCCCCAGCGCGTGGACGTAAAATTGGTTATGTCCATTTTTTACCGGAGACTTTAGAAGGATCAGTCAAGCTTCCGAATTATGCCAAAAAAGTCTTTTATAAATATGTCATCGACTTTTATCAAAGAATGGATCAAATTGTTGTGGTTAACCCTATTTTTATTGATAAGTTAGTTAATTACGGTATCAAACGGGAAAAGGTTAAGTACATTCCTAACTTTGTGGCAAAAGATGAATTTTATCCTGAACGGCAGGAAAAAAAGAATGCCTTTCGGCATCAATTAGGTATTCCTCTTGATAAATTTGTAGTCTTTGGTGATGGGCAAGTTCAGGCTCGTAAAGGAGTCGATGATTTTGCAAAACTAGCACAGGCCAACCCAGAGATGCAGTTTATTTGGGCAGGTGGTTTTTCTTTTGGCAAAATTACTGACGGCTACGATCACTTTAAAGAATTAGTGGCCAATCCGCCAAAGAACTTAAAATTCACCGGTATCATTGATCGGAAACAATTAGTTGATTATTTAAACATCGCAGATCTATTTGTTTTGCCATCATTTGATGAGCTTTTTCCAATGTCTGTTTTGGAAGCATTTAGTTGTGGGACACCGGTTTTATTGCGCGATCTTGCTTTATATGACGCCATTATCAAAGGTTACTATCTAAAAGGGAAAAACTTTGATGAACTGAATGCGCAGTTGCGCCTAGTGGCGAATGATCAGGCACTTTTGCATAAATACAGTAATCTATCTAATATGGCTAGTGAAAAATATTCAGAAGATAATTTAGCCAAAATTTGGTGTGATTTTTATCACGAGCAATATGAACTTGGCAGGGAGTTAGGACAGATCCGCTAATGAATAAAAAGCACTTTTGGGGAATTGCGGTTGTTTTACTCATCAGCCTTGGCGTTTTGTATGTTGATTTAAAAGATACACCAGTATCGCAGCTGCGGCAGGCAATGAATAATGTCAATGTTGGTGCGTTGCTATTAGTTTTCTTGTTAATGCTGCTATCATACGTTTTTGAAGCTAGCATTTTAGCCGTTCTTGCACAACGTCCTGGTGAGCCTAAACGATCAAAGTGGTCATTTTTACGAATTCCAATTATTCAGGCACTCTTTAATGCAATTACCCCTATGTCAACTGGTGGTCAGCCGTCTCAGCTGGCTGCAATGGTACAGATGGGAATTGAAGGCGGCCGTGCTACTTCACTTTTGTTGATGAAATTTATCATTTATCAGATTGTTGTTTTCTTGGTATATGTTGTTACCATTATTACTGGTTTTCATATGGTTGCAACTAAATTTGCAGGTCTTGCCTTTTTTATTGCAATTGGTTTTTTAATTCACGTTAGCTCAATCATTTTTTTATTAGCAATTTTGTTTGCTTACAACTGGACTAAAAAAGCAGCTAATTGGTTAATGAATTGGCTAGCCAAAATAATTAATCCCCAGCGTGTAGAGGGCTGGCGGACCGCAACGATGGCAAAAATTGACACTTTTTATACCGAAAGTCAGAAGCTAAAGCATGAAAAAAAGAAATTAGTGCTTAGCGCCGTGTTAACAGTGCTGCAGCTGCTTTGTTTTTATTCAATTCCATTTATGGTTCTGGTAACTTTACGAGTTCCAGCTGATTGGGTCAGTGTCACGCAAATGAACATTATGATTATCATGTTTATGGCAATTATTCCCGTTCCAGGAGCTTCAGGTGGGGCAGAATACAGTTTTCAAACGCTCTTTGCCAGTTTTATTTCATCTAAAGGTGCGCTTGTTTTTGGGATGTTTTTGTGGCGCTTTGTAACCTACTTTTTCGGGATGATTTTAGGTATTTTTGGCTGGATTTTCAAACCGAAAAAAGTTACTAGCTCCGCAAAAGATTAATTTTTACTAAAATCACTATGTTTAATTGAGCTTAAGGGTAAGATATTAGCATAGTGAGAGGAGAATAGAATGACACGGACCAAGTCTTTCTTGCAATGGTTAACATCAACCAAATTAGGTTTTTTTTCCATTGTGTTAATAACTTTTTGGCTAAAAACGTACGTAATTTATTTGACCAAGTTTAATTTAGGTGCTGTCGGTGCGATGCAAAATTTTCTTTTGTTCATCAATCCGTTGCCAACGGCTCTGTTGCTACTGGGAATAGGCCTATTTTTTAAGGGACGTAAATCCTATTGGATTATCATTGTTATTGATTTAGTTCTTAGCACATGGCTTTTTGCTAATATTTTGTATTACCGCGAATTTTCCAATTTTTTATCCTTATCAATCATTAAAACATCTGGTTCAACGGCTGATAATTTAGGAAAAAGTATTGTCGGGATAACGCGGGTAACTGATTTTTTAACTTTCATTGATGTTTTGGCAATTATTGCTTTAATGATTGGCAAAGTGATTAAGTACGATTTGCGCCCATTAAAATTAAAGTTCAATCTTTTACTTGAAGGGTTGGCAGTTGTGCTAATTGGCGTTAACCTGATGATGGCGCAAAAAGATCGTTCAGGACTTTTAACCAGAACTTTCGATAACAGCTATATCGTTAAGTATTTGGGAATGAACCAATATGCAGTTTACGATAGCTTTAAAACCGCCCAAACTAGCGAGCAAATGGCCAAGGCCAATGTCTCTGATTTAAGTTCTGTCAAAAAGTACTTGAAGGCCAATTATGTTAAGCCTAATCCCGAATATACCGGCGTTGCTAAGGGGAAAAACGTCATGGTTATTCACCTTGAGAGTTTCCAACAGTTTTTAATTGGTTATAAGTGGAAGGGCAAAGAAGTTACCCCCAACTTAAATAAACTTTACCGGTCGAAAAATACATTAAGTTTTGCTAATTTTTATAACCAAGTTGGTCAAGGTAAGACTTCTGATGCGGAAATGATGCTGGAAAATTCCTTATATGGTTTACAATCTGGCTCGGCAATGTCTAGTTATGGGACTTCCAATACTTTTGAGAGTGCCCCAGCGATTTTAAATCAACAAGGTGGCTATACTACTGCCGTAATGCACGGTGGAGCCGGTTCATTTTGGAATCGTAATAATGCTTATAAGCAATTTGGTTATCACTATTTTATGCCGTTGTCTTATTATGAAAATAAGCCTAAATATTATATCGGCTATGGTTTAAAGGATAAGATCTTTTTTGACCAATCAATTAAGTATATTGAGCGCTTGCCGCAGCCATTTTACTTAAAATTGATAACTGTTACCAACCACTATCCTTATGATTTAGATAAGAAAAATCAGTCGATTGATCCAACCGATACCGGGGATGAAACGGTTGATGGCTATGTTCAGACAGCACACTATTTAGATCAGGCAATTGGGGAATTAATGCGCTGGATGAAGAAAACTGGATTGGATAAAAAAACCATGCTAGTGCTCTATGGCGACCATTATGGGATATCCGGTAATCACCATAAGGCTAGTGCAGAACTACTTAACCAAGATGAATTTACCAATTTTGATAATCTGAAGTTTCAGCGAGTACCCCTGATGTTCCATATGCCCGGATTAAAGGGTGGAATCAAAAAGACTTATGGGGGAGAAATCGATGTTTTACCGACGCTATTAAATCTTTTAGGAATTAATGATCGTAAAACAATTCAATTCGGTCATGATTTATTAAGTAGTAAAGCACCACAAATTGTCGCCCAGCGTAACGGTGATTTTATTACTCCTAAATATGCCAAGGTCGGAAGTACTTATTACGACACTAAGACCGGAGAAGAAATTGAAGATCCTGATGAGAAGCTAAAAGCAAAACTTGTGGCGATTTCGAATAAGGTCACTACCCAATTGTCTTTATCGGATCGGGTAATTGCCGGCAACTTGTTACGCTTTTACCATCCGAAATGGTTTAAAAAGGTCAATCCGCATGATTATAACTATAACGAGGAAAAGGCGTTAAAAAATCTGTATTCTTCACAGGACAAAACTTCGCTTTGGTATCATAATCATAAAAAATCAACGCAAAATAAATTTAAGACGGATGCGCCTGAACTTGAAAAATAAAAACTCGAAAAAAAGCACATTTTGTGCTAAAATTTATCAGTAATCGTATGTGTATATTGGAGGCAGCGTATTGTATAATTTATTTATGACGCTACTAATTATTGTTTCAATTTTAATCGTTGTTGCAACAATGATGCAGCCACAAAAGCAACAAGATGCTTTGAATGCCTTATCTGGTGGTGCAGTATTTAGTGGTCAAACGAAGAAACGTGGTTTTGAAGCATTTATGGAAAAAGTGACGTCAGTTTTACTGGTTCTCTTTTTCGTTTTTGCTATTGTATTAGCTTATTTGTCTTCAAAATAGTATTGGTTCCTCCCGATCAAAACGATGGGAGGACTTTTTTTATCTTTTTAAGTAGGAAACGGAGATTAAGTGCATGGCACAAAACGAGAAAATCTTAGCTAATGTTTTAGAGATCTTTCGCCACAATCCCAAAAAGCAATATCAGGTTGATCAAATTGAGCGCATGCTCAGACGCGACCGACTTGGTAATTTTTCTGATCTCGTAAAAGCATTATCTTTTTTAGAACAAGAGAAAAAGATAATCACTGACGGCAAAGGTCACTATCAACTGGCTCAAGAAAATATCGTTGTCGAGGGAATGTTTAAAGCCAATAGCAAGGGCTTTGGTTTTGTTAAAGTTGAAGATGAAGAAACCGACGATATTTTTATCGCCAAGGATTATACTGCATATGCAGTTGATGGTGATGAAGTTCGCGTTAAAATAACTGCTGGTGGTAATCCGTGGAACGGTAAGGGACCAGAAGGCCAGGTTCAGGAGATTATCTCTCGTGGAGTTAGCTCCTTAGTGGGAGAATTTCATCCACTGACTGATGAGCAAACTAAAGTTAGTCATTTTGTCGGCTATGTGTTGAGTACTAATAAAAAGTTAGCTAATTATCGGGTTTATGTTGGTGAAAATGGCTTGCGTCCGCAAAAAGGTGATATGGTCAAGGTTTCAATTAGCAATTATCCTGATAAGGATAATCCTGACTCAATGGTTGGTGTTGTCACCAAAATTATTGGTAATAAAAATCTCCCGGGCGTTGATATTATGGCAATTGTTTCTGCTCATGATGTCCGGACAGAATGGGCTCAGGATGCACTTGATCAATCCAATGCTATTCCGGATCATGTGCTGCCCGAAGAAATGGCCGATCGTGAGGACATTAGGGAGCAGCCAGCAGTCACAATTGATGGCGATGATTCAAAGGACTTTGATGATGCTGTAGTATTGTGGCGATTACCAAATGGCAATTATCATCTAGGTGTTCACATTGCTGATGTTGCTCATTATGTTAAAGAAAATTCGCCCCTTGACAAAGAGGCGTTTACTCGTGGCAACAGTACTTATTTGGTTGACCGGGTAATTCCGATGCTGCCATTTAGATTATCAAACGGTATCTGTTCTTTAAATGAGGGCGTAGACCGCTTAGTTCTTTCATGTGACATGGAAATTACGCCAGAAGGTGAGCGGGTAAATTACCGGATTCACCCCTCTGTAATGCGTTCACACGGCCGAATGACGTACAACAATGTCAATAAGGTCCTAGATCCAAATAATGAAGAGCCACTGGAAGAAAAATATGTTAAATTAGCACCAATGCTAAAAGAAATGGCCGAGTTGCACAATGCTTTGTATCAAAAGCGCCACCAACGCGGAGCAATTGACTTTGAAGAGCCAGAAGCTAAAATTATTGTTAACGATCAGGGTAAGCCAACTGATATCGTCTTGCTTAATCGGGGTACAGCTGAAAAGATGATTGAATCGTTTATGTTGATGGCTAATGAAACCGTTGCTGAAGACTTTTACAAAAAGCATGTACCATTCTTGTACCGTGTACATGAAACGCCAGATGGCGAAAGAATTAAGAGCTTCTTTGAATTTTGCAGTGCATTTGGCTTGAACATTACGGCTGATCCTAATCATGTTAAGCCGATTGACTTGCAAAAAGTGGTAGCCAAGACAACCGGAACACCTGAGGAAGCCGTTGTTCAAATGATGATGCTGCGAAGCTTAAAGCAGGCACATTATTCAGAAGAACCCCTCGGACACTTCGGCCTAGCTGCCAAGTTTTACACCCACTTTACCTCGCCAATTCGCCGGTATTCCGATTTAATGGTCCACCGCATGATCCATGCATATAGCGAGGAAGGAACTGATAAAAAAGTGCGGGATCATTTTGCTAATTCCTTACCCGAGGTGGCAGATCAGACTTCAACGCAAGAACGTGTTTCAATTGACGCTGAGCGTGAGACTAACGATTTGAAGATGACTGAATACATGGCAGACCAAGTTGGTGAGCATTTTGATGCTGTGGTATCTTCAGTAACTAGTTTTGGGATGTTTATCCAGTTACCTAATACAGTTGAAGGATTAATCCATATTTCCAATTTAACAGATGATTTCTACAGCTTTAATGAAAAGAGCATGACGCTTACTGGTCGTGGTACCCATAAGCAATATCATGTGGGGATGCCGATAAAGGTGACGTTGACTAATGCAAATGTTGAGCAGCATCAACTAGATTTTGAAATTTATGACCCCAATGCTCCTAAAAAGGAGCATAATAACCGTGGCAATAATAACCGTCGGCGTGGAAATCGGGGATTTCGCAATGATCACGGTCACCGCGGAGCTACGAATGGCCGCAATCATTTTCATAAAAATGGCAATCACCCACATTTTAGCAAGTATAAGCATTAGGACGGGAAATTGAAGAAACAAAATAATGAGAACTTAATTGCTCAGAATAAAAAGGCACATCATGATTATTTTATTAAGGACACTTATGAAGCAGGAATTGCACTTACAGGAACCGAAATTAAATCAGTACGTGCAAGAAGAATTAATCTGCGCGATGGCTATGTTCAAATTATTAATGGTTCCGCTTATCTCGAAAATGTTCACATTAGTGAATACAAGCAGGGCAACCGCTATAACCATGAGCCCCTGCGCCAACGCCAGCTGTTATTACATAAAAAAGAAATTGCTCGTTTAGCTAAGGAGCAGGAGCAAAGGGGGATCGCCATTATTCCCCTCAAAGTTTACCTTAAGCACGGCTTTGCCAAAGTATTGATTGGCGTGGGTCAAGGTAAGAAAAAATATGATAAGCGCGAAACGATTAAGAAAAGAGATCAGGAGCGTGAATTACGCCGCCAATATAAAGTTTAAAGTTAAGTTTAATTAATTTATCTTATTATTCACCTTGAACATGCAAGGAAACAAAGGTAATTGAGGCGCGTTATATCTAAGTTGAATTAAAGGAGTTGAATCTTTTTAGTAATATAATAATAAGGATATATGAATAGCATTTTTACCTAACTAATAAAAATTAATGAATAAAGTGATCAAAATATTAACAATTATTTGTTCTCTTTTCCTAATGGCATTGCAATATTTACAATTATTTATTAAGATTATTAGTATATATATAACTGGCTTTTGCAAGTAGTATATTCAGATTTAATTTTAATAGAAAAATTGTTAAACGTTATACATTAGTTTAATTTTTCTTATGATTAAAATAGGTTTCTAAAATATGAATTGTTTAAAAGCAGAATATAAATAATTAAAATATAGTTTGGTATGCCAAGTTTAGTTTGTAAGGATTTGAAATGGTAATGGAATTTAATGATGTTTATAATCAAGAACGGGTAACACGTAAGTTTACCAACCGAAAAGTTAATGAAAAATTATTGGCTAAAATAATTGAGAGGGCTCAGCAATCACCATCATTACTGAATTCACAACCTTGGAAGGTTTACTTATTAGCCGGGGAGGCGCTTAATGAACTAAAAAAAGAAGTAAAAAAACAAATTGATGCAGGTGTCGATCCGCATGAAGATTTTGCTAAAATGCTATCGCTTAACTGGGAATCATTTCCAAGTCAAAATTTGGCTGCTGTCGGTGCATCGCAACCGTATTTCTTCCATAATAAGATAGAGCTTTTTGAAAATTCAAACAATACAATGTTCAATGCGCAGGATATTGCATTTCTAACGATACCCAAAGCATCACCAGCCTGGTCGGTTTATGATTTAGGGATTTTTTCACAGAGTATAATGTTATTGGCCATTAATGAAGGTATTGCAATCATGCCAGCTCATTCTATGGTGTCATATCCAGAATTAGTGAGAAAGTATGCAAAAATTCCTAATGATGAGTTGGTCGGAATGGCAATTGGCTTAGGTTATCAAGATAAGTCTGCTGAGGTTAATGATCCGAAATATATTCCTGCAAGATTACCGTTTAAGAAAATTTATAAAATAATCAAATAAAAAACATTTTTATCAAGATAAAGCGCTATTAATGCTAAAATATATCAAATAATTGTTATAAAAGGTGATATAAATTTTGAATACAGCTCAAATAATTACTAATTTAATAGCAACTTTAGTGATTTTTGTTTTTGCAGCCTTCTTTGTTGCTGCTGAATTTGCATTGGTCCAAACAAGATCAAGTCAGTTAGAAGATATGCTGGCAGATAATACTGGTAATAGCAGGAAGGTTAAGCGTGCTTTACATATGACGCATAACCTGAATGAGTATTTATCGACAACGCAAGTCGGCACAACTTTAGTTGGCGTCGTTTTAGGTTGGTTTTCTGCCGATACGTTTGCAGCGATTTTTGCAAATTTGTTTAAAGTAACTCAACTTAATCATTCTGTAGTGCGGTCCGTTAGTGCCCTTTTAGGGGTGATTTTATTAACTTATCTAGAAGTAGTTGTGACGGAGATTGTTCCGAAAAATATTGCAATTGACATGCCAGTCAAAATATTATTGGGAATTGTCACGCCATTGCAGCTATTTCATACTTTGGTTTATCCTTTTGTCTGGCTTTTAAATACCAGTTCCAATGGTTTGCTTAAAATCATGGGCTTTGAGCCGGCGGATGAAGAAAATCAGGTTTATTCGCAGTCTGAGATTATTAAATTATCACGGAAGGCTGTTCATGGTGGGTCTCTTGATAAAAACGACCTGACATACATGCAGCGTGCTTTTGAACTCAATGATAAAGTCGCTAAGGATATTATGACGGACAGAACCAGGCTAGTGGTAATCAATTCAACTGATACGATCAAGCAAGCACTAAAAATGTATCTTGATGAAGGATCAAGTCGTATTCCTGTTGTTCGTGATAATAATAAAGATGATATCGTAGGCTATATTTATGCCTTCGATGTGGTTCAGCAAAATGAAATAGATGATCAGGTACCTGTGACACGGATTATTAGAACAATGATTACCGTACCAGAATCAATGCCGATTCAGGATATTTTGCATTTAATGATAAAAAAGCACACGCCGATTGTTTTAGTCGTAGATGAATACGGCGGAACTAGCGGAATTGTGACGGATAAGGATATTTACGAAGAGCTCTTTGGTACGGTTAAAGATGAAATAGATGATGTTTCAGATGACTATATTATCAAAGATAAAAAGGGCAATATTCATGTTTCGGGTAAAACGACCTTATATGATTTTGCCAGATATTTCCGCAAAGATCTTAAAAGTTTCCAAAATAGTGATATTATCACTATTGGTGGTTATATGATGGAACATTATCCAGAATTAAAGAAAAATCAAACGGTTGAGCTCGAAAATTTTGAATTTAAGCTTGAAAACATTGAGCAAGGCTTTATGCGGTGGTTTATTGTTAAGCCACTAGCACCAAAAGCAAATAAAACAAGTAAAGAAGACTAACTGATAAATAAAAGGAGCTATTTGAATAGCTCCTTTTATTATTTATTGTTAGCTAGCTTGATGACTTCAGGCTTAAGAACGCCAATGTAGCGTAAGTTACGGTAAAAGTTCATAAAATCCAGACCATAGCCTACAACAAACTCGTTTCCGACTTTTGAACCAAAATAATCAACCTTAACGTTAACTTTTCGATTAGCTTCCTTATTCAGTAACACGCAGCATTTAACGTTTTTAGCGCCGCGTTTTTGGAGCAAATCCTTCATATATTTCAAGGTTAATCCGGTATCAATGATATCTTCAACGATTAAAACATCACGATCTTTGACATCTGTAGCCAAATCGGAAATGATTTTCACTTCGCCTGAAGATTCAAAACCATCACCATAACTAGAAACGTCCATAAAATCAATTTCTTCTTTGACGTTCATTTCACGTACCAGGTCAGTTAAAAAGAAAATTGCACCCTTTAATGCACCTATAACTAATGGTCTTTTACCAGTATAGTCTTCAGTTAATTGCTTACCCAATTTGACACACATCAGGTGAATATCATCTTCGGTAAACAATTTATGATCAATAATATTATCAATATTGTCGTTTTTCGGCATTTATTTACCTTTCACTTAAAACTCAAAATTCCTAATAAAATTGATTATATCATTTTTATCGGAAAAAAGGAGCTTGTTTTGAACTTTTTTAGCCATTTTGTACCGAAATTACGGACAAAATTATCAAATTTGCTAAAAGCAGTAGGATTTTTTCAGAAATAGCTTAAATAATTGTTTTTTGCTACAATGAAATTTAAAGTTTAATAAGCGAAAGGTCAATTACAACGATGGAAAAAGAACAAGAAATAAAAATGCTCAAAGCTTTTTCGGATGCTAATTCAACTTCCGGCTTTGAAGGAGAGTTTATCAAATTATTCACTGACACAGTAAAAGATATTGCCGATATAAAAATTGATGGTATGCTCAACGTTTATGCTGCTAAAAAAGAAAATCAAACTGGTCAGCCAATTATCCAGCTTGATGCCCATTCTGATGCTGTTGGTTTTATAACTCAGGCAGTTAGACCAAACGGAATGATTAAGTTTGTTCCGCTTGGCGGCTGGGTTAAATATAATATTCCAGCTTTACGGGTAAAAATTAGAAACCGTGACGGTAAATATGTTCCTGGCGTAGTAGCAACTAAGCCACCGCACTTCATGACTAAAGAAGAACGTGACAATGTACCGGAAGTAGAAGATATGTCAGTTGATGTTGGTTCTAGTTCTCGTGAAGATACAATTAATGATTATAAAATTGATACTGGTTGTCCCATTTTTGTTGACGTCAAGTGCGAATACAATGAAAAAACCGGTCTTTTCTTCGGTAAGGATTTTGATGACCGGTTTGGTGCAGCTGCAATGGCTGATGTTTTGGATAATCTCAACGGTGAAAAGACTGACTTTAACGTTGTAGCCGCACTTTCAAGTCAAGAAGAAGTCGGCTTACGGGGAGCGTACGTAACAGCTAGAAGTATTAAGCCAGACCTAGGGATTGTGCTTGAATCATGTCCAGCAGATGATACATTTACTCCAAAATGGCTTTCTCAAACAGGCTTAAAGCGTGGACCAATGCTGCGTGATATGGATACTTCATTTTTACCTAATCCAAAATTCCAACAATACGCATGTGAATTAGCGGATAAAAACAATATTCCATATACTCGTTCGGTTCGGACCGGTGGCGGACAAGATGGTGCAGCAATTTACTATGAAAATGGTGCGCCAACAATTGTTATCGGAATTCCAGTGCGTTACGAGCATTCAGCATACTGCTTTAGCGCATATCAAGACTTTAAGGCCTCAGTTGACTTAACTTGTGCAATTATCCGTGATTTGACTAAAGAAAAGTTGGCTAGTTTTAGTCAATTTTAATTAAATTGCTAGTTAATTGAATAACTTAAAATGTCTGCTTGATATTGTGTTATAATAGGCAAAAAGATAAGAAAGTCACTAGGGGTGCCACATTTAGCTGAGAAATACCCTCCGAACCTGAACAGGACAATACCTGCGCTAGGGAAGTGTTATTAAGTATATTAGAGTACTCCTACTGACTTAGAATGTTAGTTAGGAGTATTTTTATGTTTACAAGATCATCAAAATGGAACGTTAAAGCAATTATCCTGATTGCTTTAATTGGAATTATTATGGGAGTAATCTACACTTATGGGTTTAATTGGGCTTACAATTTAATTAAGTTATTACTGCTTCCGACCGGCTTTGCTCCGGTAACAGATACTGTTTTTTCTGGATTATGGCTAATGGCAGCTCCCTTAGCGATGTATTTCGTGCCAACGGTTGGTTCAGGAACAATTGGTGAAACATTGGCAGCAGTTGTCGAAATGGCTATTGGCGGCCAATGGGGTGCAGTAACAATTTTGTCTGGTGTGATTCAAGGAGCAACTAATGAAATTGGCTTTTTCCCGCAAAAAAGTCGTTATCAAGCATTTTCTTGGCAAAGCGTACTAACAGGGGCCTTTTTTGCCGGCCTTGGTAGTTTTATTCCAACGTATTTTTTGTACGGCTGGAGTAAATATAGCATCCAACTGCAAGTTATCATGTTTATTACTTGTATACTCTCTGCGCTTGTATTTGACGGCGTTTTGGTAAAATTGATTACTAACTTATTTGATCAGGCATTAAAGCCCAAAATTGCTTAAATTAAAATTAGCACCGCAAAATATTTTTTGCGGTTTTTTTATAAAAAAGACTAAGAAACACAAATTAGTTTGCGAAAATCATGGACGTAGAATTCAATAAAAATTATAATATTCCTTTATGAAAACCAAACAGTTTTAATAAATAATAAGTTTAAGGAGAATTATGACTACAGAGATAACAAATTGGCGTTCATTAGGTGGCTATGTTAGTTCAGATGGAAGAAAGGTTAAAGAAGGGCTGCTTTTTCGTTGTGGTCAACTATTTGATTTAACCGAAGAACAAAAAGATCGTGTTCAGAACTACTACAAAATAAAGCGACTGGTTGATTTTCGCGGTGATGAGGAAAGACAAGAATACCCAGACTATCTTTGGTCAGAATTAGACTATGAAATTATTGATGTGCTAAAAGATGTTGGCACAACAAATCAGGCTAGTGTTGATGAAATTGTTTCGGCCAATAGCAGTGTTGAACAAGATATGCTGAAAACCTATGAAGAATTGGCAATGGCAGAATCTGCTAAGCAAGGCTATCACGACTTTTTGCTAACGTTAATGACCGATCCAGTTCCAGTTGCCTTTCATTGCTTTGCTGGTAAGGATCGAACAGGGGTAGCTGCAGCCTTGATTTTAAAGAGCCTGGATGTTAGTGAGGAGCAGATTTTCACCGACTACTTAAAAACAATTTCTGCTCGTAAAAAAGCTAACAAAGAAATATTAGAATACTTAAAAGATAAGATGGATCCTAATAACCTCAACGATGTAGCAATTGCGTTAACTGTTGAACGCCAATACCTGGAAAGATACTTTTCAACCGTTAAAAAGCACTACGGTGATTTTGATCACTACTTTACTGACGGCTTGAAACTGCCACAAAATTTTAAAGAGCAAATGCAAAAGAATTACTTGGTTTAACTTAATGAAGTTGACTGATTGAGCGTGAAGAGAGCAAAAATTATGAACCGAGAAGATTATATTAAAAGTTTGAGCCTTGAGCCTCACCAAGAAGGAGGCTGGTTCCGTCAAATATATACTAGTGATGAGCAGTTCTTTGCTCAGGATAGCCAAGCAGATAGATTTTACTACACTTCAATTTATTTCTTACTTGATGATCAGAGCTGTTCCCATTTTCACCGCTTAAACCATGATGAACTATGGTATTATCATGACGGCACGGCGATTACAATCCACTGCATTGCTCCAGATGGTCATTATTATGCTATAAAATTAGGTAAAAGAATTGATCACGGAGAAGTCTTGCAATTTAAGGTTCCAAAAAACACCATCTTTGCCTCGGAAATCACGGAACCAGATAGTTTCTGTCTAGTTAGCTGCATGGTTTCTCCCGGCTTTGACTATCATGATTTTGAAATGCCCCACAAACAAGATTTGTTAAAACAATATCCAGATTATGCTGAAGTAATTAAGCGGCTGGCAAATGATTAAAATGAATAAGAAAACGCCAATTTCTAAAGCTAGAATTTGGCGTTTTTTGATGCTAATTTGGTTTATCAGTTTTTTATCTAATATTTTCGCTTAAAACAGAGTGTACCTTAGTGGTGAGCATATCGATTGCGACATTATTTTCGCCGCCTTCAGGGATGATAATGTCTGCATAGCGTTTGGTTGGTTCAATAAATTGGTGATACATTGGCTTAACTGTATCTAAATATTGTTCAATGACCGAATCAATCGATCTGCCTCGTTCCTTAATGTCACGCTCTAATCGTCTGATAAAACGAATATCATCATCCGTATCAACGTAAACTTTAATATCCATTAAATTACGAATCTCTTCACTTGCCAGTACTAATATTCCTTCAAGAATAATAATATCGGCAGGCTCGATATGGATAGTTTCTTTGCTTCTTGTGTGTTCTTTGAAGTCGTAAACGGGCATTTCAATTGGCTCGTATTGTAATAACCGATTTAATTGCTCCTCTAAAAGGGGAATATCAAAAGCATCAGGGTGGTCATAATTGATATTCTGTCTGATGTTCATCGGAATACCAGTATTATCTTTGTAATATGAATCTTGCGTCATAATTAAGACGTGTTCATTTTCCTGCATTTGGTCAACAATTTTGTGAGCGATGGTAGTTTTACCGCTGCCTGAACCACCGGTAATTCCTATCACAACGGGTTTTTCAAGTTTAGACATTGAGACACTCCTTTTTATCAAATAACATTTTACTTTACTTTTCCTTGGATTACCAACGGTTAAGGTAAAAAATATCTTATATTTAGAAATTTAATTGATAAAAATATTTGTTTGATTTTGCAGCGTAAACTTAAATCGGTCGCAAACTTTTTCAATTTTATTTACGAAACTCTACATCATTTTACAAATATGGCTTTATACAAAGAATCTGGGCAATTTGTTAGTTTAACTGAGAAACTTTACCGTGATTTAGCTAATAATGTAAAGTACTTGAGTAAAGAGATACTGCGGAAGAGATATTATGAAAACTATATTGACTGATTAGCAAGCTGCAATTAATCGGTCATTAGAAAAGGTTAATATTTAGGAAAAAATACTGATTTTGACAAGGTCAAAAATAATAGATCTCAGTTGAAAATGATTCATTCTATGAAGTTGAATATGGTTAATTTATCTGAAAGTTTGAATGGCTGTGTGGTATTTTCAGGTTCGAACGTGAAAGAAAATATAGTAAGGTTAGGCCTAGTTGATGGATATTAAAGAAAAACTATGTGGCAAGGAACTTTGAATCAACAATTATTGAATATAGTTTTTATGCTTAAATCTTATTGTTCTAGTAGCTTAATAACCACTTAAAACTAAAACTTCGGAATAGGGAAAATATTTTTAATCAAACATATTATTAACTGTATTGTCTAGCCTTTTTGACTGGATTTTTTGGTAATTACTTAATAATAGCATTGTACTTATTTATGAATTGGGAAAATCTGGATGTCAGTTCGCAAGTAATTGATAACGTATTTCTCATTGATAAATTGTTCTATTTTAGCTTGAACAACATTTATAAAATCGCTACCATTATCATAAAAGCATTATATAATCGAATGATTGAAGAAACTTAAACAATATGAATGTGAAAGAAAAATTATTGTCTATAATGAGACAAACAAAGCAGAAAAAGGGTCATTATCTTTTAACTTCAGATTTAGCTAAAAAACTAGGAGTTAAAAGAAATACAGTCAGTCATTACTTAAATCAGTTGGTCAGAGAAAAAAAGATTATTAAAGTTAATACCAGGCCAGTCATTTTTGTGGATCGTGAATGGGCAGAAAAAAATGCTAATCAGCAATTACAGCAAGAATATACTACTCTTAAAAGTTTAGAGAATCTGATTAGTCATCATGATGTTTTTTCAAGTGTAATTGGTCATGATCAATCGCTTTATAGTCAAATAAGAAAGTTGAAGGCTGCTGCATCATATCCTGGTCGACTCCCCGTATTGATTAATGGGCAAACAGGTACAGGCAAAAGTTATATTGCCAAAAAGTTTTTTGATTACTGTGTAGAAGAGGGCTATATTCCGTCAAATGGAAAGTTTATTAGCTTTAATTGTGCAGAATATGCTGATAATCCGGAGTTGTTATCAAGCACACTTTTTGGTCATGTAAAGGGGGCATTTACAGGGGCTGATTCGGACCACACAGGACTATTTGATGAAGCAAATAACGGTATGCTTTTTCTTGACGAAGTTCATCGACTTGATTCTAAAGGTCAGGAAAAACTGTTTTCATATTTGGATACCGGAACTATTTCACCTTTAGGTGAGGCGGCCGAAAAAAAACGTATGAATGTTAGACTAATATGTGCAACAACTGAAGATATCAAAAGTAGTTTCTTGGCAACATTTATTCGCAGAATTCCCGTTCAGATAACTATGCCACCACTTATTGAACGTAGTTCAAACGAAATCCGGTCGTTAATCATCTATTTTTACATTCAACACGCTAAAAAAATCAAAAATAATATTAATATTAACAACCAAGTATTTGCTACTTTGACTAATACAAAGTTTGAAAGTAATATAGGTCAACTCAAAAACGATGTTTTACTTTCTGTAGCCAATGCCTTGGGTGAAAGTAAAAAATCTTCTCAAAACGGTATTTACGTTAAGCTAGCGGATTTACCGCAAGATATTTTGAAGTCGAGTATTACTTCAACAAAACAAGTTCTATCCAAAACTAAAAAAGATATCGTCATTACTCCAACCAGTGAAGTTACGGACTTTGTGGGAAACCAGCAAAGTGCTAATTATATTAAAAAAACAATTCAAAGTATTTTTACTTTATATAAAAGTGAGTCCTTTTCGTCTTTTAAAGTTAAGGCTTTTGACAAAATTAATATTTTATGTGATTACTTGGTTTTTAAAAAAGAAGCTTTGGATATTGGTGAATTACCTTTGGATCTTATCAAAAAAACACTCAATCAGGAAGTGGGTTATCTTCAAGATGATCTTAGAAACGATTTTAATGGGAATATTATTGTAGCAATTTCTCATTACTTTTATTTTAGACAGGAAAAACATTGGAAAGTTACGCCTGGAGAGAAAAAATTAGCAGATGAAATTATTACTAAAATTGATGAAAGTATCTATACTAACCAAGTAGTTCAAGCAATTATCAGTGTTGTTAACGGAATGCTTAACCTTTATACTGATGAAATTGATAATTTGTTTCTAACTATTTATTTAAGCGGCGCTCAAAAAGAAAAAAATTCCAAGTTAATACATTGTATCTTGTTAGCCCACGGTTACTCGACTGCTAGCAGTATTGCGGATACTGTGAATAAAATCGCTGGGGAACCGCTTCTTGACTCATTTGATATGCCAATTGATATTCTGACCGAAGATATTGTGAAAAAGGTTTCTAATTATGTTCATGTAAGACATGTATCCAATGGTTTAATCTTAATGGCCGACATGGGTTCTTTAGAGAAGATCCCTGAATTGCTGAAAATTGATCTAAATTTTCCAGTAGTCATTTTTAATAATGTTTCAACTCAGTTAGCCTTGTTTGTAGCTAATTACATTAAAGAGCGAAAGCCGATTGAGGCAATAGTTGATAAGATGAATGAAATCATTTGCAATGATTACCGTATTATTTATCCTAAAATGGTTAAACAGAAT
This sequence comes from Lactobacillus sp. B4015, assembly GCF_026536055.1. Classification (NCBI taxonomy): domain Bacteria; kingdom Bacillati; phylum Bacillota; class Bacilli; order Lactobacillales; family Lactobacillaceae; genus Lactobacillus; species Lactobacillus sp. B4015. Next base: position 22,555 of record NZ_JAFNOY010000013.1, read on the forward strand.
GTGATTTTGGTATGCTGTACAACTGGAGTTGGAACGGCCAATAAAATTAAAGACATGATTGAAGAAAGTCTTCCGCCAAAAAGTAAAATTGTTATTATGGCTTGTTCGTATAGCTGGCTCAAACTGGAAGATCAAGAAAGAGCAATTAAAAGAAAATATAATGTTTTAGCAGTTATTGGTACAGCTAATCCACATTATGACAATGTTCCTTTTATTTCTTTAGATCAGCTTATAAATGGTTCTAAGCTCTCAGCTTTAAAGGAAGCTCTCAAAGATATTTTAACGGATAAAGATCTTTATGAATTTAATAGTTCTATTTTACGCAATTTCACGATTGAGCGGGTAATTAATTCCTTGACGATACTGGATACTAAGGAGGTTATTAAAAATATTGATTTGTGTATTAAAGAGTTAAATAAGTATTTGCAAATAAGCCTGTCCAATCAGACTGTAATGGCTTTGTACGTACATCTTAGCTGTATGATCGAAAGGATAATTAGAAATCAAACTTTGGAAACTAATCCAAGCAAATATAAGCCAACACCACAAAATCAGAAAAATTTGAATAACATCAAAAATTCGTTAAGGTCGTTAGAAAAAATCTATAACATTAAAATTCCACTAACTGAAATTAAGTATATTAATGAACTTATTTTTAATACAGAAAATAATAGCTTAGAAACAGAAGAAATTGAAGATTTTTGACAAAATAAAATACAGCTTTAATAGTGTCAAAATTTAATTAAAATTATCACAAAATGTGGTCAGTATTGGCCGCTTTTTTTTTGACACTTACTTGGCATGATAATTGCTAAAAACTAGATGGAATTAAAAAATTAGTTTTTAAAAGGAGGAATTTCTTTGATTAAGTTAATGAGAGTGGATCATCGCTTATTGCATGGTCAAGTTGCCTTTTCATGGACACAAGAATTAGGCGTGGATTGCATACTAATTGCTAATGACGATGTGCCAAATAATGAGATTAGGAAAACAGCAATAAAACTTGCTAAACCTCAAGGTGTGAAGTTGGTAATTAAAAATATTAATAATTCGATTAAAGCATTGCAAAGTGGTGTGACCGATAAATATAGGTTATTTATTGTCGTAGAATCAGTTGCAGACGCCTACGCTTTGGCTAGTGCTTATCCTGCAATCAATCATATTAACTTGGGAGGGACAAAACCAGTTGAAAATACTATACAAATCAGCAAAGCTATTAACGTCACAACTGACGATGAGAAAAAGCTTGATGAGTTAGTAAAAAATGGCTGTGAGGTTGAGATTCGTCAAGTTCCAAATGATAAAAAAGAACTTTATCAAGATGTTAGATAGGATTTTACATGAATAATAAAATTAAGCGCAGTCGTTTAGCAGCCATGAATTATTACTATAGAAATTATACATTCGATTATTTCTTAGATTCTGTGTGTAAAAATGGTCTATCTAATATTGAACTTTGGACAAGTCCACAACACTTTTGGATAGAAAAAACAGGTTATCAAAATGTCGATAGTATTAAAAAACGTTTGGCTGATCATCATCTTAAGGTAATATGTTTAACTCCTCAGCAAAGCAATCCCAATCCATATAATTTGGCAGCAAAGGGTAGAAATCTTCGTGAAGGTTCACTGAATTATTTTAAAAATTTAATTGATGCTAGTGCCGAACTCGGTGTTCACATGGTGGCACTTAATTCTGGCTGGGACTATTACGATGAGGATCCAAAGGCTGCTTGGGATAGATCGGTTGAAATGATGAAGAACGTTGCTGAATATGCTTCTTCTAACGAAGTTAAGGTTGCGATTGAAGCTCTGCAGCCAGAAGAATCGCATTTAGTGAATTCCATTGTTGATTTGAAACTTTATCTTGAATGTGTAGACGAAGAAAATGTTGGAATCAACATTGATTTAGGTGCAATGGCGAGAAATAAGGAGACAATTTCACAATATTTTGAAGCCTTTGGATACAAAATTATTCACTGTCACTTTGTTGACGGGAATCCAGTTGGTCATAAGTGCTGGGGTGAGGGTACTCGCAATCCAGCTAATGACTTAAAAACTTTTAATACATTTCAATATCATGGTGATTTTACTTTTGAATTTGGGCAACCTCAGTATTTCTTAAATCCGGCACAAACAGAACTAAAAGCACTGAATTTTTTAAAACCATTTTTAGAATAGATTGGAGAATAATAATGAGCAATTTGGGTACAGCACTACTAATAGGGCTGGTTGGCTTTGTAGGTCCGTTGGACTTTGCTATCGGCTCTAATATGTTGAATAGACCAATTATCTTAGGGCCTTTAGTTGGGTTAGTTCTAGGCAACTTGTCTCAAGGAATAATTATTGGTGCATCACTTGAATTAGTGTTTATGGGCGCAATTTCAGTTGGGGCATATTTACCACCTGATGTGATTGTCGGTGGTGTTCTAGGAACCGCATTTGCTATTTCTTTAGGGAAAGGAGTCGGTGCAGCTATTGCTATAGCAATGCCTATAGCAATGCTTTCACTTGCAATTGGGAATCTTACTAGTGTCATTTTTCCAGCTATTGCACATATTGGAGATAGGTATGCAAAAGAAGGGAAACCAGGTGGTATAACTGCATCAATGTGGGGAATTGGATTAATTGAATGTACACGCCGTGGTATTCTCTGCTTTTTAGGCTATTATGCAGGTAGTGCAGGAATGAAAGCTTTACTAAGTGTAATACCACAAAATATTATTAATGGTTTACAAGTTGCAGCAAACATGTTGCCAGCAATTGGGTTTGCCATTTTACTAGAAATGATAATGAATAAAACAGTTTTGCCGTACTTTTTCTTAGGTTTCTTACTATCAGCTTATCTAAAAGTTCCTGTACTTGGCGTTGCGCTTTTCGGATTAATCATTGTTTTTGTAAGGTTTCATTCCGATCAAAATCGTGCAGTAGTAAGTACCAATGGTTCAAGTCAGGAGGATGTAAATGATGACGACGATTTCTAATGAAAAAAAAGTTACCAATAAAGACTTAATGCAAATTATGTGGCGTTCATTGCCTATGGAATTTGGCTGGAATTACGAAAGACAGATGCATTTGGCTTTTGCCTATATGATGGCACCACTTATGAAAAAACTTTATCATGGCGATCAAAAAGAATATACAGAATCTCTTGAACGTCAAATGGAGTTCTTCAACTGTACACCACAACTTGTACCATTTATCGGTGGTGTAGTGGCGTCAATGGAGGAAAAGAACGCAGAAGATAAGGATTTCGACGTTAGCTCAATCAGTGCAATTAAGACTGCTTTAATGGGACCATTATCTGGTATAGGCGATTCATTATTTTTGGGCACTCTCAGAGTTCTAGCTGTTGGAATTGCCGCTTCCTTGTCATTGAAAGGAAATATATTAGGACCAATGATTTTTTTGTTAACTTATAACATACCGGCATATCTTGTTAGATATTTTGGAGTAAAAGTCGGATATAACATTGGTACTAGTTACCTTGAAAGAATTCAAAAATCCGGACTGATGGATAAGTTTAAGGATGCAGCCGGAATTTTGGGTGTAATGGTCATCGGTGCTATGACACAGAATATGGTTGTAGTTAAGGTTGTTGCTAAGTTTGGCACAGGAAAAACTGCTACATCACTGCAAAGCATATTAGATAGCATTTTACCTGGACTTTTGTCATTATTAGTTTTGTATATTTTTTACGTACTAAATAAAAAGAAAGTCAACGTGCTTTGGCAGCTTTTAGGTGCAACTATCATTGGTGTTTTGCTGACTGCTTGGGGAATTTTAGGTGTTTAAAAGATTTATAAGGTCGAAAAAAGAATGATAAACAAGAAAATTGATTATATTGATGATCCAAATGATACTTTTGAACAATATTTGGAAAAAGCAAAAAAGTATAATTTTCGAGCTGTTTTTGCTAAGCCTGAAAAAGAATATGATTTTGCTAAAGACTATTTAAGAGATACAGACATTATCATTGCTGGTGCTGTTGACTTTCCTGAAGGTAAGATGGATCTTGATAGCAAAATGAAAAGGTTTGCTGATTATGCGGCTAAGAATTTTGAAGAAATCGATTATCCGTTAAACCAAAAAAATGTTGAAAATCGGGACTTTCATGCTATTGAAAAAGAAATGGCGGCAATTTCTAGCTTCTGTAAGAAGAACGGAATTAAAGACAAAGTAATTGTTGAAATGTGTAAACTAGATGGCGACAATGCTGCAAAAGAAAAAATATGTGAAATAGCAAATCGCATTAAGCCGGCATTTCTGAAAACCTCAACCGGTAGAAGCTTTTCTGGTGCTAAGATTGAAGATGTGAAACTTATGAAACGTATTTTAGATTCATCAATCAAAATAAAGGCAGCTGGTGGGATTCACACATATTTAGAAGCAAAAAAATTCCTTAATGCAGGTGCATCAATTTTAGGAGCAAGTGCGGGTATTAAGATAGTAGAACAAGAAAAAGAGGAGAAAAATGCGTAAGTTCGATAAGAAAAAATTAATTACTAGTATGAATGGAGCACTCGAATTAAGAGGCAAGATTAATGAAATCATTGATCCATTATTTAAAAAAGGAATTACAAACATCTGCTGGTTAGGTATTGGTGGTACCTATGCTTCAGGGATGCAAGCTAACATTCATATGAAAGAAAAAAGTGCCCTTGAAACTTTCTACCAAAATGCCGCTGAATATATCGTGACTGGCAATAAGCGCATTACCGATAAAACGCTAGTTGTCATTTCTTCAGTAACGGGTAATACTAAGGAAATGGTTGATGCAGTTAAGAAATTAAACGAGGTAGGCGCCACAATTTTAGGCTTTATGGATGATCCTAAGGCTAAATTGGCAGCAGATCTAACTTATTGCATTTCTTATCCAGAAAACGAGCAATTGAAGTTCTTTATGGTTGGGGATCGTCTAATGTACTTGAACGGTGAATTTCCGGACTATGATGAATTTTATGAAGTAGTGGATAAACATTTTGCTGAGGATATTGCCGAAATTGGAGTTAAAGCAGACGACTTTGCTAAGGACTTTGCTTTAAAGCATCACGATGATGAGATTCATTACTTTGTTGGTGCGGGTAATCAATGGGGTGCAACATACTCATACGCAATGTGCTATTGGGAAGAGCAACATTGGTTAAGAACACGTGCCGTTGAAGCAGCAGAATTTTTCCATGGCATGTTTGAAATAGTTGATCGTGACACACCAGTTACTGTTTATGTTGGAGAAGATTCTCAAAGACCACTCAGTGAACGTGTTGCTAAGTTTTTACCAAAGATTTGTGGTAATTACACTATTATCGATGCTAAAGATTATGACCTCCCTGGCTTTTCAGAGAAATATCGTGGGACCCTGTCACCATTTGTTTTCCATGCAATTAATAATCGAATTGATGTTCACATTGAACACATTAACCGGCACCCAATGGACATTAGACGTTATTATCGTGCGTTAGACTATTAGGAGTGGAAAATACTAATGGTTGGAGTTTTAATTTGTACACATGGCAGTGCCGGACAGGAATTGCTGAAATCGGCAGAAATGATTTGTGGCCAGCAAGAAAATTGCCAAACAGTCAAGTTTACAGACGGTGAGTCGCTTAATCAACTAGAGCAAGAATTGAAGCAAAAAATCACTGCTCTTTCTGGCAAAGTTATTTGCTTAACTGACTTAAAAGGTGGAACACCATTTAATACGTTAGTTCGAATACTGGAAAAAAATCCGGCAATTGAAATTGTTACCGGAGTTAATATTCCAATGCTGTTAGAATTGCTGCTTAAACGTGATCAGCTGCCGCTTGATGACCTGATAAAAATGATTCTAGAAGCCGGTAAAAGCGGTATTTATCATTTTCAGCCTACACCGGCTAAGGATGAAGATGAGGAATTTTAACTAAAGAATAAGGCAGATTGATACGATCTCCGAAGTTAAGGTAAATTTAGAAGTCGTATTTCGATTGCTAAATTATCTAAGCAAGATAAGGTTTTAGAAATTGCTACAGGATATTAAGTTTAACCAAATTTTAGCAATTACAGGCAAATGCTGAAAAAGCGATTCTATCATCAAGTTCATTTAATTGGCAGCAAATAATAGCAAAGAAAATGCATCCCTTAAGGATTATTTTTATCCTTAGAGATGCATTTTTTATAACATTAAATCTATAAAATTTTTACTTTAGATATTTATCAAACCAGTTCAACGTTTCTTTTAATCTCTTAATTCGTCTGTTAGGAGCACCTTTCCTTGATAAGTCATGATTAGACCCTTGAAAGACTACCAATTTGGTTGGTATATTACGTAATTTCAACGCTTGGAACATTTGATAAGCATCAGGGATTGGACAACGAAAATCATGATCTGAATGTAAGAATAGTGTAGGAGTAGTTATATTGTTGACATAGCGAAGAGGTGAGTGGAACCAAAGCTTATCAATATCATCAGAATGTAAATCATCTGTAGCCATTTGATCATTTACGAATTCAGGACCAATATCTGAAATGTACATTGCTGTCCAAGAAGCAATGCTGCGCATGCTGACGGCAGCACTAAAGCGGTGAGTATGACCAATAACCCAATTAGTCATAAAACCACCATAACTTCCGCCTGCTAATCCAAGCTTTTCTTTGTCTACCTCTGGAACTTGTCTTAAGACTTCATCGGTAAATAACATTAAATCATCATAGTCCACAGTGCCATATTTACCGCGTAGGTCACCATATTCATCTCCCCAGCCTTCAGAACCGATTATATTGGTAAAGAAAACAAAATAACCAGCACTAGCAAGCACTTGCATCTCATGGAAAAAGCCAGCGCCATAAGTAGTGCGTGGACCGCCATGAATTTCTAAAATGGCTGGATATTTATTACCTTCTTGATAATTCAGCGGATAGAGTACCCAACCATAGCGTTGATCACCATTATGATCCTTATAATCTACTTGCTTTGGCTTCGCAACATATCTGTCTTTCAAAAATTCGTTGAAATGACTAAGTTGTTTAATTTGTCCATCTTTTTCAAATTGATAGAGTTGCTGCGGACTTTGTGGACTGTTAGCGATAAATTGTAAATGATCGCCTTGAAAGGCTAGAGAAGCAATTGAACCATTCCACTTGCCAACTAGTTCTGTTTTTTCACCGTCAAACGTATAAATTTCATTATGTGTCGCAATTGTAGCAACAAAATAAAGTTTGTTATCGTGGACAAAAGTGGTTTTGCCTGGTACTACTTCCATGTCATGGATGACAATATTGGATAAGTTATGATCCCATTCTTGCACGAGCTGCATTTCATGAGTATCTTTAAGCAAATGATAAAAATTAGGGTTCTCTTCAATGCCATATTTTTTATTATCGGTTGCTGCTAGATATAATTCATCATTTAATAACGCCACTGCACTTACAGACCAAGTTTCATGCTTAAGCAATTCGTGCAGCTTTTTTTCAGTAAGATCATATTCATAGAGACCTTTTTGGAATGGTTGATGATTTTGATATTGCGCACCGCTCAAGAACAGATGGCCATCTTGGTACCAAAAATTGCTGACTTCAAAATCTTTTGGTACTAATGAGTGCAACTCTTTGCTTTTTAAATCAAAAATAAAAAGTTGATGTCGTTTACCATTTACATTTCCCTCAGCGTTGGTCCAATAAGGTACTTCAGTTACTTCGTGCCAAGGTAAATCACCATCAATTTCTGTTAAAGAAGTCGTACCTGATAAAAGTAATTGCTTGTTTTGTAATACTTCTTGAACCGCCAAACTTTGCTTTTTAAATTCATGAACCACAGTCAAATCTTGGGTATCAGTATTTAATTTAAATAATTGCGTCTTTTGCTCATCATTTACCGTTGTAAAATATACGTTCGGTTCTTGATCAAAGACAAAAGCCGGATAAGTGTCAGTAGCTAAAATAGTAGACAAACCGGTCTTACTATTTTGCTTAACAAGTGACCACTGATATTTATCCAAATTATCAAAATTAGGATCAGCAGTTTGGAAAATACTATTATTGCCTTGTGTCTTCAAACCTCCTGCATTTGTTAAGTTTAATAAGTCTTTTGCTGTTAATCCTTGCATGTTATACCTCCATTTTAGTTAAAAACCAAGATTAATAATTTATTAAATTCTAATTTTGGCAGTTTGATTTGTCAATTTTATTTTTAAATCTATGATTTAAAAAGTAATTCACAGTGAACAATTGTAAAATGAAATTGAATACTGGTTTTGATAAAAAATCCATTAAGCCTCTTAGATAAAATGTCGTTTGTTGCTAACTAGCTCAAGAGAAACATATTTATAAACTCTTTACGTTTTAATATGTCTACCACCTAAAAAGGCAAGCATCTTTCTTTTATAGATTAGGTAATAATTATCCAAGTTTTGCAGGGACAAAGCCAATCCTTGCGCTAAATTATCGCCAATCACAATTTCTCATGCTTTACAGCAAAATACGAGTTTAATCTAGACCAAATTTCTTTGTATTACGGTAAATAGCATCGCTATGATGCTGAAAGCTCAGCTATGTTATCAGACATGGCACTTGGCAAGCAAGATCATACGTTCATGTCTAAATAGATAGAGAATGTCAGACAAATAAGTTGACTAAATAAAGTTATCTTAATTAAAAATATTAAAAAAGTATCTCTTCCTCGTATGATTAAAGTATCAAGCAATATCGTAGAAAAGAGAGATTCCTATATGAACAACATAACTAAACAAATCATAATTACATTAATTAAATCTGGTAGTTATGACTTAAAAGTCTTTAGCTAGCAATTAGGATATGTTTTTGAATTAATTTCTCAAAGCTGAATGGGCTAGTTTCTTGGGCTATAATCAATATAATTGGTTTAGTGTTAATACTGGTGGCTTTCCCAGTGGCATCTATATTATTAGGTTTGATACTCAGTTTAAAACTCTTAATTTGAAAATTCCGCGTGATCGTATTGGTGACTTCAAGCAACAGACTATGCCAAACAATGATCGATTAAAAAACAAACCACGACCCAATTTTAAACACTTTGCACAACTATTGTAGAAATCTTTCAGTTAATCCAATTTATGTATAATGTATTACGTTTATGCAACAGTCTCTAATATTACCAAGACCACTTTATCTGAAGTAGGGTAGTTTCATTAATACAAGCTACAAGACAAATATTTCCGTATATTCTTAGAAACCTCTTTCATCGATTTGAAACGAGAACACGTAAGTCTTGAAGTATTTTTGTTTGCTTTAGAAATCAAACTTGATAGACACAAGTGAGCAATTAACTATTGCATTTTGCTGAATGAAAGCATGATCTCTAAGAATACGGCTTAAAGCAGGTGCGGCCCTTGCAACAGTAATTAAGAGCTTTTATTATAAAGTTTCATTCGCCACTCCCATGTGCATATCATAAATAAGTTGCGTAATAAATTCAGAAAGCATGACCATATATTCGTTTTGACTGATCTTATGTCTTTACATCGTACTCATAATCTAAACCAAACGCATAAAACCCTTAACCATTTTCACAAAAGCAAAGCAAAATATCTTAGTATTATTAGGCAACTAAAAGTGATTGTGGCCGAAATATTGGGTTTCATGGATTATTACCCATCGCCAATCAGAGTTTCAATTTATTCTACTAATCAGATCAAAAGTTTTCACAAACGAATGAAGTGAAAGACTAAAATTACGTAACAATTTCCCACTGAAGACTCATTAGGCATCCTCCTTGAATAACAGGTGCTAGTTTTAAACAGTTTCGTTGTAGCTGAGAAAGTAGCACGCTGCTTCAATGACATATACGTATGAGTCATCCTTTGATGAAAGCAAGTCAGTGGATTAGGTTTCCATTTACACATAATTATTGAGACTTTTATCCCATTTTTACTTCTCCATAAAAATATTTCATTGATGTTATGGCATAATTAGCACTATTTTTACTTTTGTCGGAACCGTAGTTATGGCTAATCTATTATGCTTGAGAAAGTAAAAAAGGTAAATCTTTTTATTACGATTTACCCTTTTGAGCTATTTGGTAGTATTTGGTTTTATTCGGTAGGATGACGATCGCCTAACTGGAAGTCCTCTTCATGTTCAAACATATATCTAACTGTGATTTGTTTCTTACCACATAATTTAGTAAAATCGCTAACCGGCACATCTAAATAACCATCTCTAACAGTAGTACCAAAGGTAACCATTCCGTCAGAAGTTGCTTGAATGGGACTTTTGGAGAAATCACCGTCGGTATTTCTGGGAACACCGATACTATGAAAGTAGTCATAAAGTTCCTGATCCGTTTTCTTAATGTAACTAATGTTGTTGCCTGTCACTTCATTTGCTATTTTTAGGAAAGCATCATAGGTGAATGGCTCACAGCCATTAATGTTTAAAATAGCACGGTGGAGTAGGTCATTGTTTAAAGCACAAGAAGCACTTAATGCCGCATCTCTTCTAGAGATAAACCATACTCGACCCTCACCCATGTTTTTTTCAATGCTGTCTTCATGATTATTAACTGCTCTGAAGTAATCGGTAATGAATGCTTCCGCAAAAAGTGAATTACGTAAGATAATATAATCCAAATCAGTGTTTTGAATAATAGATTCAGTATAACCATGATCTGCATTTTCAACACTAGGATTGAAAGGATTTCCAGATGATAGTACTGAAGTGTAGATAATTTGACCAACATGAGCCTTAACACAAGCATCTACACAATTTTTGTGTGCTTTTCTTCTCTTAGCACCAACGAATGGCATGGAAACTAATAATACTTTATCCGCATTTGCATAAATTTTAATTAAATTATCTGGGCTATTGAAGTCAGCAACCGCTGTTTTAATACCCATTTTCTTGTAATTTTCTAATTTATCTGCACGTGGAGCAGTGAAGAGCAAATCTTCTTTAGGAATTAATTTTAAAACATCTTCAGCTACCAATTTACCAAAATTGCCATCCACACCATTAACTACAATCTTTTTCATTTTGCGCGCCTCTTTAATTATCTTTAGAATGGCGATCACCGATTTGGAAGATGTTTTTATGCTCAAACATGTATTTAACAGTAATTGGATCATCACCAGTTAACTTCTTGAAGTCATCAGTGAACATGTCCATTTTTCCTTCATGAATTGCTTGGCCAAAGGTGACCATACCTTCTGAACTGAATGGAGCAGCGGAATGCTTTTGAAATTTACCATCTGTAGTCCTAGGAACTCCCATTTTATCAAAAACTGCATAGTTTTCTTCATCAGAAATTTCTTCATAGCTTACACGATTGCCAGTAACTTTGTTTCCAATTTCGATAAATCTACTAATGGTCATGAGTTCAGCACCATTGATGTTAAGAATACGGTAATGTAAATTATCAGCCAGGAGGGCATAGGCAACAGCTTTGGCACAATCTTTTCTGGAAATATAGGCCATCTTACCATCACCTTGATTATTACAAATTACCCCACCGTTATTTACATAAGTGAAATAGTTAGTAATCATGGCTTCAGCGTATTGTGAATTCCTTAAAAGAATATAATCTAAACCAGTATTTTCAATATAGTTTTCAGTATAAGCATGATCAATTTTTTCTTTACTTGGATTCATCGGATCACCAGCATTTACTAATGAAGTATAAATAATCTTATTTACACCAGCTCTTTTCGCTGCATCAATTGCGTTCTTTTGAGCTTGACGTCTCTTTTCACCAACAAATGGCATGGAGATTAAAGCGAGAACATTGCCTCCTTTAAAACTATCAATTAGTCCATCCGTATGATTAAAGTCAGTTTGTTTGGTGGCAATACCCATGTTTCGATACTTCTTTAAGCTATCTTCGGAATAGCCACAAAAAACTAAATTGCTTTTATCCGTTAGTTTCAATAAGTATTCAGCTGCTTGACCACCTAAGTTGCCGTCAACGCCTGTCAAAATATATTTGGTCATAATTAATCTCCTTAATATAATTTATCTACAATTAAACTATAAATGAAAGCGGCTTCCTTGACCAATATATAAAAACACTATTGTTATAGGTTGAACCTATATGCAACTATATTTTTGATTTCATTTGTTAAAGAAATAATTTTAGATGATGCATTCTTTTTGTAGGCTATGACACGCTGATATGAATGGGGAGAATTCTTGATTTTAATTAACTTTAAGTTGGGATTTTCAAGTTTCATTGGGAAATCTTCAGGGAAAAAGCCAATCAAATTCTTTTGTTGAATCATAAAAAGTTCACTTTCAACATTATCGACAATCTCTCCAATATTCGGCTTTTCGCCTGCTTTTTGTGATCTTTTGATCATTAAATCATAAGATTTTCCAATACTTGTAGGAGTAATCATGACAGAAGGATATTGATAAATTTCATCCATTGTCACTTCGCTTTTTATAGCTAGTGGATGGTCCTTCCTTATTCCTATCTTATAATGACCATTTGAAAGCGGAATAGTTTCAATATCTGGCTCATCGACAAATTCAGAGTCAAAGGTAATTGCAAAATCAATCTTTTCGTTTCGAAGGTAGGGAGTAAGGTTAATCATTAACTCTTTAGCTACTGAAACCTTTTTTTGATACAACGGCATGTAGCTGAAAAGCGTATTTAGGTAAGATAAATCTTGCAGGGATGTGTAAGCAATTTTAAGCCTTTGCTCTTTTTGCTGTTCCATTTCTTCATTCAGACGATCAATATCTTTGAGAATGATTTCAGACCATAGATATAGCAGTCGTCCTGCTTCAGTAACAGAAATAGGTATTGTATTGCGGTCGATTAATTTTACATCATATGTTGCTTCTAATTCTTTAATTTGTTGACTGATTGAAGTTTGAGCTACATGATTTTTACTTGCGGCTTTAGTGAAGCTGCACAAATCAACTACATCTTTAAAGTATTTTAGTTTGATAATTGATAGCATTTTTACCTCATTGATTTATCTTTTTTCTACATGTATCTAATATTATAAAATAGAGATAAGTAAAGAGGGCATCAAGAAGTACAAGTTATAAAAAAGATTTAATCATTTGAAGAATGTATTTGGCATGCACTGAGCGCGCCTAAGAGACGGAAGAAAAGTTAAAAATGTTCTATATTTGAGGCTTATTACCATGAGTTCGAAAAAATATTTGTAAAGAAACGAACCAAATAGTCCATTTTTATTAATAGAAAGAAGAAAAAGCCAGTTTTTGTCATAATATTTTAATGTTTACCTTGTTTTTTGAATCTGCTATTATATTCGCATATGAATATTTGATTATTAATTTGTTTGAGGCAAAAAAATGAGTCTAATTAATCCAGTAATTGATCGTGTTGTTTGTATTGCTGTCATTGTTTTGGGTGTAATCGAATTAATTTACAGTGTTAAATACGCCAAAACAATCTTTACTAAGGGAACTAACAATGCATTTTCATTGATTGCAGTTGTATTTGCCTTTTTCTTTGGCTTTGCCCTTTTGGGAACAGGAGTGTCAGGCTTTTTTCAACTATTTTTCTAAAATAACCATAGCTACTAAAAATTCATTTATTTTTCATTGTAATTTATGTTAAAGCTAAAAGAAAGTGCTATCATAAACGTTAGAAAGAGTATAATTTTTTACGATTGTGAGGTATAAAGATGTTATTGACTGAAAATTTATTCACGCTACTTAAAGGAAATTACCTTGTGATGATAGCAGGAATTATTCTTTTGGTTTTAGGTGTCGTTGAACTATTGTTAAGTATTAAAAATATGAGAAATCTTAAGAAAACGAAGGGGCAAGTTGGGTTTGCACCAATTTCGATGGTAGCTGCTTTATTCATCGGCGCTTCCTTAGTTCTTGTTGGACTTATGTTTTTAGTTGCCAGTTTATAAGTTTAATCCGGCCAACTTGAAGCATAATTTATTTTAAAAAAGTCGAAATTATTTTAAATAATCTTTACTTTTAAATCGAAAGCGCTAACTTAAAAGTGCTATAATAGAATAAATCTTATGGATACATTTAGGAGGAACATACTATTATGGCAGAACAAACAATTATGTTAAATTGTAGCGCTGGAATGAGTACTTCATTGTTAGTAACGAAAATGCAGCAAGCAGCGAAGGACCAGGGCATTGATGCTAATATCTTTGCTTGTCCAGCTTCTGAGGCACAACAACATATTGAACAGGATCATCCAGATTGCGTTTTGCTTGGACCACAAGTTCGTTATATGGAAAGTGACTTTAAGAATAAGGTCAAGGGCCAAGGTAAAGACGGCAAGGATATTCCACTTGCTGTAATCGATATGCGTGCATATGGCATGATGGACGGTGTTCAGGTTTTGAAACAAGCTGAAGACTTAATTAACGGTTAGCATAGGGGATAATAATGGCAGAAAACAAAACTACTGAACAAGAAGAACAAGCAACTTTAGAATCAGCTATGGGCTTAATTGCCAATGGAGGTAATGCTAAGAGTTTAGCTTTTGAAGCAATTCGGTTAGCTAAAAAGGGTGACATCGACGGTGCCCGGGCTAAGTTGAAAGAATCTGACGACTCATTAACTGAAGCACATAATTCGCAAACCGGAATGCTTACTAAAGAAGCTCAAGGTGAACATACTAAAGTTACTTTGTTAGTAGTTCACTCACAAGATCATTTAATGAATGCAATTACTTTTAGAGATTTAGCAGGCGAGATGGTCGATTTATATGAAAAATTATACGAAACTGGTACTTTAAAGAAATAAGCAATCAGTTACGCGATAATGATCGAAACAAAAAAACGAAGTTGTTAGTAACTTCGTTTTTTTTGTTAGTTTTAATTAGCTCTAATTTAAGCTAAATCTGCACCATTTGAATTGATAACTTTCTTGTACCAGTCAAATGAGTCCTTGCGTGAACGTTTCAATGTTCCTTTACCAGCATCATTTTTATCAACATAGATAAAACCATACCGTTTATCCATTTGGCCTGTTCCAGCGGATACAAGATCAATTGGTCCCCAAGGAAGGTAGCCCATTAAATCTACGCCATCAAGTTCAACTGCTTTTTCCATTTCTGAAATGTGCTTTCTCATGTAGTCGACACGATAATCATCATGAATTGAGCCATCTTTTTCGACCTTATCATAAGCACCCAAACCATTTTCAACAATAAATAGTGGTACATGATAGCGGTCAGTCAAATGATTCAAAGAAATTCGTAAACCTTCAGGATCAATTTCCCAACCCCAATCACTGCGTTCTAGCGTTGGGTTTTTAGCAATAGCCTTGGATAAGTCATTTAATTCATCAGGCTTAACTTTTTCGGCAGAAACAGTAGTTGATTGGTAATAACTAAAACCAACGTAATCAACCGTTCCTTCTTTTAGGACTACACGATCTTCATCAGTAATATCAGGTCTGTAGCCATTACGCTCAATGTATGCCTCAACTTCTTTTGGATATTCACCAAAAACGTGAACATCTGAGAACCAGTCACGTCTTTGCTCAAATTTGTCGGCCAGCAGAACATCATCTGAAGACGGGGTAAGCGGACGAACTGGTGAGTAATTGATCATACAACCAATTTGGAAGTCAGGATTAATTTTATGACCAATTTTTACTGCCAAGGCTGAAGCAACTAGTTCGTAGTGTGCAGCTTGGTACATGGCAGCTTCTTTTTCTTTATCTGTTAACCCGTTGAGAATAATGCCGGAGTTAGTGGCCATTAAGAAGTCTTCAGTGTATGCTGCTTGATTGTCGATTTCGTTAAAAGTCATCCAGTATTTGACACTGTCCTTATAGCGCTTAAAACAAACAGTCGCAAACCGGACAAAGAAGTCGATCAGTTTACGGTTAGTAAACCCATGATATTTTTTGACTAAATTAAATGGGATTTCAAAGTGCGACAAAGTAATTACTGGTTCGATGCCATAATGATGACAGGTAGCAAATAAATCATCGTAGAATTTCAAGCCCGCTTCATTTGGCTGCTCGTCATCGCCGTTAGGAAAAATTCTCGTCCAGGCAATTGAGGTTCTAAATGCCTTAAAGCCCATTTCAGCCATTAATTTAATATCTTCTTTGTAGTGATGATAAAAATCAATTGCACTGTGGTTAGGATAGTTTTTCCCTTCAATGACACCGTCAGTAATTTCACGTGGCTTAGTGGCTGAACCGACAGTCATGACATCGGCAACTGATATGCCTTTTCCGTCAACATTCCAAGCTCCTTCTAACTGGTGGGCAGCAACTGCACCACCCCATAAAAAGCCGTCTGGCATTTTTGCTGAGTACATTGTTATCTCCTTTTTATTGTATTATGCTGATAGCACTAACAGATCTATTTTATATCAAATAAGTTTAGTCAAGCAAGTTAATCTCGGCTAGCTTTAATTAAGATATTAGGGATATAATGAAATAATATATGCATAAGTGTTAGGGGAATAAAGAATATTGAATAAATTTCAATCAAAAAGCGTTGCCGAAAAGAAAAAAGCAGACAGTATTAAATACTTGTATTTTAGTCGCTATTTAATGCTCCGTTATATCGTAATAATTTTTTTATTTACTAACCTTTTCTGGTTACTAATTTTAACTCAATACCAGAGGTGGCTAGGAATTATTATTTCAGGAATAATGACGATTTTAGCAGCAATTGCTGCCATCGAGCAGCTAACTAAAATGCACAATCGGAAGCGGGATATTCCTGCTACCAGGTATTATCTTTGGCTTCAAATCGGAGTCAACGTCGCTTTAGTCTGCTGTGTATTTTTACCGCTAAAAGACCAGTTATTCCCGTTTTTAACTAATATGAGTTCTGTGTATTTAATTTGTGCAATTTTTTTAATTGGTATTCTTTTATGCTATCTTTGCGAGCGACGAATTCGGAATATTAGGTTAGGCAAGGATAAATATCAAAAACTAATAGCTACTTTCAAAAAAATTAATTGAAAAAAGATTGCTTTTATAATGATAATTCTTACAATAAATATATAACTAATTCAACAATATAAATTAATTATAGAAGGGAGTTTTTTAAATATTATGGCTGATACTACAAAAAAGCCGTTAAAAGATAAGATTGGTGAAATAGCTGGGAAGTTTGCCGCAACACGCTTTGTTAGGGCAATCATGGATGCGGGCTACAGCGTTATTTCATTTTCAATTGTCGGAGCATTTTTCTTAATCCTGACTGTTTTGCCACAGGTTATTAAAATACCTGCTTTTGTTAGTTTTTATGCAAATACAATTGGGCGCTTTTCAGTACTGTTTAGTTCTGTTTATAATGCCACGATGGGAATTATCGCCCTGGTATTTTCAGGCACCTTCGCCTATTCGTACACTAAAATTTATCATGATGAGGAACACATTAACTTAATTCCAATGAACGGATTAATGATGTTCTTAATGGGCTTTTTCATTACCGTAGCTGAATTGGTTTGGAAGAATGGCCAAATGCAATTTGTTCAGGTCTTTACCAAAACTAAAATGGTTGCTAGTGGATATGAGGCCTCGGCTAGTGGTATTTACCGGATTGGTGCTGTCGGTATTTTCATTGGGTTAGTTATTGCCTGGTTGACCGTTCAAATCTATCGCTACACCATTAAGCATAACTGGCAAATAAAGATGCCGGCTTCAGTGCCATCTGGTGTATCTAATTCCTTTAGTGCCTTGATTCCAGCTTTTTGTGTTGCAGTCGTGGTTTCTGCTTTAAACGGGGCATTAGTTATTGCAGGCACGGATATGTTCAACTTACTGTTCATTCCGTTCTCGTTTATCAGTGATATTGCTGACACCTGGTGGGGCTTCTTGATTATTATCTTCCTGATTCACTTTTTATGGTGGTTTGGGATTCATGGAGCAACGATTATCAGTTCTTTCTATATGCCAATTATTCTTGCCAATATGGCAGATAATGCTCAAAGAGGAGGCCATCACTTTTTTGCCGGCGATCCGACTAATGCATTTATTACGGTGGGTGGTTCAGGCGCGATGCTTGGTGTGGCCATTTGGTTAGCCTTTCGGGCTCGCTCGGCACAATTAAAAGAATTGGGGAAAGTGGAAATTATTCCGGCAATCTTTAATATTAACGAACCGTTAATTTTTGGCTTACCAATTGTTTACAACGTAGATTTGTTTATTCCGTTTGTTTGTGCACCGCTTGCTTCGGGGATTGTTGCATATTTAGGCATTGTTTCAAAATTGGTGCCAGTAATCAGATTTCAACAACCTTGGCCGACACCAGTTGGCTTGAGTGGCTTCATTGCTACGACCAGTTGGCAAGGCGGCGTTCTTTCAATCGTCTGTGCAATTGTTGCTTTTCTTGTTTGGTACCCTTTTATCAAACACTTTGACAACACCTTATTAAAACAAGAACAAGAAACAGCAGCTGCCGAATAAACTTTAACTTAGATAAAAATTCTGTCTGAAGAGAAATTAAACTAGCAAATGATGGTTTAGCTTAAACTCTCAGGCAATTTTTTGTTTTATTTTTGGTAACGCTTTACTATAAGCTAAAAGGTGCTAAAATAACTTTAATTTTAGCAAGAAAGTGTGAATGAAATGATTACTTTTGGCAAGAAAATGAATTTTCGCCCTTTAGTGATATCGTTAGCTTATTTTTTATTGGCTAGTTTGATTGCTTGGGATGTTTTAGCAATAGTTAATTCTCAAAATGAAAATTGGGCTTGGGTAATTGGTCTTATTTTCTTCGCCTTGGTAGCCTTTGGCTACTATCCAAATGTTTTACCTGTTGAGTTTAATTATTGCGAGATTTCAGCTAAAAAAATTCGCTATTATGATCATGGCAGTTACTGGAATCGCATTAAGATGATCTTTCTTGGCAAGGCAAGTCCACTGAAAGAGATTGCTACTAGTGAAGTTGTTGATGCGAAATTTTTAGGCAAAAAAAGCTTGGTTAAGATGGCACCAACAATCTTTTATCCAATGATTTTGATTTATTTTGTTGGAATTATTTCAAGTGTAAATAACTTATGTGGTTTTCAATTGAATCTTGCAGACGGGCAAGAAATCACCTTGTCTCTATCACGTGATAAGATTTATGAACCGGAAAAAACCATTAACCAGTCAGAAAAGGCTCTTGAGTTAATTAATCAAGGTTATACTTTGAGCAAATCATAAACTGTCCGTTTTTAATTTGCTAATCAATATTTTAGTAATTAATGCGCTTACTGGATATAATAAAAGTGTAACAATATTATATATTTGGGAGGCATTTTTAGATGAAATATCCTAAGACAAAAGAAATATTAAACCAACTTGTTGCTGACTTAACGCAATTACATATGGTAGTTCACCAACACCACTGGTATATGCGGGGCAATCGGTTTATAAAGCTGCACCCATATTTAGATAAAGTAATGGATGAATTAGCTAATCAGCTGGATGAAGTTTCAGAGCGGCTGATTACACTGGATGGCTCACCAGTTTCTACTCTGAGTGAAATTGCCGAGAAGACCAATATTAAAGATGAAAAAGGTAATTGGGACGAGACAATTGATGAGCGCTATGCCAAGATTATTGCAGGTTACCACTATCTTGATGACTTATATCGCGAAGGCATTAAGGCCAGCGATGAAGAGGGCGATTATGCCACTAATGATTTGCTTACCGGCTTTTTAGCTGAAGTAGAGAAACGGATTTGGATGATGTCTGGTGAAATTAATAAAGCACCAGAAATCGATCCTGAATAAGCTATGAAAATACTAAAAAAGGCAGTTTAATTAAATTGCCTTTTTTTGTGTCTTCTTTTAGGTTGATCTTTGCTATAATGAGATTAAGTTGTAGTGTTAGTAACGATTGTGTAGAAAGCAAGAGCAATGGATAAGAAAAAGCAGGATGAACTAAAAAATAAAGCAGCAATTAAGGCAGCAGAGTTAGTAGAGCCAGGGATGAAATTAGGTGTTGGCACTGGCTCAACAATTGCCTTTTTTATTGATGCACTAGGAAAACGGAAAAAAGAAGAGGGACTTGACTTAGAAGCTATTGTTACTACTTCAAGCAGAAGTAAAAAACAGCTTGAAAAGTGGGGCTTCACGGTTAATGAATTAGCAGAAGTGGATCAGTTAGACTTGACAATTGATGGGGCTGATCGAGTTGACGTTAATTTTGACGGTATTAAAGGTGGCGGTGGCGCCTTAACAATGGAAAAAAATGTCGCCGCAAATTCGGAAAAAGTGCTGTGGATTGTTGATGAGTCGAAGTTAGTTGATCGTTTAAGCGGCTTTCCGTTACCGGTAGAAATTTTACCGATTTCCTGTGAACAAAATTTTCGGCGTTTTAGAAATGATGGCTTGAACCCGTCTTGGCGAATGGATGGCAATAAACGGTTTGTCACGCATTATGGCAATTATATTGTTGATTTAAACGTTGATCCAATTCCGATTCCGCGTGGATTAGATGATTACCTAGACAAAGTGGTTGGTGTTGTTGAAACTGGCCTATTCCTTGATATGTGCGATGAAGTAATTATTGCTCGTTCAGATGGCGAAATCGAAGATCGCGAAAAATAAAAGAGTAACATGGTAAATTAATTAGTATGAATCCGTCAAACGTAATCTGTTTTGACTGATTCATATTATTTTTTCAAGGTAAAAAGACAATCGTTAAATAGATTTGGTATGATGGTCTTATATCTTTCAAGGAAGAGGAATTTCGATGACTAAAAAACCTTTGATTATCAGTACTGATCCCGGCATTGATGACGTAGTAGCAATTACTATTTCATTATTTGCAAACGATCTTGATGTTAAATTGATTGCTGCAACTTGGGGCAATGTTCCTTTGGCTAAAACATTACTCAATGCTTTAAAATTGGAAACTTTCTTGGGGACAAAAGTGCCAGTTGTTTCTGGAGCTAGTCGTCCGTTATTGCGTGAAGCAATTGATGCTTCTGATGTCCACGGTAAAAGTGGTTTGGCTGGCTATGACTTCCCGGAGCCAGATAAGTCATTACTTAAACCAGGAATTGCTGCAGATGCAATCCATGAAGTTGTAACTAGCAGCCCAGAAAAAGTAACTTTAATGCAAATTGGTCCAGCGACTGATTTTGCTCTTTATTTTAGACAGTACCCGGAAGATATGGCTAAGATTGAGCAGTTAGTAATTATGGGCGGTGCGATTGGTCGCGGTAATTGGGGCCCATACAGTGAATACAACGTAGCTGGTGATCCCGAAGCAGCCCAGATTGTTTTTTCTAGCGGTATTAAGATCTTGCTTGCTCCGCTTGAATTGGGGCATGAAGCTTATGTGACCCAAAATACCCTTCAAGAAGTCAAAAAATTGGGCAAAACTGGTGATATGCTTTATCATATTCTAACTAATTTACATGATAAGACTTCAAATGATAGTCGTGAAATTTACGATGCTTTAGCTGCGGGAATGTTAATTAACCCAGATATGTATACCTTCAAGCCGGCCCATGTTGTTGTTGATACCAAGAGCCCATATGCCTATGGCGCTTCGCTGATCGATTTTGATAATTTCTTTGACAAGCCAGTTAATGCAGAAGTAGGGGTAGAGATAAATCAGGCTACATTTGCCCATTGGTTTATTGAAGCAATCAAAAAAGCAGAATAATTGAGGAGAAAAATGGCAGATTTCGTTTATCGGACTGTGATGCACGATATAAAACAGAATATTTTAGATAATAAGTATGATGGGATGCGCCTTCCTGATGAGCGAAGTCTTGCAGAACACTACCAAGTGAGCCGCTCTTCAATGAAGCGGGCAATGGAACTTTTATCTCAGCAAGGGATAGTTTTTAAAAAGCGTGGTAGCGGGACATTTATTAACCCTCTTTATCTGAAAAACCAGTCACTATTTCGCTATGAAGGGTCAAATTTAGGTTTAACAGATAGCTTAAAAGTTCCAGGTAAAAAACAAGGAATTAAATTGTTAGACTTCAATGTAGTTAAAGCATCGGAATCGATTAGGCAGGATTTATTTTTAAATGAAGATGATTTTGTTTATGAATTTCGGCGCCTCCGCTACCTTGATGCGCAGCCGTTTTTGATTGAAACCGGCTATGTTCCTATCAAAATTGTGCCGGAATTAAAGCCGGAAAATTTACAGAAATCTTTGTTTAACTATTTGGAAGATACTCAAAATAAGGTGGTAACCAAAGCATTTCTCAATATTACGGTTGAATCTTCGAGTAAGGAAGACCAGGAACGAATGACATTAAAGACAACCGAGCCGGTGGGTGTTATAGAAGGTATTTTCTTTCTTGATGACGGCACGCCATTTGAAGTTTCAACAATGCGAATTCATTATCAATACATGAGATTCAATACATTTGTAAATTTGAATAAATAAAAAACGAGTATCAAAATAACATGAAACAAGTCGATTAGTTGGTAATAATTGTTTGTGTTTGAATAACGAGTGAAATAATATCATAGACTATGAAACGATACTAAAAAGGACGCTGAATTCATTGTTCAGCGTCCTTTTTGGTTTAAAAATAATTTCTCAAAAAAATTGGATACATTTTATCTAAAAAAGAAACTAACTATTTTTAAATTGGCGTAAATCCGTAATGGGCCCAGAATAGACAAAGTTCAAATTGATCTTCTTTGTATTTGTACCCAAAAGCTGCAATAAATTTTGTTGCTCACAAGTTAAATGCAAATGCTCTAAAGCAATCGTTGCTTGAATGTACATTACTAATTTTCCTGTATACGCCAACGGGTGGTCATGACAGTCGAATTTGCGCATTACCAGGCCAATTGCATCACGTATTTTGCGGTATTTACCAATATTTAGCTCATTATAGATATTGTTGAAAAAACTATTATAAAACTGTTCTAATTCTTGATAAACCTCTTTATCTAACTGTTTATTCTGAATAGCATAATGGTTAGTAAAAAAGTTTTGCATGACCTCACTTCCTTAGCACCGGAATAATTTGCGTACTCGGTGCAAAACAACTTTGCATTTCTTGTGCCAAAGGTGTGTCTGTGATCAACACGTCAATTTGTTCAAGGGGAATAGACATAAAAGGAGAAGTGTTTTGACTGTTAAACTTGTATTGCTCCGCAACCACAACGACTTGCTTTGCTCTAGAGGCAGCGAGTCTGGTCAATTCAGAATCACTCATTCTATTCGAATATATGCCATCTTTTTTAACATTAGAAGTTCCAATAAAAGCGGTGTTAAAACTCATTCGTTCCAGCGTTTTTAATGAAGTCACAGAATAACTAAAGCGATGTTCTTTATCAATTTTTCCACCTAATAACCGTACAGCAGGCATTCTTGATTGCATCAACTCTAGGGAGTTATCAATTGAATTGGTGACAATCTGGATATCGATACCATTAATGAGTTCGCATAGTTTTTTTAGGGTAGTGGAAGGACCAATAAAGTCGCATTGATTAGGGTGAACAAAACGTTGGGCCATCTGAGCCATTTTAGTTTTAATGGGTGAATCAATTTGGTTTCTTGTTAAAAAGTTGGGCACGTTATCCTGATTATTTGCCAGCAGGCCACCATGAACACGGATAGCTTGTCCCGTTGAGGTTAAGCGCAACACATCACGACGAGCGGTATCAAATGAAACATTAAAATAATTAGCTAAATCTCTAGTAACTAAATGGTGTTTCTGATTCAATAACTGCCTAATTTCATGAATTCGTTCTTCTTGTGTCATTGCCATTTCTCCTAAAATTAATCTAGCATTCTTTTAAATGGTAATTAATGAAATATTCAGTATATTGTTCTTATTTTAAGTACTTATCAGTATTTGAGCAACTAAATACTTAAAATCTGCTTATTCTAAAGCCGATTAAAATTATCTTTTGGCAATTTAGGATTTAAGTAAATGCAAATTCTATAATTGGGACGAACCAATTTTTAGAATGGTTGAACTTTTTGAGAAAATTGGTATAATATTCGTATAAAGTTAATTGAAGTTAATAACAGCTATAGGAGACACAATATGGCAGTAGATTACGATTCAAAAGAATTTTTAAAGAGTGTTGATGCACACTGGCGTGCAGCCAATTATTTATCGGTAGGTCAACTTTTCTTAATGAGCAATCCATTATTAAAGCATGACTTAGAGGCAAAAGAAGTAAAACCTAAACCAATCGGTCACTGGGGTACTATTTCACCGCAAAACTTTATTTATGCGCACCTAAACCGGGTAATTAAAAAGTATAACTTGGATATGTTTTACATTGAAGGTTCAGGTCATGGTGGTCAAGTTATGGTTTCAAACTCATATCTTGATGGTTCATATAGTGAACTTTACCCGGAGATTCAGCAAAATGAAGAAGGAATGACTAAGCTATTTAAACGGTTTAGTTTTCCTGGTGGTTCTGCTTCTCACGCTGCTCCTGAAACGCCAGGATCAATGCATGAAGGTGGAGAATTAGGCTATTCAATTTCTCACGGTACTGGTGCAATTTTAGATAATCCTGATGTCATCGCAGCAGTTGAAGTTGGTGATGGTGAAGCTGAAACTGGTCCACTTGCAGCTAGTTGGTTTAGCGATAAGTTCATTAATCCAATTAAAGATGGTGCTGTTTTACCTATTTTACAAATTAATGGTTTCAAGATTTCTAACCCAACAATTGTTTCACGAATGAGCGATGAAGAGTTAACCAAGTATTTCGAAGGTATGGGCTGGCACCCATATATTATTTCCGCCTATAATGGTGGCGAATTTGATGGTTACAAAGATCATATGCAAGTTCACGAAGAAATGGCCAAATTGATGGACATAGTTATTGAGGAAATCAAGGCTATTCAAAAGAATGCACGTGAAAATAATGATACTACTTTGCCTCATTGGCCAATGATTATTTTCCGAGTACCTAAGGGTTGGACTGGTCCTAAATTTGATGTTGATGGCAATCCGGTTGAAAACTCATTCAGAGCACACCAGATTCCAATTCCTGTAGCTCAAGACTCAATGGAACACAAGGATATGTTAATTGATTGGCTGAAGAGCTATCATCCTGAAGACTTATTTGATGAAAATGGTGCACCTACTGATTTAGTCTTGGCTGACAATGTTGACGGCGACAGTCGAATGGCAATGAATCCTATTACTAATGGTGGTAAGGATGCCAAGCGCTTAAGTCTTCCTGACTACCGGAAGTTTGCCCTTAAGTTTGACCAACCTGGTTCAGTTGAAGCAGAAGATATGACGGAATGGGCTAAATACTTAAATGCAATTGCAGAACTTAATCCAGACAACTTCCGCGGCTTTGGACCTGACGAAACTAAGTCTAACCGGCTATTTAAGTTTATTGATGAACAAAAGCGGCAATGGGAAAGTTCTGTTCATACACCAAATGATGAAAACTTGGCTCCAAGTGGTCGGTTAATTGATTCGCAGTTGTCTGAGCACCAAGATGAAGGTTGGCTTGAAGGCTATGTTTTATCTGGACGTCATGGGTTCTTCGCTACTTACGAATCATTTGGTCGTGTCGTTGACTCAATGCTAACGCAACACATGAAGTGGTTGAGAAAGGCAAAGGAACAATATTGGCGTAAGGATTACCCTTCACTTAACTTTGTTGCTACATCAACTGTATTCCAACAAGATCACAATGGTTACACCCACCAAGATCCAGGTATTTTGACTCATATGTATGAGAAGAATCGGCCAGATTTAGTTCACGAATATCTGCCAGCAGATACTAACTCATTATTAGCCGTTTCTGCCAAAGCATTTAGTGACCGTGAATGTATCAATATTCTGGTAACTTCTAAACAAGTTCGGCCACAATGGTTCTCAGTAGAAGAGGCAGCACGGTTAGCTGATCATGGCTTATCATATATTGATTGGGCATCAACAGATGGTCACGACAAACCTGATGTTGTTTTTGCTTCAACTGAAACTGAACCAACAATTGAATCCTTGGCCGCAATTGATTTATTGCATAAGAATTTCCCAGATTTGAAGATTCGCTACATTAATGTAGTTGATGTGATGAAGTTGATGAATCCAGCAGACAATCCAAATGCAATTTCAACTGAAGAATTCGATCAATTATTCCCAAGTGATGTGCCAGTAATCTTTGCATGGCACGGTTACAAAGCAATGATGCAATCAATTTGGTTTGGTCGTGGACGTAATAATGTTCATATTCACTGCTATGAAGAAAATGGTGATATTACTACACCATTTGACATGCGTGTTGTTAACGAGCTTGATCGTTTCCACCTAGCAAAAGATGCCATTTTGAGCATTCCTCAGTATGCTGAAAAGAGTTCAGCTTTTGTTGATGAGATGGATCGCTTGCTTAATAAGCATCACCAATACATTCGTGATAATGGTAAAGATATGCCAGAAGTTACTGAATGGCAATGGACTGGGTTAAAGTAAATTGTTAAATTAACTAAAATAAATCGTTAAAAAAGACTAACATCGCGTTAGTCTTTTTTTGGTAAATTGATTTTTATTTTTGTTTTTGTGATTCGAATCCCCAGAAATAAGTTAGGACTGCCGCAGTAATTAAAGCAATTCCTGAACCCAGAATCATAAAGCCAATTGGTTTATACATCATCATAATAATGGAAAAGATATTATCAATAAGGAAGGACTTAACCATCACATGCAATGAAGCATTAATATTAGCTGTAATTGCGATAATTATGAGATAAGAATCAAAAAGTATTTATGACGAAACATGAATTAACCGTTTGATTGGCAGTATGAATCTGGGTCTTAAATTGGCAATTGTGAGTGTCTTTTTAATTTCCTTTGCCAATTTACCTAACTTGGGAACAACTTTGGGAATTATGCATACGATGGTTGATGAAGAACACGGTGAAGCAATTGCTAGCCATGCATTGCGCTGATTCCTCGTTGCAACAGCGGTCAGCATCATTAATGGTGCGCTAGCCGGACTGTTTTATTCATTTTAAATTGCATTGACCTTGTTAAAAATGCCAATTTTATTTATAATAAAATCATCATAAGGGAGTAACAGCAATACCTGCGATAAGCCCAACAACCGAAGAGATACTTCTGGACTTATCTTAATTAGTGAGACTTGTGTGTGGAGAAGCATATAAGTCTCTTTTTTATTATTTAGGAGGTCAAAATGCCCCAGAGTTTTTATAATCAGTCAGTAGAAAGTGTTGAAAAAGAACTGTCAACAACTTGCAAACTGGGTTTGAGCCCAGAACAAGTAAAGCAATTGCAAGAAAAAGACGGTCCAAATAGTTTGGCAAGTAAGAAGAAAACGAGCCTGTTTCAACGATTCATCGCCCAGTTTAAGGACTTTATGATTATCGTTTTGATTGTAGCAGCATTACTATCTGGTTTTGTTGCACAAGAATGGACAGACGCAGCAATTATTATGATTGTTGTGATTTTGAATGCAGTCTTGGGCGTGTTCCAAGAAGCTCGTTCGGAAGAGGCCATTAATGCCTTAAAGAAAATGGCTACACCTAATGCGCATGTGCGGCGTAATGGGCAAGTAGTTGAAATTCCAAGTACACAGCTAGTGCAAGGTGATATTGTCTTGCTTGAAGCTGGTGATGTTGTTCCAGCAGATTTACGCTTAACGGTCACTAAAAGCTTAAAGATTGAAGAGTCGGCTTTAACCGGTGAATCTGTTCCAGTTGATAAAGAAAATGGGCTAATTGCTGAAGATAAGGTGGCTCTTGCTGATCAAGACAACATGGCTTTTGCCAACACCAATGTTACTTATGGTCGTGGAGAAGGAATTGTCACCCAAATTGGGATGAACACCGAAGTCGGTAAGATTGCCACAATGCTTAACAATACCGATGAAACAGATACGCCATTGAAGCGTAACCTTAATCAATTGGGTAAGACACTGACAATCATGATTTTAATCATTTGCGCAGTTGTCTTTGTGGTCGGCTTTTTCACCAAGCAAGGAACCGAACCAACACAAAAATTAGCAATCGATATGTTCTTAGTTGCTGTTTCACTTGCGGTTGCGGCCATTCCTGAAGGCTTGCCCGCAATTGTAACCATTATTTTGGCTCTAGGAACTCAAGTAATGGCTAAACACAATTCAATTGTGCGTAAATTGCCAGCAGTTGAAACACTGGGCGCTACTGATATTATTTGTTCTGATAAAACGGGAACTTTAACTCAAAATAAAATGACAGTTGAACAAGTTTACTATGATAATCAGGATCATAAAGCTGCCCAGCCAATTGCTGCTAATACTCCAGCATTGATGGCAATGGTCTTAGCAAATGATTCCAAATTAGATGATAATGACCGTTTGCTTGGTGATCCAACTGAAACAGCCCTTATTCAATATGCGCTAGATCAAAAGATTCCGGTTCACCAAATGTTAACCGATTATCAACGACTGCAGGAAGTTCCGTTTGATTCAGAGCGGAAATTAATGAGTACGGTTAATCGAGACGGTGCGCAATATTTTGTTGCTGTAAAGGGTGCTCCTGATCAATTGCTCAAACGGGTAACCAAAATTGAGCGGAACGGTCAGATCACTGCAATTTCAGCGCAGCTGAAAGAAGCAATTTTAGAAGCTAACCAGAAAATGGCCAAAAATGCTTTGCGTGTCTTAGGATTAGCCTATAAAAATATTGACCAGTTATATGATAAGCCAACAACGGATAATGTTGAACAGGATCTAGTTTTTGCTGGCTTAGTTGGAATGATTGACCCTGAACGTCCGGAAGCAAAGAAGGCAATCGTTGAAGCTCACGAAGCTGGAATCAGAACGGTAATGATTACCGGTGACTTCCAAGTTACTGCGCAAGCAATTGCTGAGCGTTTAGGAATCTTGAAGCCAGGCCAAGATGAACGAGTTGTAACAGGTGCACAACTTGATGAAATCAGTGATGACTACTTGCAAGAACATGTTCCAGACTACAGTGTTTATGCCCGTGTATCACCTGAGCATAAGGTTCGCATTGTTAAAGCTTGGCAAGCTCGTGGCAAAATCGTAGCTATGACTGGCGATGGTGTTAATGATGCGCCGAGTTTAAAACAGGCTGATATTGGTATTGGCATGGGAATCACTGGAACTGAAGTTTCAAAAGGTGCTAGTGACATGATTTTGGCTGACGATAATTTTGCCACAATCGTCGAAGCCGTTAAGCAAGGTCGTAAAGTTTTCAGCAATATTCAAAAAGCAATTCTATATCTAATGAGCTGTAATGTTGGTGAGGTTTTGACCGTCTTCATGATGACAATGCTTGGTTGGGATATTCTGGCACCGGTACAGCTACTTTGGATTAACTTAGTTACCGATACATTACCAGCGATTGCTCTTGGCCTTGAGCCAGTCGAACAAGGCATAATGAAACGGGCACCGCGTGGACGAAAGTCCAACTTCTTTAGTGGCGGCGTTTCTAGTTCGATTGTTTACCAGGGAATTCTGGAAGGACTGCTAGTTTTGACAACTTACCAGTTAGGGTTAAACTTTGGTCCGCATTTGGATAATGCCAATTTGCAGCATGCAGATGCGCTAACAATGGCGTTTTTGACCCTGGGATTAATTCAACTGTTCCATGCCTTTAATTCGAAATATATTCACCAGTCAATCTTTTCTAGACATACTTTTAGTAATAAGTGGTTTAACTGGGCAATCGTTATTTCGGCGGTGGTAATGGCTGCTGTTGAATTGCCATTTATGACGAAATTCTTTGATGTTACGGAATTAAATGGTTTACAATGGCTCATTGTTCTTGCAGCTGGTATTTGCATGATTATCATTGTTGAAATTGTTAAATTCTGCCAGCGCCAAGCAGGGCAAAAGTAATTTTCAACGTTTAAAATAAAAAAGCTGATCAATCTGTTTTGATTTGTGTTTCCGCAATTTTATTGAAAAAATGGCGGTCACTTCAAGTAGATGATCAGCTTTTTTATTGCTTTTAATAGTGATTAATTGATGATACAAGCGCCAATTTGGGCTAAATAAGTGGCATCGGTTTGGTCGAAACGATTGAACTTTTTACTATCAAGGTCTAAAACCGCAATTAGCTTCTGGTCCTGCATAATTGGCAAGACAATTTCTGAATTGGTGGCTGAATCACAGGCAATATGTCCTGAAAATTGATGCACATCAGGAACTATTTGAATTTTATGGCTAGCAGCCGCTGTTCCGCAAACGCCTTTACCCAGCGCAATATGCATACAGGCAATTGGCCCCTGAAATGGTCCTAACAATAATTCGTCGTTTTGGTAACGGTAAAAACCGGCATAACTGACATCAGGTAAATTATTGTAGAGCAGGGCACTAAGATTGCTCATATTGGCAATTACGTCGTGTTCGTCTTTAAGCAGACTCTGAGCCTGCTTAAGTAGCATCTGATAATTATTTGCTTTATCCATCTTTTTCTCCTTTCATGCTAGTTTAAACTAACGCTTTTAGTTTTGAAAGTGCTAACAGAGTTTTTACATTTTTACCGGAAGTGTATAATATTGAGCAAGTCGTATTTGATTGGCAAAAAGAATTAAGCATAAAAGCAAGCAATTATTGTCTATGTAAACTTTATCTTCTCTTTAAGTTTAGTAAGATTTATATTACAATTTTGTATAAATTTTCATTAAAAATAGTGCTTAACTTTTAAAAATCTTAACGGCTATAGTAAAATAGAGTCAATGACTTATATATTTTTATTGCAATGACTATGAAAGGGGCGATGACAATGTCGATGATAGAGTTCCATGACGTGCAAAAATATTATGGCCATTTTCATGCACTGCACGACATTAATTTAGAGATTGATGAAGGGGAAACGGTGGTTCTAATTGGGCCTTCTGGCTCAGGTAAGAGTACTTTAGTTCGAACCGTAAACGGCCTAGAATCAATTCAAGAAGGTAAATTGATCGTAAACGGACACGATTTATCTGATCCCAAGACTAACTTAAATATTTTACGTAGAGATGTTGGCATGGTTTTCCAGCATTTTAACTTATACAAAAATAAAGATGTTCTTGAAAATATTATGTTAGCTCCACGGATTGTCAGTCACATTCCAGAAGAAGAGAACAAAAAACAAGCAATGGAATTGCTTGAAATGGTCGGTCTGGAAAAGTGGGCACACAATATGCCATCACAAATTTCTGGTGGTCAAAAGCAACGTGTTGCAATTGCGCGAACATTAGCAATGAAGCCTAAACTTATTTTATATGATGAACCAACAAGTGCACTTGATCCTGAAATGATCGATGACGTTCTACAAGTTATTAAAAAGGTAACTAATGAGAGCGGAATGACTTCCCTGATTGTTACTCATGAGATGGGTTTTGCTAAAGAAGTTGCCAATCGGGTTATCTTTATGGATAAAGGTCAAATTGTTGAAGACGATGATACTACAAGCTTTTTCAAGCAACCTAAGACGGTTCGAGCACAACAATTTTTGAGTAAAATTATCTCTCACTAAGGAGGCCAATCATGAAAAAAAAGTTTTGGCTATTTCCTTTATTAGCATGTATCTTAATGCTGACCGGTTGTGGCAAAAGTTTGAGCAATCAATCAGTTTTAGATAATGTCAAACAGTCAAATACAATTACCTGGGGCGTAAAAGGTGATGTTAGACTATTTGGTTTAATCGACGTTCGTGATGGTCAACAAAAAGGCTTTGACGTTGATATGGCTAAGGCTATTACTAAGCATATTCTCGGCCCTAAAGGGCGCGCTGAGTTTGTTACCACCACTTCACAATCGAGAATTCCACTATTAAAAAATGGCAATATTGATGCGGTGATTGCGACGATGTCCATTACGCCTGAGCGGAAAAAAGTAATTTCTTTTTCGAAGTCTTACTTTGATGCTGGGCAATCACTACTTGTTCCCAAGAGTTCAAAAATAAGAAGCACTAAGGATTTAAATGGTAAGACCGTTATCGGGGTAGTCGGTTCTAATTCAGTTGATAACATTAAAAAGGCTGCGCCGAAAGCGAAAGTAATCGAACTGCAAGATTATGCGCAGGCAATGAACGCATTGAAATCAGGTCAAGGTGACGCTTTGACAACTGATAATGGTATTTTGTTTGGTTTGGCAGTTCAAAACCCAGGATATGAAGTTCGAGGTGGTACGTTTACTATTGAACCTTATGGTGTTGCAGTTGATAAGGGACAAACCGGATTCACTAAGGCTGTTGATAAGGCAGTTCTTGAAATGCAGCATAGTGGTGAATACAATCGCTTGATTAAAAAGTGGTTTGGCGACGTTCCAGGATTTAATTATAAGGAGCTGTATCGCCGATGATTAACATTTTTACAAAATTTAGTGGCCAACTGCTCGTTGGGTTAGGCTGGACCGTATTTTCCAGTGTAATTGCGTTGTTTTTCAGTTTAATAATTGGAACAATTTTCGCAATTATGGAAGTAGTTCCGAGTAAAGTAGCACGCGTTATTGGACGTGCGTATGTTGAAATTTTGCGTAATATTCCGCTATTAGTCATTACCATGTTCTTTTATTTAGTTATTCCAATGTATGTGGTTAAGATTAATGGCTTTACGGCGGGAACAATTGGCTTAACGCTTTATACTTCAGCATTTATTGCTGAAACCATTCGTTCAGGAATTCAATCTGTCTCTGGCGGACAGATGGAGGGGGCACGTTCTACCGGTATGACTTACTGGCAGGCAATGCGTTATATTATTTTGCCGCAAGCATTTAAAATTGTAATTCCACCATTAGGAAATCAGTTTGTTAACTTGGTTAAAAATTCATCGGTTCTGGCATTTGTGGCTGGATTTGATTTGATGTACCAAGCAAACTCGATTGCTTCAACAACTTTTGATACTATCAACAGCTATCTAGTAGTTGGTGTTTTATATTTAATTATCACGTTGCCGCTTAGTTACTACATGCAGCATTTAGAGAAGAAATTAGCCTAAGGGGAGGGACAGTGAAATGCAAAATTGGATTAACGCCTTTTCGTGGCTAAACGTACGCTTTTTATTGATGGGCCTCTGGGTAACGATTTATATTTCTGTAATTTCGGTTATTTTGAGTTTCATCTTCGGTTCAATTCTGGGCATTATTAGATATTCAAAAATCAAGTATGTTTCAAAGATTGTTGGTTTCATTATCGATATTATCCGCAATGTACCCTTGCTTTTAATCATCTTCTTTACTTACTTTGGTTTGCCCAATTTTGGTCTCAGACCGGAAACAATTCCTGCTGCCATTATTGCGATGACAGTTTTTGAATCGAGTATGCTAGCAGAAATTGTTAGGTCAGGGATTCAATCAGTCTCAAGTGGTCAAATGGAAGGTGCTAGATCGACTGGAATGTCCTTTGTTCAAGCTCTCTGGCATGTTGTTTTACCACAGGCTTATAAAAACATGGTACCAACTATTATTAGTCAGTTTGTTTCACTAATTAAAGACACATCATTGGCTACAATCATTGTGGTGCCGGAAATGATGCAACACGCACAAGTTATTTATGGTCAAAATGCCAATTATATTCTACCGATGTTTGCGGCTTTAGCAGTACTTTATTTTATTGTTTGCTTTACTCTGTCAATCATTGGTAACGTAATTGGGAAACATTTGACTTAAGTTGAAGATAAAATTAATCAATTTAAAAAGATTTCATTATATGTAATAAGTCCCGAAAGTTAGACAACTTTCGAGGTACGTAGCGCATTGTCTTAATAGGAGAAAAATAATGGCTAGACCAACTAGTAAAGCTGATTTGATTGAGGCAAGCAATACTGCTTACGAGAAAATAGTTGACCTCATTGATTCTTTACCCGAGAAGGCGCAGACTGGCAACTTTGCTTTTGAAACTGATAAATTAAAGGGTGAACATTGGAAGCGGGATCGCAATATCCGCGATGTGCTGATTCACTTATACGAGTGGCAAAAACTGCTATTGGAATGGATTGAAAATAATCAGGCAGGAAAAGCACAGGACTTTTTACCAGATGGCTATAATTGGCGTAATTATGGTGAAATGAATCAACAAATATGGCAGAAACACCAGAAAACCAGTTTAAAAGAAGCTGAAGAATTACTGGCTAAAAGTCACCGGCAGGTAATGAAATTACTTGCGACTTTTTCTAATGATCAACTATTTACCAAGAATGTTTTTTCTTGGACCGGGAATAATACTTTGGGAACCTATTTTATTTCGAATACTTCTAGCCATTATGAATGGGCATTAAAGAAGTTACGTAAGTACAAAAGGTCTTTAAAACAATAATAAAAACCGTTGGCAATATGTTAACTAATGAACTTTGTAGATACTGTATATGTGAGTATAGCAATGTTAATCAAAATTAGTATCTGTGAACAAAAGTGTACAGCCAATATCAGTTCCTGAATTAAAAAGAAAAGTACCTAAGTTATAGAATACAAATCAATACAACAGTCGGTAAAAAATTTTAAAAATTCATCTTCAAAGTCTAGTAACGGACTGTAAATAGCAAGCTAAAGCTTATTGCATAGTAAAACGTCCAGCTAAAAGTGAACTAAAGTTAAACTTTAATCTTATTTCTACTGTCATCATGGACAATCTTGATTTAATACATTTATTGTGCGGTAATTACCACTTCTACATATAGGCTAGCTAATATGTAGTATTAAGAATTAGTCTTTAGTTAAAATTTATTAAGCTATACTAGCTTCTTGATTTGTTAGAGTACAAGGGTGACTAAGTCGAACTTAATTAATAAATATTTGAAAATAATATTTTAAGTTGTCTAATAAACACGTTAGAAGTACATTAGCAGAACGAACGGAATAAATTTATTGTACATAACAAGCAAGTTAAGAAAATTGGCTCTTTGTCAAATCCTGTTGATAGAATTTTATAATATTTTGAAAGAGTATCAGGCTACTAAGTAGCTTGGTGCTCTTTTCTTAACCACAGCTTTGGGCTCTTCTAGTTTAATCCGAGCAACTAAATGATTAAAATTGCGATAGCCATAGGCTGTGTGTTCAATCTGCTTAATTTTGCGGTTGGTTCCTTCCAGACACCCGTTGGACTGACTGTATGTAGCTGCATTAAGCAGATCAGGCAAACAGCGTTTGAAAGTTTTACGCGTGATTTCCATTTGCCAGCCCAATTTATCTGAACGCTTGAGACAGGTCCTTATTTGCTTAACATTTTTTTCTTTAAGAGCCTGGCGCAGATCCTGCATGAAGTTGTAAGTATTCTCCAGGATTGGGTCAAGCGCTAACCCGTCTGCGACAACCTGGGCTTGCGTCAACCGATCCTTGAGGTGCCAATTGTAGCCGGGATGCTTTCTTTCTAACTGGTCAAAAGGCTTAAGGTAGATCTTCCAAGAATATTTAAGTAAGCGGTAGCTGCGGCTGGACTTGGAATACTGTTTCATCACCTGAATCCGGCAGGCATTAAAGGAACGGTTAAGCATCTGAACAATGTGAAAACGATCTAGGACCACTTGCGCGTTAGGAAAAAGCTCCTTGACCATAGAGCGGCATAATAGTAGTTAAGGTCCATGGAGATCGCTTTATCCTGGCGGCGGACAAGTTCCGGATAATGTTTGAAGTAGGTCATGATGGTTTGTTTATAGCGTGTTGGCAGAATCTTAACTATTTGGTGGGTGCTTGCATCTAGGGCAATAAAGTGCAACTTACGTCCAACACCGCGGAATTCATCGAAGGCTAGATGCTCGGGCAGCCAGGTATCGTCGTCATGAAAAGGACTGCTGTATTGCTCAAGAACGCGTTGGATGGTATTAACGGAAACATTAGTAAAAGCGGCAATGGAGGTCATGGACCAGTCGTTACGCAAGCTAGACAGAATCTTGCGTTTAACGGGGTTGGCAATTGAGCAGTACTTATCAACAAGGCTGGTTTGGGCCATGGCGCTTTGTCCGCAGTCGCGACAGATAATGCGCTGCTTGGCTAATTTAAGTATAAGCGGCCGACTGGCATCGCTGCTCAAGTATCTGACTTTGACCGGAGCGTAACCATTACGCCAGAT
This sequence comes from Lactobacillus sp. B4015, assembly GCF_026536055.1. Taxonomy (NCBI): domain Bacteria; kingdom Bacillati; phylum Bacillota; class Bacilli; order Lactobacillales; family Lactobacillaceae; genus Lactobacillus; species Lactobacillus sp. B4015. The sequence continues at coordinate 58,392 of NZ_JAFNOY010000013.1, forward strand.
ATGAGCCGAATGACAATCAGGACAAGTCGGCAGTTTAAGGTTGCAGCAGGCGACAGTAGTTACTACTGAATCAATCGTTTCAGACTTAAAAGCAAGAAATTCGAGATTAGGGTCTTTAATATTGAGCAAATGTTTAATACAATTAGATAGAGAGGTCATAAGAAAACTCCTAAATAGATCTGAAGAGTGGTTTCAAAGGATTATATGGACAGAGGACTTAGGGCCTCTTTTTTGTGTGCAAAAAATCCTGCCAATAGAATACCATAGAAACTAAACTAAGATAATCTATCAACAGGATTTAGTATAAAGCCAGAAAATTTAATTCTCAACTTGCTTTTAATTTTGCCATTTTTTCTTAGTAATATTAATTGCGTGTTGCATATTCTTTAAAAGCTCTTGATAACAAGGTTTTTCTTGCATTTCTTTTAAGTAACCTAGCCCATAAGAAACCGTATGGTTCCAATCAAAGTAGCGATAATAAACTTCAGTATTATTATGGTCATAAACGAAGCTAGGTACAATAGCAATTCCATCATTAGCTTGTACGAGCATAGAGGCTAGCGAAGCTTTGTTTATTATTACTAAATCGCATTTTTCGGGAAATGCCGAAAGTTCTATTGCCTTTTTAACCTCTGAAACGGACGCCAAAGGTGTTTTTCCATCCCATAAAAATATTCTGTTTTTTTTAAGCGCTTCTAAAGGAATTTTTTTATATTTCCTTAAAGGGCTATCTCTGCGTATTATTACTGAAAACCCCGCTTCAAACATTGGGGTAAATTTGTACTTTTTATTTTGAAAAAAATCAGATTGATAAATCATAAAGTCAATTTTTTTGCTATCAAGGTTTTCATGAATAAAAGGCTCGCTTAAACTGACTGATTTTAAGAAAATGTTGCACTTTTTTGTTTTTTTCATTAATCGCATAAAAATAGGCAAAAACTGTTTTTCAAATGGTAACCCAGAATACCCTATTGTAATTGTTTGCATAGTATTATTTTTACTATCTTGAATAGTATGAATCACCTTATTTAACTCATTAGTAATCTTTAAGAGTTCTTTGTAGAAATATTTGCCCTCCACTGTTAGTACTATTTGACGTTGTTCGTGTTTAATCAGTTCAACACCAAGTTCACTTTCAAGATTATGAATGTTTTTTGAAACTGTTGGCTGTGCAAGATAAAGTTCTTTTGCTGTTTGCGTAAAATTTAACGTTTTTCCTAATGAAATAAAGCAGTTAATTTGTGTAGAATTCATTTTTACCTATTCTATTTTGCAATATTACTATTCTTTTTATCATTAATCATACTCTCATGCAGATGATAAACTCAACCATATAAGCGAAAACAATACCAAACATAAGCGAAGGGAGTAGAAATGAAAAATGTTAGCTACGACGTAATTGTTATTGGTGCTTCAAATGCTGGAGGTTTTTCTGCCGCAGCTGCGGCAGAAGATGGGGCACATGTATTATGTATAGACATGGCGGGAGATACATCTTACTTATATAGAAATACTCTTGGTTCGATTAATAGTCAATCACAAAAGAGGGCAAAAGTAAAAATATCAAAAGAAAAAATAGTTCAATTTTTGACAGCATCCACACAAGATAATGTTAATCAAAGTCTATTGTGGGTCTGGGCAAATCACTCTGGAGAAACGATGAATTGGCTTGAAGATAAGGTTTTAAAACCAGCAGGTGCGCATTTATATTCTTATCAAGACGCTTATTATGAAACCCAAATTAATATTGCCTTTCCAACTGCAAATGAAATCACTAAAGATAATAAGAGTTGGGATCGCGGTTGGGGTCAATATGTAATTGACTATTGTCGCAAGTTGGGCGTTGAATTTAGGTGGTATACAAAATTAGAACATTTTTTGATAAATAATAAAAAAGAAGTCATTGGGATAGAAGTTAAAGATGAAAAAACTAATAAAGTTTATACAATTAAAGCAAAAAAGGGTGTGGTTCTAGCTTCTGGAGGCTATGGAGCTAATCAAGCTTTAGTTCAAAAATGGAATCCAACTTTGTTAAAAAAATGTGTTGCAACAAAAAGTCCTAGAGATGATGGCTCTGGCCAGATTGCAGCTCTCGAAATAGGTGCAGCTAGAGATGATGAGCCAGCTTCCATAATTTTTGACCGTGGTGCCGTAAAACCGGGCACTAATGTTAAAGATACATATCAAGTTGGTTGGAATGTCAAAATGTTTACACTAGGAAGCTTTCCATTTTTAAAAGTAAATTTGAAAGGTAAACGTTTCTTTAACGAAAGTGCACCATATCAATTTGAAGTCAATTCAAATATGCACCAACCAGGAAATCTAGATATTGAAATTTTTAATGAAGAAACACTTTCTCATTTAAAGGACTTTCATACATTAGGCTGCTCGAGAGTAGGTTGGCCCGGTGGAAATAACATGGAAAGTTTAAAGAAAAGGTTGCAGGAGAATATAGAGGCTGGGACAGCCGTCAAAGCAAATTCAATTAAGGAGCTAACAAAAAAATTATATTTGCCACAAGGTGTCTTGATAAAAACGATTGAAAGATACAATTATTTGGCCAAGAAAAGACAAGATGAAGACTTTGGTAAGGAGAAGTATCGTTTTTATTCGATTGAAGGAGGACCCTATTATGGAGTGGTCTTTGGCGGTGTACTTCTAGCAACATTTGATGGATTACAAATAAATGATCATATGCAAGTTTTAGACAGCAACTATGACCCTATTAAAGGGTTATACGCTGCTGGTAATTGCTCTGGTGGATTCTTTTGGGGATCATACGAGGACCGACTTCCTGGCTTGGCAGCTGGTCGTGCGACTACATTTGGGCGTTTAGCTGGGAAATATGTTACACAGGATTAACTTAAAAAGGAGTAAGAAATACTATGAATCCAATGATTATTACCTTATTAATTTTATTTGCGGTTATACTGGGCTTTATTTCTGGAAAAATTCCTATTTCAATGATTGGTGTTTTAGTAATGTTTGCATTAGTTGTCTTTCAAGTTTTACCCCCAGAAAGAGCTTTTGGAAACGTAACAAACACTTCTGTATTACTTTTTGCTGCAATGTTTGTGATTGGTAAAGGTATCCAAAAAACAACAATTATTACAAAAGCAGCTAAATTAGTAAAAAAATTCAAAAATAAACCTAAATTACTTACTTTTTTTACTTGTATTATTGCAGTATTGTTGTCAATTGTTTCTAACGGCACTATCGCTTTAGTGATTATGCTACCTATTCTTTGCGGTATATGTGATGATATTGGTTTATCAAGAAGCAAAATACTTTATCCGTTTGAAGTTACAGCAGTTTCCGCTGCTGGCGCCTGGTTTTTGGGTATTGGTGCATTAAATATGTCATGGTCAAGTGTAATGATGAAACTTGGTGCTAAAGCACCAGTAAACATAAATGATTTTTTAATTGCAAGAATACCTTTTTTAGTTGTAATAATTTTATATATGACCTTTATAGGTACAAAATTGCTTCCTGAAAAGGATAATTCAAAATTAGCCGAGAAGTCGCCTGCATATTCACAAAAAGCAAAAGAACAGCAGCTTTCAAAAGGGGAAAATACTATTGCTATACTGATTAGTGCTTTGACTATCATTCTTATGATTATGTCCTCTTACTTGCATGTTCAGTCATATGTAATTGCAATCGCTGGAGCAGTTCTTTTAGTTTTAACAGGCGTCTTAAGCAATAAAGAAGCTTTACAGGCACTAAATCTGAATATTATTTTACTAATCGCGGGGATGTTAGGTTTAGCTGATGCTTTACAAGCCACTGGAGCAGGGAAAATGGTCGGTAATGCTATGGCAGGGGTAGCAAAGGGAATAGGAAACCCATATTTAATGATGGGACTGTTCTTTCTTGTTGCAATTGTTATTACTAACTTAATAGGGGGATTAGCAGCAGTTTCAATTTTAGTACCTCTGTGGACATTAACCTGTTTAAGAATGGGGCTAGATCCGAGAGGTGCTGTTTTGGCGGCTTCAACTGCTAGTGCTTTTAGTTTTTTGACACCAATTGGCGGTCACAGTTTACCTCTAATTATGGATGCTGGTGGATATAATTTAAATGACTTTTTGAAATGTGGGTTACCACTGGCAGCGATTCTTTGTATATTAGGCTGTTTTGTAACGCAATTTATGTACCCACTTTAAAGGAGATAGAAAATGAATAATGATTTTGACGTAATTGTAATTGGTGGATCCAATGCAGGCGGGTTTGCTGCAGCAGCTGCTGCAGAAAATGGTGCTCGAGTATTAGTAATTGAAAAGACTAATTCTGTTAAGTATTTATATCGCCACTGGCTTGGCGGTGTAAATTCAAAAGCCCAGAAAAGAACTGGAATACACATTAATGAAAATAGCTTAGCACAATATTTAACATCTTTTACCCAAGATAATGTCGATCAGTCCTTAATTTGGACTTGGATTAATCATTCGGGAGAAACAATCGATTGGCTCGAAGAAAATGTGTTAACACCAAAAGGAGCTCACTTATATAGCGAGACTGATGCCCATTATGAAACACTTATAAATATGGCTTTTCCAACTGAACATCATGTTACTAAAGATGATAAGTCAGATTACAAAGATTATGGTAGCTATGTTATTGAATACGCAAAAAATTTGGGAGCTGAGTTTAGATTTCACACAAAATTAGAGCATTTGTTAACAAATAGTGAACGAGAAGTTGTTGGTGTTCAGGTTAAAAATACAAATACTGGTGAAATGTATGATATTAAAGCTTCCAAGGGTGTAATTTTATGTACAGGTGGTTATGGAGCAAATCCGGCGCTACTTCAAAAGTGGAATCCTACAATATTAAAGAAATGTTGTTTTACCCAGAGTCCTAGAGATGATGGGTCTGGGATTATCGCAGCCATGGAAATAGGTGCGGTAAAAGATGATGAGGCCGCTTCGATTATATTTAATCGAGGAGCTGTACCAGTAGGAACCAATTCCAAAGATACTTATGTTATTGATTGGAAAAACCACCAATATAATCTTGGCTCATTTCCATTTTTGAAAGTGAATTTAAAAGGAAAGAGATTTTTCAACGAAAGTGCTCCTTATCAATTTGATATGAACGCCTTGATGCACCAACCAGGAAATATTGAAGTACTTATATGGAATGAAGAAACCATGAACCGATTAAAGGAGTTTCATACATTAGGCTGCTCAAGAGTTGGATGGCCAGGAAATAAGGATATAGCCGGAAGAAAAGAACAAAATGAAGAAAAAATAAAAGAAGGATTGGTTCAAAAAGCCGATACGGTTAATGATCTAGCATTGAAGCTTCATTTACCTCAAAAGCAGTTGTTTAAAACGATTAGCCGATATAATGAGCTTGCTGAAAGTGGTTGTGATAAAGATTTTGGAAAAGAAAAAAGCCGTTTGATACCTGTAAAAGGTGCGCCATACTATGGAGCATGGTTTAGCGGAATTTTATTGGCAACGCTTGACGGATTACATATCAATAATCATATGCAAGTAATGGATGAAAATAATAATCCAATCAAAGGATTATATGCTGCAGGGAATTGCTCTGGAGGCTTTTTCTGGGGTTCTTATGAAGATCGGGTTCCAGGCTTGACTTGCAGTCATGCTCAAACTTTTGGTAGATTAGCAGGTAAATATGCAACTGTAAAATAAAGATGGCTATAATTGGCGTAATTATGGTGAAATGAATCAACAAATATGGCAAAAACACCAGAAAACCAGTTTAAAAGAAGCTGAAGAATTACTGGCTAAAAGTCACCAGCAGGTAATGAAATTACTTGCGACTTTTTCTAATGATCAACTATTTACCAAGAATGTTTTTTCTTGGACCAGGAATAATACTTTGGGAACCTATTTTATTTCGAATACTTCTAGCCATTATGAATGGGTATTAAAGAAGTTACGTAAGTACAAAAGGTCTTTAAAACAATAATAAAAACCGTTGGCAATCTTTGAAGCTAACCCCTAAAACTGGACGTTAGTTTTATATCATTTTACTTAAGGCTTGATTCCGATATTGAATCGGAGTTAAGCCTTT
>NZ_JAFNOY010000014.1:0-36218 GCF_026536055.1 Lactobacillus sp. B4015
AAAGGCTTAACTCCGATTCAATATCGGAATCAAGCCTTAAGTAAAATGATATAAAACTAACGTCCAGTTTTAGGGGTTAGCTTCAGATAATGAAGTGATTTTTTTACTTGTATATTTTTTGGTTCTAGTTTTTAGTTGATAATTAAAATTTTACTTTCCCTGTTCGTCTCGGTCTTTAAATACTTGTTTAGCTACATTAACAGCATTTAAAACTTTAGGAAAGCCAACATAAGGAATGGCTTGGATGAAAGTCTCAATTACTTCTTCTCTAGTTAATCCAACATTTAAAGCACCATTGATGTGAACGTTTAATTGTGGTGCAGTATCGCCCTGTGAAAGCAAACTAGTAATAGTAATCATTTCTCTTTGCTTTAAGTCTAAAACACCACGATCATAAATATCGCCAAATGCGAATTCAATAATGTATTTACCAACATCTTCTGGCAAACCTGCTAATGAATCGATAACTGCTTGACCAGCTTCTTGATCAACTTTAGCTAAATTCTTTAAACCAGTTTCGTAACGATTATTTTCTGCCATGTTATTCTCCTTTTCGCTAATTCAAATTACTGCTATAGAATAAATGCTGGAGTATACTCCACGTCAACCACTTTTTTTAAGTTGACACAAAAAAAGTTGAATGTAATTATTATCTTAAAAACAGATGAGAAGAGATAAATATTATGCAATATTCTATTGGTCAATTTTCTAAATTATGTGGTCTGTCGATTGATACGCTGCGATATTACGAAAAGCAGGGATTAATATTTTCAAGCCGCGACAGAAACAACCGTCGTGTATATACAGATAAAGATATCAATTGGGTCAAGTTTATTCTTAGACTGAAGAAAACCGGCATGAGTATTAAAAAAATGCAGGAATACGCCAAATTGCGTTACCAGGGTGACGAAACAATTCCCCAAAGGTTGGTCCTTCTTTTTGAACAATTGGATTTATTGCATCAAGAACAGGATCAACTCAATGAAGATATTAAATTTATTGAACATAAAATCAAAATTTATCTTGGACTAGCTAAATGATAAAAGAGTAATAAATCTGCTCTTGTCTAAATTCGATAATAGTGCAAATATATCAATATAGCTTTAGTTTGACTGCAACTAAGATTAAATATCGGCAAACTATTGTTTATAACAAGATAATATTGGTAATTAAATTAGGAGGTCTATATGAAACGGAAATCTTTACTAATGTCATTTTTAGTCATTTTTGGCGTTTTGTTATCCTTGAATGTTTTTGGGCAAAACGTTCAGGCAAAATATTGGAAAGAATATTACTTTAAGCCGCGCGAGGTCAAAGTAATTAAGCCAGTCAAAATTTATAAAATGAAAATTACTTATCCATTATATAAGACCCATGCGGTTGCTTCCAAAACATTGCGAAAAGGTCAAAAAGTTCATATTCGTGATGTTGCTAGTTACGAATGGCTGGTAACTCATAAGGGTTGGGCTAACGGCTATTTTAAAGCTCATGGTAAATATTTCTGGCAATGTCCGAAAGCTAAGGGCTGGTATAAATTAGTCAGATAGATTACTACTGAAAATAAAGAGCGTTTGTAGACACTCTTTATTTTTATAGCTAGGTCTTTTAAGAAAAGTGAATGTAATTACTTTAAAAGCACATTCTTTGGACGGCTAGTCCGATTTAGGTATATGTTCCATGTCTTGGGAAAAAAATGGTTTTTACAAACAAGAACTAGGAAATATTTGACCTATTTCAAGTGAGTAGTCATTGTGGCTATGAGTTTAGTCAAAATATTAGCGATAATTAAAAATCTTTTCGAAGATTTAATCGAGTTGCCTGAACTTTTAGGCATCTTTAAATATAAGTAAGGAACATCTGGCATTATGAAACAACTAGGAAAAATAACTTTATCTTTATTAAAAGCCATTGGTTTCCTTATCTGGTTTCTGTTCTCCTTTATTTTTATGGAAGCGCCAACACTTGCATATATAATATGTGACAATGAAACAAGGAACAATGTCAATATTTGGCACCATGTATTGGTTCTGATAATTGGCTGTCTAGTTGGTTTTGTATCTGTTTATCCGCTTTATAAAAAAGTTAACGGCACGCCGATCTGGTCAGTCAAATTAAGCATAAAAAATCTACTGATTTCTTTCGGTTTTACAATACTGTCAACTTTCATTGAATCGATAATTGGAAATGTTTTAAAATTAGGAAGTTCAAACGACAATGATTTAATTAGATTACTTCATACTTAACTAGGCGCGATTGTTTTTTTCACCTTGGTTATATCGGGTCCTATATTTGAATCATTGCTATTTCAAGGTAGCTTACAAGGCGGGATTTTTAAAAAGCTTAATCTTTGGCTAGCAATTCTTCTCACTAGTCTGCTGTTTGCTTTTGCACATGGATACGAGCTTTCTTGGTCAACTTTTCAATTATTTATAAGTGGGCTAAGTTTTTCTCTAATATATTTAATAACGAAAGACATTAAAATGGTCATTTTTAGTCATGGCTTACTGAATTTAATTATTTGGATATTCAGATTTTTTTGATGTAAAAGCTAAAGAAAAAAATATTTATAAGCAAAAGGGCTGAACCAACTAGTTCACCCTTTTTTTGCTTTCCCAATAAAATATTTTGTTCAACAAAAAGCAAGTACTTGCTTGCATTAAAAAATTAAAGATGCTATTCTACACCAAACACAAAATAAAAAGTGAGGTTAAAAATATGAATTTCAAAAAATTTATCAGCAGTCGCGGAACTGTAATTGCACTGTTGATTACCGTTATTTTTGGTGGACTAGTATTCTGGATATATGATTCAGGGTATAAGAACATGCCAAGCAAGATTAAAGAATTGCCCATCGAAATTATTAATCAAGACCCTGACAGCGAGGATCTGGCCGAAAATATTAAAGCTAAAGCTCCGTTCAAACATGTAAAAATTAGTTCTGATCTCAAAAAAGGAAAACAGAATCTAGATCAGCGAAAGAGTTACCTGCTGATAGCAATTCCAGCACACTTCAAGCACAACCTTTTACAAGGCAAAAACGTTAAAGTGAAATTTTATCTTAATGAATCAAACCAAATGTCGGTAAGTAGTTCTTTGAATGCGGTAGCCAATAAAATGGGCCAAGAAATTGACAAGAAAATACAAGTTCAACGTCAGACAATTAAAATAGCCAAGCCACAGCTAGCTAAATTGCAATTAGAGCTAAATAAGCAAAGGGCAAACGCAGAAATTGAAATAAATACTGCTCGACGCTCATTTGCTCAAGCACCCAAACAAATGCAGCCAGCTTTAATTAAAAAGCTAAAAACGCAAACTGCTTTAAGACAAAAACAAGTAGTAAAGAAGGCTTTGAAGGAAAAGCAGCAAATTGTTTCTCAAAGCAAGCAAAAGGCATTAGCACAACAGAGTAAAACTTCTTCTTTTACTATTCAGCACCGCAATTCTGTTCCGAAGGGTTTAAACAATGCCCTAGCCCCTTTCTTTATCAACATCACACTTAATTTAGGAACGCTCATGGGAGCACTACTTCTTTATGGTGTATATACTAAATTTGCGTCTCAAATCGGCCGGTGGAAGTCATTTGCATATTTGGAATGTACTTATTTGCTGATAGCATTTTTAACGAGCCTAATTGTGAGTGCGATTGATCTTAAAATTTTGCCAGGATCCATGGCAAATTATTTGAACATCATGTTTGGACATACATTGGCAATTTTCCTTTACTACAACTTCAACACAATAGCACTTCTATTATTAGGACAAATCGGAACTCCGATTAATATTATTTTGACAATGATTCAAGTCGTTTCAGGAGCCGGAATTATTCCACTGATTGGAATGAATTCTTTCTTTAATCTTGTTCATTACATATCTCCGGTATACTACGGGATTCAGTCTGACTTTAATTTCCTCTATGGAGGGACATTTTCTTCGGAGCAACAAATCGGCTTTTGGCTACTCCTGGTAGGAATCTTGTTAGTTAATATGATAATTGTTACAATAAGACACAAGCAACCAACGTTAAAATTTGATGAATTAAGTTAAGGCAGGTGATCAACATGGCTGGTGATGTTGAACAAAGGATTTTGGCAGCTTTTTCACATTTATTAATTCAAAATGGATATCAAGGAACAACTACAAAAAAAATTGCTCAAGCCGCACAAGTTAATGAAAGTACCTTATTTAGACACTTTAAAGATAAATATAGTATTTTGCAGCAACTTGTAGCCGAATATCGTCAAGATATTCAAACAGTCGGGGATAATTACCAGCTTGTTGGTGACATTGAAAAAGATATCATGAATTTTTCTGTAATCTACCAAGGTTTTATTGAACAGCACTTAGCGTTATTTTTGACCGGTATTCGTGAATCACAAAAATTACCTGAACTAAAAAAAGTAATTAAAAGCTTACTTGATTTAATCAGAAATATTTTAGAAGAAAAATTTGCGCAAATGCAAAATAATGGCGAAATTGCCCAGGACATTGACTTGAAAGTGGAAATTGATAATCTAATTCTACTTAACTTGGGTCAAGCCATTATGCAACATTCCTTTCCAGATTCGCTTTTTCAAATTCAACCACAGGAATTTGTACAAAACAACATTCGGACTTACGCAGAACATTTAAAACCAAAGAATTGAAGTCGTCATTAAACATATTTTTTAAAATTAAACCAAAGAAGTTTAAAAAGTGTTACGGCCTCCGAAATTAGAACAATTTTGGAGGTCGTTTTTCGATGATAAAATTATTTAAGTAAGTTAAAGCGAAATCTTCAACTTGGAACAAACTTATAGGGCTAATCCTGAAGAATTGTATGCGTCCATGTTTAAGCCATACGCTAATTCTAATTATTCTAAAGACTCTATGGAGCGGTCATAAAAGTTTATATTAATTAAGTATAAACTTAAAGACGATGTTTAAGAACGAGTTCGCAAAAAAAGACATGACATAGTCGACCACCAAACAATCGATCGCATTAGCACATTCGAGAAAAAAGCCAAATTAAAATACACGACTTCAATTGACTATCGAAATCGTGTATCAAAATTTGCTTATTATAAAATGTCGAACTGTTTGGTTGCACTTCATATCCAATAAAATATTCCTAATGTATATATCATTGGGGCTTGCTTCAATAAAGGATAATTATTTTGGCTTTGCCCCGTTAATATTTAGAATTTTCGCTCAACTTTTAATAGTGTGCGATAATCTACCCTTTTCAACTTTTACTTAAATTTATAATTACAGGTTACTAGCTCTATAATTTTGTCGATATTCTTCACTTCCTCCATTCTACGTAAAAAATTTCATCATTAAATCGCGTAATAAGATTGACTTATATTAGCGCAAACGCTAATATAAAGGCATAGTAAATAAATGCTATTGAACAGTATCCCCATACAATTGCAGTGGTCATTTATTTACTTAAAACCGTAAGTGATTTAATTGACAAATATATTATTACTCGTTTTCGCTAAATAGTCAACATAATAATAGTGAATTCGCTAATATTTTTTGTCAAGGATAGGGAGATCCTTGATATGTGCACGTTTGAAAGAATAAAGAAATTAGCCAAAAAACATCATTTAACTCTTGCAAAGGTAAATGATTTAGCTGGTATAGGAACTAATTCAATTTATCGTTGGAAAAAGCAAACCCCAACAAGTAATAACTTACAAAAAGTTGCTAATGTATTACATACTTCAACCGATTATCTACTTGGTAATACTGATGATCCTTCCCCCATTAATATCAAGGAACGCCATGCGATTGATATTGAAAATGATGAATTATTATCCTACCGTGGCCGACCTATTCCTAATGATTATCTTGATATTATTAAAAATCTTATGGATTCAGACATTGAAAGAGGTAAACGTCGTGAGTAATTTAATTGCTTGGCTATATAATTATGCCTTTAAACACAAAATTGGCGTTTTACAAATATTTACCAAACCAGAATACAGTTCTTTGTCCGACAAAAGCAAACAATTGATTATTATCAATATAAATTGGAAAAATAAAAAAGAGTTACCTTTCATAATTGGTCACGAAATTGGTCATATTTTAGCTGGGGAACCGGGTTTATCCAATTATTGTGGAACACCTTTAACGCCGAATGAACGTCGTGCAGACCTATTCTCACTAAATTTGATTTTTAATTATGCATCAAAACAATATGACTGTTTTGATGAGCCAATTCAATTTATTGAGCAGTATGGCATTCCATATAGAATGCTAGCTGATACAGTTAACTTATATAAAAGAAACAGCCAACTAGTTTTTTAGTTAGGTGTTTATCTTGTTAGCAGACATAAAACAAAATTATGCAAATATTAAATAGAATTTGCGATTAGTATTTCTAAATTAGAGGAAAAGTAATCAAATTCACTGATGTTAAGCAAAAATAGAATTTTTATACCGTGCATTTGCCGTATAAAATTAAAACAAGCTTGTAAAGACTTTGATTACAAGTTTGTTTCTTATTTTAAGGAGAGTACAGGGTATTTATATGTGATTTGTCAGTTTTACATTTTTATAATCATTGAAATAACAAAGTTTTCAGAATTATTATTAACTGTTAATAATAATTAATTACAAAGTCGGCGAACATTTTGGCGAACATTAAAATAGCCCTAGCAAATTATGCTAGAGCTTTTTTTTATATTGCTTCATTTTCAGCCTTAAAGATTTCTAATAAATCCCTGGCCTTAATTTTCTTTCTTAAAAAATTGGGGTAAGTTTCAAATACTTTTTTATCAAAATCAGAAACAGATTTGTAATCAGGATCGTTTTCAAGCTCTGGATCATCGAGCGGATAATAATCGAAGTAAATCTCCTGGTTATTATCCATAACAATCCAGTAGCCCCAAACGTCTACATTGCCATCTTCTGCAATATCAGCAGATAGTTCATCAATTAGCTTACTTGCATCAAACGAATAGTTCATTTGCTTGCCACAATCTTTCTAGCAGCAGTAATTTCTGCTGAAGTTGCTCCTGCCTTATTCTTAGCAATACGGTAGGCTTTACTGTGGCAATTGCCAAACAGTAATTGACAAGCATCTAAAGCATCTGGTTTAGCACTTTCTTCCTTGATTGACTCATTTTTAGCTTCTGAGAAGGCATTGCCCTTAACACCTAGTAATTGACCTTTACGGTTGTATCTTACTTGAAAATCAGCGTAATCTTCCATCTCCATATTGCTAGGTAAGATTAACATCTCACGTTCTTCAGTTGTTAATTCATCTGCTGTTTTGTAAATCATAGTAGCTTGTCCATTTTTTGCGATTTCTGTAATTCTCATTTTTAAAAGTCCTTTCTTAACTCTTTTTACTTTATACTTATATAATACACGTACGTATGTGTATTGTCAACAATTTTTTAAATATTTTTTTCTCTGATTGACATATTCTAGGGTTTTTTCTAAATCTTCCTCAGTCGCAAACTTCAAAATAAAATTTTTAGAATCAGAGCGACGCCTTATATAGGTCATTCTTGCCCTGTTTTTGTCATTCCATTTTTTATTAGCTCTCTTTTTAGCTTCGCTAACCATTTTATTACCTACCTTGTTAAGAGTTTTAATATTATTATTATAATTGAACAAATAAAAATAATTGTCCATGCCATACGCTTACTCATTGATTTTTCCTCCATTTTAGTTTATTGTATGGCTAAAAGGAACCTTTCGGTTCCTCATAACCTCCAGGGCTTAATCCCTAGATATTCGAGCAATGTTATGATTGCGGCTATAATCGAAGCAATTGCTCCTGCTTGTTCTAAAGTTGACGCTTTAGAACTTTTTTTATGTTTTCGTTTTTTCTTTTTCATATCTCTCACCTCCTTACATATATATAATACACTTACGTACGTGTATTGTCAATAATATTTGCTTAAAAAGATAAAAAAAGCTATTATTGTCTAGAGTTCATTTCGCAACTCTTTTACTTTATACCGCTCCCACGTTGGGAGCTTTTTTATTGCAAAAAAATAAATCGCCTAGGATTTTCCAAAGGCGATTTTTATACCATAAAAAAGGAAGTTCGGAAAGAATCATCTTTCCAAAATCTATTCTATCATATCGACATTATTTATGTTGCTCAGATCCACCCATTCGCCAGATATCATGATCTCATCGATGTGATAGCCTTCGACAAACCCAACTATATCAGGCTGGATGTGGCCTTCTACGTCTAGTTCTTTCAACTGCACTGCCACTTGACGGTGGTTAGCGTAGGCTGTCATCAGAAGCTCACTAGTCTGCTCCTCTGACATAGTTGACTTTTTAGAATAAACAACTGCTCTCTGTTGGTTATCTCGATTAATAGCAGCAGTATGATCGCTTAGCATAAGCCCCTGCCACTTTTTCATACCCCGGTCTTGATAAGTTTTAAAAAAATTGTCGAGAATCTGATCGAATTCTTTCTGATTATATTTTTTGCGCATTTTTATCCCTCTACAAACACTAGTTTGCATACATTATAGCACACAAAAATAGCCACCCTAGGTTTTCCTAGAGCGGCTTTGTTAATATCTACTCTTTGGATTCATCAATTGGTCTGATTGGTGCAAAATTTTTTTCAGAGAACTCTGTTTCTTTTTGATGTATATATTTATTTATATCTAAAATTGGATAACTAAACGCTGCAATAGCATTTATGAATAAAGCAAATGTTAAATAAAAATTTGGTAGTCCAGAACTTGCTAGTCCATAAAGTGCTATGAAAGCTGTTATTGATTGAAAAGTAGATTTCAAAAAGAGTGTTTTCAAATCAATTAAATCATTATTTTTAATATTTTCATGTATGAGTTTTGACATCTGGAAGTAAATACACCATATCGCAATCATCGATAGCATAACACCAATTGAAAGAAAAAGAAGAAATTCTGTATTTACCTGACCTTTTTTAGTATATTTAATTCCTTCAAGTTGTTGAATTAAAAAACTTATGAATGTAATCATCTCTATATATACGAGGGTATAAAGTAGATAGTCTACCATATCTTCATTCTTTTTTCTTACTTCACTTATAGCAGATAACCCTACGAACAAAGACAAGATATAAACAAAAATATAAAAACACTTCGAGTCAGCATCTTTTGCGTTTATAAATACGAACAAGCAAAATGCTAATAATGAAATTATATCCCAGCAAATTAGCTCTATTTGGTCATTGGTAGTTTCTTTTGTTTTTTCATTTTTTCTTTTGGAAGATGTTATCATTTTCAAATAAGCTACCAAAAAAACCAATATTAAAATTAAATTTATTACATAATGTATCATAATTATTTACCTTTAATGCCAAATTAAAAACTCTTTTATCCTATATATTACTTTTTTATTGCACAAAAATAAACCACCCCAGACAATAAGTCCAGAGTGGCTTTTTTTATTTCGTTAATTTAATGTTTATTCCACTGAATCCTTTCTTCAAATCCTTCGCAAACTTCGCTTTTGAAATACCTAAACTATTTAAGTAACCCCAAGGGTCAGTGTGGTTAGTATTGCTGTAACCATGTTGAACTAACCATGAGTGCGTCTTAATACCAGTTGATTTATTATCATCAAGCGTTAACGGAATACCGTATTTCTTGGCTGACCAACGAAGCCAGTTAACGTAGTGCTTATAGGCTTTCATCGCCCGTCTGTGGTTCGTGAATTCACACAATTCAATCTGGACAGGCGCCATGTTATTAGCTGGCATTCCCGCTCCCCAAGCAACATAGCCTAACGCACCAACCTGATATATATTTTTATCATCAATTACTAGATGAACATAGGTATAGCTAGTGTTTATACCACGTTTCATGTTACGGGCTACTGCCCACGCTTCTCCGTTAGGCGTTGCCGTTGAGTGAGCTACGATAAACTTACGTTGAGCAATTTGAGAACTGCCTTCACGGTCGCTTAAAGCATAAGTATATTTTCTCTTCATTATTTAACCTCCTTCATTTTTGCAACTTCTCTTTCAGCAAAAGCCCTAATTAACGATTCAATTTCTGGTGTAATCTTAATTCCGTGTTGTCGCAGAATTGCACAAACACTGTTAATTACCAGATCCATTTTTTTCTCGCCACTATCGCCGGTTGTTTCAGCCTCATGGACAAAGCCAGCTGCTAAATCAGGGATCTGTGCAATCCACTTATTCTTAATCTCATGTTTTGTGCCATAAATCTTAACTGCACAGTAAGCAATGATTGCTACTGCAACTAACAATGCATAAACAATATCGAAAATTTCTTTAACGCTCATATTTTCCTCCAAAAAAATAACGCCTATTGGCGCCTTCTCAATTCTTCTTCAAGTTTTTCAGTTTTTTCTTTCTGTTTGTAGTAATCTTTTTTAAACTCATCCCTCTCTGCTGTTAACTCTTTTATAATTGCTTCGTAATCTGCTTTATTGGATTTGTGGGTAACGGCAAGTGCTGTTGCAAATGCACCAACAAAGCCGCCGATCACTTGTAGCAAATTGATTAAATCATGCAAGTGACCACCCTCCTAACTCTTGTATGCTGCTCTCACTATTAAGATAAATATTATTAAATCGCCAATGACGGTGTGAGCCATCCGCATTTGACCTGCCAAAAAACCGTGCCACAATTGAGTTAGCGCAAGCATAAAAATAACAGCACCGCAAAGTATTAAAAGCAAGTGCTGCCAAAATTTACTTTTATTATCAATTAAGGCTGATATTAATAGCCCAATCCCCAAAATTAAAATGGTAATGTCTAACCTTTGGTCATTCATCGTGCTTGTCAATTCAGGCGGCCAGAAGAAATAGTTTCTGTCTAACCATAAGGATGCGCCAATTAAAGCAATTGATATACCAGCTAAAGATTGTTCAAAATTATCATTAATATTACTAAGCAGTCGGCGCAACATAATTATCACCTGTAATCTCTTGATAATCGTCAGCATTTAGCGTGCCAATTTTAACAAACGAAGCAATAATAGCTTTGTCATAATAGCCAGAATTGTAAAACATAGTTGCCAAATTCTTAAAAATGTTAAGCATTAGTATTACCTCCATCATTCGTTTTAGATGTTAATAAAGGTGCCACCATCTGTACTACTTGAGCTAAAGTCTGAGTTTGATCTTTTTGACCCTTTTCAATATTACTTATGCTGTCCTTTAAAGTCTGATTTTCAGTTGAAATAGTTTTGGCTTGCTCTTGAGCGGTTTGAATTTCTTTTTCAGCATTCGTTAAACGGACGCTGGTATTTGCAGCATCCTGGTCAACCCACACGTGTTTTGTCCAATCAAATTTTGGATTGTTCATACCGGTTGGTTCCTTAGCAATAAAAGGATAAGCAAAATCAGCATTTAGTTTTGCTGGAATTGGAATTGGTAAACAATCAAATTGATCATTTGAAACGTAAACGATCTGCTTGAAGTAGCCTGTTTCATCCACTAATTTTTCTTGTTCTTTTAAATCGTCTTGCCATTCAGCCATTGTTTAATTTCCTTTCTTTTCTATGTTAATCAATTTTTTGATCATTAAACTATAATTTAAGTCACTATTATATTTATTATATAAATAATAAATATTACCATTATTATCAACGACTAATTTACCGTGGAACATTGAATTATCATGATTAGTTAAAATTTGTATGTCAAAAATCAAAGTACCATCACAACTATATTTCATTAGACCTAATATATAACCTGTAACATTTGATTCATCTGAAATAAAGTAGAGATTTTTTTGATAGTCTAGAGCAATAGTGGGATTTGAATCCACTATCTTTCGACTGTATTCAGCTGATACTTTATTTTCAAAATTATATTTATAAACTGCTCCATATATATCAGTAAAAATAGCATTACCTATTCCATCTAAAACAACGTTACCAACGGTATAACTAGATGGCGTTGTGCATAAGGGGGTATAGTTGGATATATTACTTTTATCTATTTTTATTAATTTATTTTCTAATCCTGCGTATAAAAATGAATCGTTTGCAACTAAAGTTGATCTGTCTAGATTTAAAGAAGCTTGTTTAATTAATTTTCCTTGTTTATCAATCTTAAAAAAATAACGATTAGAATCATTATTATAATTACTTGACATATAAAAATAATTATCATCTATAGTAAAATTAGTTATTACATTGCATAAATATCCATCTAGTTTAAATTTATTTTCAATATTTCCATTATTATCTAGTTTAGCTATATATGAATAATTAATATCTGCTAAAGCTATATAGACATCATTGTTAGTATCAATTGCAATTCGCTGAATATCGGCAATTGTTTTGGACCAAATTAAAGTTCCCTCGGAATTCAATTTAAAAATTTGGTAATGTGTTAATATATAAATATTATTATTTGAATCAGTCAAACATTGGTTAACCGTGTCTGTATTTACAATACCCAATTCTTTCGTCCACACTTCACTGCAAGTGCTTGGCAATGTCTCCCAACCTTTCGACTGGTAAATTAGCGCATTGTTGAGATATGCTTGTTGAACTACTTTTTTACCAAAAAATATATTTGATAGCGTCATTTAACCACCACCTCGTAATCTGAAATAATAAAGTAAATTGTCATTGGGTCATAACTGGTTAATACCTGATATTGCGTTAATGTGCCTGTCCATGACCTCATCATCGACTGTTTCATTTCAATCATCTGATTTTGCACGTTGCTTAAATCCTGTGTATTAATGACGCGATTGAATTTAGGATAGTCGCTGTAAGTTTTATTTATATAACGATAATCTAAGATAAAATCCTGCATTTGTCGGCAAATAATTACCTGAAAGGTGTTATCAAGGGCAGCGTTATTAACAATCAAAATGTAACCATATGTTGCATTAGTCTGTGTGAAGCCCGGTAAGCTGTCTAAGCTAATCTGCAAGTCAGAGTTTTTCAACTCATATATACCAGTAGAAGTTAGTGTGTTCGGATCAACTTTAGCATCTTTAAAAATCTTTGTTGGATGATTAAAGTCGGGCAATACCACCTTGCCGTCTTTATCAGCCATGACGTCATTGATAGACAAAACCCGTTTAGCAATATCAGCGGTTAGAGTATCATGTGCAGTTTTAGCATCTGTTTTAGTTTCTAAGCTTGATAAATCAGGCTGTGGAATGTCCAAATTGGCCACACCGTCTGCGTCTGGGTCAATTGGATCACCACCGTTAACACTAATCTGCTTTAACTTACCTGCTTGTGCAAGCTTTTGGTCCATGGTTGCTTTATCATAATAATTCTCTAAATCGCTTAAATGTGCAAATTTAGTAAAATCAACATTGTTGATATTGGCAATAGCCTTATTTGCGGAATCAATGGCTTGCTGTAATTTAGCTTGAGCATCCTCATCGTTTTTCAGTTCGCTAGCAAGCTTATTAATCTGACTTTGAAAGTCATCAATTGCATTGGCTTTCCAAGTGTTGTAATCAGATTGAATGCTTGCCAACTTTGCTTGAAAATCGGTATTAGCCTGCTTAATTGCAGCTTGTTTGTCGGTCTCAATTTGAGCAATAGCTTTGTCACTGGCTGTCTTATTGGCAGACAGTTGATTATCCGCAGCTGATTGGATGGCTTTCTTTTGTGCATTGTAATCAGCATTAATCTGCTCCGTCTGATTTTTCCAATCAGTTTGCAAATCAGTAATAGCTTTTTGCTGATTGATTAATTCGTTTTTCCAGTTGTTAATTAATTGATTAGCACTGTCAATTACAGTCTGGATATTTGTATTACCATTTTTAATCAGTTGGTCTATGTCAGCTTGCCACTTCTTGAATAGTGCATCACTATCATCTTCGGTTTTCTGAATGACTGCTTTGTAGTGCGTTTCCAATGCTGTTAATGAAGATACATAGTTATCGTTATTGACGTGGATAGTTTCGTCCTGAATTACGTCAATATTAAAACTCTTGGTAGTATCAATTACGTCGCCATCTTTTGAGCTAATATCAAACCAAGCAATACCACTAGCGGCATAGACTGCATCCGCCAAAGTGTATGTAAATCTGCCGGCTTTTTCATCTGTTACATTAAAATGAGCGGTTTCGTTGTCACTAACGATTTTGCCGCCCTCTTTGTTTTCAGAAAAAGTAATTTTCCTATCGGTTAAATCGTAACCACTGCCATTAGCATCAGTTACGATTACATCTAATTTTTGCCCTTTTTCTCCTTGGCCAATTTTTCGGACATGGTCGCTAACCGTGCTGATTGACTTATTAGTTGGCAGTGTGATCAGCGCTAGACTCATGTTTACCCTCCTTTCTTAATGTGTTAATTGTTTCTTGCAATTGCGCATTACGCTCTTGCAGTTGCTCATTGTCAGCTTGTACTTTTGATAATTCTAAATTTAAATTTCCAATTTGAACGGCCATATTACTGGCCAACTGATTTAATTGTTTATCCATTTTTTCACCTACATAAAATCCCATTGACTTGACTTACCATTCCAATGCCTACGGACCCAATCTTGAATTGAAGCGATACCGTCGGCATTTTTCAAAAACATGCCATTATTATCATAGATATGACCGTTGTTAAAAGATAGGCCAGCTATATAAGCCTCATAACTAGATACCCTACCATTAACACCACCATCGCGAGCTAGCCAGATTCCTTTACTATTAATAACAACAGCATCATTTCCGTTAGCGACTACTACACCATGTGTTCCAGTGATTAGGCCACTAACACTTGAAGGCAAGGCATCATTAATTGCGCCAACCGTTAACGTAGTATCGCCAATATGGCTTACCAATGAACCGTTAACCACTAGATTTTTTGCATTAAGTGATTGGATAACTCCTGCGTTAATATATTCGGCATCAACCCAGCCGTCATACCGTATTGCAGTGCGTGTTTCGCCATTTGGACTGAAAAAACCTAACCCATGATTATTAAATATTAGTGATCCTTCATTATTTTTAGCTACAATTTCTACGGGATCTTTGTAAGTTTGATTTCCAGAAGCATCAATAAATTGTAAAACTGCTGAACCACCTGACTCAATAACTGATTTGGCTTCTTGCATTTGCTCATGATAATCTTGCAACGCTTTATCAAACTGATCTTGTTGTACTTCAAGTTGACCAGTTTTATCACTTACAATACCAATTTCTTTACCGATTCTCATTTCGGCTTCTAGCCGTTGTTTGCCTTCTAATTTTAAAGCCTTAGCGACTGAATCGGTTAATCCATAAGCTTTTTTAATCGATTGACTAGTTTTTTTGAAACGCTCATTCGATTTACTATCGATTGCGGCTTCCATCAAATGCTGCCACGTTTCAGGTGGTTGTCCGAGTTGAATCTGTTGATAGTGGTGAGATAAGCAATCAAATACAGTACCAGTGATTTCAGCAGTTTCCTGGATATCGTACTGCTTAAAACGAACATAAAGTTTATCGTATAGACTTAATTGAGTCATATCAGCATTAATTCCAGACATCTCTTTATAAGTCAATGTAGTCGAAACGTTGATATGGCCATATTTGTGTTCAATCAGATAGTTTTGGCCAAGTTGAGTAAGCTGGTCAATGTCAGCTTGCGTTGCAACGAAAGTACCATCAGGTTGTTGTCCTGATAGATCCTGATCGTCATGCTGAAAATTCCCACTTAAGTCTACAGTGTTAACCTTATCAACGTTGATATCAATGCCGAACCCATCTGCATACATTGGGCCAACTTTGACTGTGACCTCTTTTTGTGATTCATCAACATTTGCATCGTAATCATCACTGCCACTAGTCTCGTCATCATCTGGTGAATGTAAACTTGAGTTATCCAGATTATCTTCCGGGATCCAGCCCACATGACCTTTATAGATCACTTCGATATAGGTCTTACCATCGCCTCCTTTAGCTTCATGACCACCGATAGTGAAGTCACCGTTTTCTGAACTGGCACCGGTTGGAATTGACCAGTTAGATGCATTTCGGCTGTCGGGCGTATCATAAATTTCAACTTTCGAATGATCTTTTAGCTTCTGTTTTAAAATCTCATCCCACGATTTCGGTTTAACCATTCCGTTTTTATGGTAATCAATTGAACTTGAGCTCACCCAACCGTATTTAGTGTGGTGGTAAGTCTTGCCATTTTGCACAATAGTTTTATCAATTGTAGCTTTGCCGGCATGGGCCTTAACTTTAGTTTTCTTCTCTTTTTCTTTCCAATAGGATTTATTAGGCACCTTCTTGCCTTTAACATACCGATAAGGCTTTTTACTTTTGCCATGAGTTACAACAGTAGTTTCAGTTGGTACCATTTCATGCTTTTTAGCATCCCAATGATACTTAACAGCGCCTTCCTTAATCGTGCCATAACCTGAATTATTGTATTCCTTATAAGCTCCTTCTTGGCTCAGCGATAAGTGCGGACCATATAGCCATTCATGATCTCTTATTCTGTACCAAATATCGCCATTCTGGTTACGCTCGGCCATATCGTAGCGTACAACCGTACCGTTTTTATAAGTTGTACCAGTACGGTAATGACTAGGTCCAATGTCCGGTGCGTAGTAGCCGTGAATATTGCCACCTTCTTTATAAGCAACAACCGCCGTTCCAGACATGCTAATTCTAGTACCAGCACCAGATTCGTCGTTGATATCGTCACCCTTAATAACAGCATCGCCAGTTACATTATTAACCAGATAATCGCCACTTTTATCAAAGTTAAGCCAGTTGGCATCAATCCAGCCACCACCTTTGATTGGGTACCAATCATCACCATTAACAGTGTTAATTTGATATTTTCCATCTGGCGTAAAATCGCCATCGTGGACAACTGTACCTAGGTTAACTTTATCGTTATTATTTAGCGAGCCAATTAACCGTTGCCCTTCAACTGGCGAATCATAAATGTTAACTGAGCCACCTGCCATATAGACGCTAGCCACGCTTGAATAATCAGATTCCCAATTATTCCAATCAGTATTATCTTCGGTGGCAATCGCTTGACCTGGAGTGTATGTTACTACAAATACGGCACCGGTCCACATGTTTTCGATGTTTCTGTCCTGGCTAATAGATTGAATGTTCTTACCGTAATCAACAATAATGCCAGTATCAGTACCGGCATTTTTAGAATGATGAATATCGAAATTGTCAAACTCTAATTCTCCGCCGAATAGCCCTAAAACAGATTGGACAGCTGCATCACCTTCAGCATCAGGATCAATTAAAATTGAACCTGCCTGTTGGCCTTTCTCAACGTTGATATTGCTGACAGTTGATACATCACTATCAAAAGTAAAGTCCTTAGCTGGCTGCATTGTGTTAAGTACCTGGTTCATCAAGTCTTGCGCAGTCCCCGATACAATCTGAATGCTATCAGAAACAGTTGCATCATTAAGTGTAGAAGAGATGTGGTTAGCATCTATCACTAACTGCTTATCTTCACGTTGAACATGCACAATTTTAAAAATTTGATGAACAAACTTGGCATTAATATCAACCATAATATAGGTATTTTCTTTCAGTTTTTTTGCATGAATACCATCTCTTGGATAAGTTAATTGTAAAGTGGGATATTGGTTATCATTCCAGGTTACTAGGCAACTAACCGTATCGCTTAATGTTAATCCTGGTGTAGAAAAATCACTGTTAACACTCTGATACCAGTGAGGATAATCTAAAAGATAATCATAAACACTGTAATCAGTTTCTGGAATCTTACCAATTGTAATTAGTGCCATTAGATCAATCGCCTCCATTTCGGCATATATTCCGCTCTGGTAACCACACCCGCATCTGCCGTAATTGAAATCTTATTTTCACCACTCGGTAATTCTGGTGGTAATAAATTTGGAAAATGTGTCTGATTGTTGAATAAGTTGTTGTCCTTGTCGTAAGTGTCCCCGGTGTCGCCGTTAAGCCAGATTTCACCGTTAATGTTGTCAAATTGATAATTCAGTTCATTAACATTTAAAACAAACGAACCCTTAGCAACAAAATGCCAATTAGGAACAGCAACGCGCGATTCTGAATTATAAACAATGCCATTATCTGGCAAATTAATGTAATTAATCCCGTCAACACGGTACTGAAATGGCTCGCAATAGAACGACAACTGACCAGTTCCATAATTAAGCTGGTTAGGATCCCAATTAATTGTTGGCGGTGTCTGCATGATTGCGTTATAGGCATATTCGGGATCGATATCAAATTGTAAAAATTCATATTGTCGTCTGCCTTCAAGTACCGGACTAGCCAACCAATCAATTAATTCACGCTCCCAATCGAACTGAGAAATTTCAATTGGTCGGTTAATAATGCAATTAAAAACGCGTGTCACATTTTGATACGCGTCATTATCTTGTAAAAAGTCACCTGAACGTCCAGTAATATGCGTCACTTCTAAATCAGGCACGGGATAGACTGGATCTAACGGATATTGCACTTTAATACCTAAATCAAGTGACGATTTATTTTGATAAATTAAACCGGAAAAATCACTAGAAGCCACCGCTTAATCCCCTCCTTTGCTTAATTTGATTAGCTCGTTCGTTTTCTTTGTAGAAAGGTTCAACCACTGACCACAACGTTCTACCTTCTGGAGTTGTTAATGTGATATTTGCTGAATTATCTTTATTTACCAGTCTTTCTAATAGCAATAAAACTGCTTGTCTGAAATCTTTTTCCTCCTTCTTTTCTTTAGAATCAACTACTGGCTGATTACCAAAATCACTTTGCGCAGATAGAATACCAATCGCTTTACCGATTAACTCCCAAGCTCGAGTAGCTTTTGTTGGAACCAATGGTACAGCCATTTCTGGACCAGCTTCGCCAAAAATCGAAGGCTGGTTAGCAATACCACCGTTAGCATACCAATTGTGTGCTTTACGGAAAGCAACTGCTTTTTCTACAGATCCATAACGGTCCTTAATATAGTCCATAATGCCCATTAATTGAGCGATTGGATTCCATTTATTACCATGGTCCGAGTAATAATGCATGTTCTCAGCTGACATCTGACCCATGCCCCAGTGATTACCATTAGTTGCTCGAGGGTTCCAGCCAGATTCGGCTGTAACAATGTAATTGATATTGTCCCAGTCTTTTTTCGGAATCCCAGCCTGCTCCATCCAATGCGAATGATCTCCGCTTGGCTTGCCAGCAATTCCAGTACTAGAAGTGCCGAATTCATCAGCAATCTTACTAATCGTTTTCCAAAAACCTTTGCCAACCTTATTTTTAATTTTCTTGGCCAAACCAGTATCAGCTTTTACTTTATCGCTATCATCATCTTGTTTTAGACCTTTAACACGCCCGAATTTAGGACTACCTTTGCCAACGACTGAATCCAAAGTGTTCATATGAATTCCTTGTGATGGCGATTGTGCACTGAAGTACTTATTACCACCCGCATACACACCAACATGGTCAGAACCACCTGAACCCCAGAATACTAGGTCACCACTTTTGGCTTGTGCCTTACTAATGTGCTGAGTCCTATCATATTGCGCACCGCTAAAGTGGGGATAGCTGATTCCATAAGCTTTTTTAAGAGCATACAAAACTAGCCCTGAACAGTCGAATGTAGTTGGACCATACGCACCCCATACATACTTATGACCTTCACCGTATTTTTCGACAGCCTTTAATAAACCGGATGCATTGCCATCATTAATCTTGTCGTTGACCATCTTCCATAATTGGCCCCACCAATCAACTGCTTGGTTACCAATCTTTTTCAATGAACCATCAATTAGCGACTTCAATGCTTTTCGACTGCTATCTGTAAAATTGAAAATCTTGTCTAACGTATTAGTTGGATTTTTGTTATATGATTTTGCTTGCTCATATAGCTGTTTTAAGTAACCAGTACCAGTAGCAAAATGAGTTAATCCTAACATCTTGCTTTCACTAGCATTGAATACTTCATCACCTGGATTAAGCAATGTCGGTACATTAACGCCCTGAACAATGCCTAATTGTCCAGTGCTTGGGCGGTAAATAGTTTCCCGGTTACCAGTTTCTGGACTATCATGTCCATCGTTTAAAACAGCTAAAGTAGGTTTGGTAATTTCACGTCTTTGATTTCCAAAATAACCGGTTCCAGTTGCCAGATGAATTTTACTAATAACGTTGCTGTTACCACCGAATGAACTAATAACCTTATTAACACCAGAAGTTGCATTGTTAATGGTATTAATCATTTTGCTCATACCAGTTTTTACATAACCTGGTATTAAGCTTTCGAAGACCTTTTTAAAATCTTTTTCTAAATATTTTAGCCAACTATTAAAATGAGTATTATATTTTTTAGCACTGGATTCAAAATTTTTAATTAGCTTTTTGAATCCGTCATCCTGATTCTCGCCTGATTTTTTCATTGATTTGGCTAAATCCTTGGGCGCATCATCCCAAAGATCTGACCAATCTTTCTTATATTTTTTCTTGAAAGATTTCAGTGATTTTTCTAATTTCTTAAAAGCAGTTTCAAGTTCGGTAACAAAGTTTTTCTTGCCTTGCTTTTTAAAAGCATCATTAGCTTTTTTAATCTGCTTAGCAATTTGCTCACCAAACTTATCTTTTTTAAGCGTCTTAGATAATTTTTTAATGCTTGAATCCAATTTTTTAATTGGATTTTTCAATTTGTTAAAGTTTTTAACTAATGATTTGCTGTTTTTATCAAGTTTACTAAATTCGCTATTAATAGTCTTAAAAGATTTAGCAACAGTTGAATAACTAATTGTCTCAGATTTTTTACTGCCCTTTTTATCTTTAGCTGATTTTGAATCTGATCCGACCGAAACACCCATGCTCTGACTAACTTTAAGCATGTTCTTTGAAATAGAACCAGCATGACTTTTAAGCTCTTTATACAGTGCATTAATACCATCTGCCATTTTTGTAAAAGCATTATTTTTAGCAGTAACGCCTTTTTTAGAAAACTGACTAGCCGCTTTAGCAATCGCTTGGAAACCATTAGTTACCGGCTTAATATGTTTTGAGAGTGATACAATGCTCTTGTCAACACTATCAAGTGGTTTATTGATTGCTTTAAAATCACTAATTAGCCCATTTTGCTTTTTGCCTTTAACCGTGGTGTCATTAAAAGCTTTGCTAAGACTTTTAACATATTTAGTTATGGTTTTAGTATCTGATTTTAATACCTTTTTAAACTTGTCCAATCCGGTTGCCATATTAGCAAAGGGATTATTTTTCTTGTTATTAAACTGCTTAGAAACTTTACCAATTTCTTTAAAATCTTTGGTCGTATCGTCTAGCTTCTTATTTAAGTGAAAAATTGTAGTATCTAGGTTATCAAACTGTTTAGCAACGTCTTTGACTTTACTATAAATACCATTTGATTTGCCACCAAATGCTTTATTTAAGTCCTTAAGACCACTGATAATGCCTTTTTTGCTTTTACTTAACGATTTTTCAAGCTTAGGCAAGTCTTTTGTTAACTCTTTAAAGGCATCAACCTTCGCCATCGATTTGGCAAAAGTGGCCAAGTACTTAAAGGCGTCTCCAATCGGCTTAATGTCCTTGCTTAATTTAGACCATGTTTTTTCATGCTTGGATAATGAACTGCTTACACTATTTAGCTCTTTAGACGGGTCATTTTTCTTGATGGTACTTTTGACTTTACCTAAATTGGCTGCATAGCTTTTTAATGCCTTAGACATCGACTTAACATTACTGATTGAACGTTTAGAAACATCCATTGCCGATGCCATGACCTTTTCATCAGTAGCACTTAATTTTGAAGATTTCTTCGACTTTTTCTTGGAGACATTATAATCGCCATTAAGCCAATTGCCCATACCTCCCCAGAAATTATTCCATCCTTTTTGCAAGCCTTTTTTGGCTTTTTCCTGGTCCTTTTTGCTAGTGCCGACATTATTCCATGCTGCACCTAATTGGGCCCACCAGCTGCTTGAATTAGCTGCCTTATGTCCATTAGTAAAACCGCTAATTAATCCTTGTACGGATTTATTAAGACCAGCTGTGAATTTGTCCCAACCAGATTTCAGAGATGGAATTAAACTATGATTCCACCATCTCACGAAACTATCTGATCCGTGTCTTAGACTAGACCAGATTTTTGGCGCAAAATCAACGAATGCTTTACCAAGACTTGCTCCCAGCGTTGCACCAGCTGCTGTACCAATACCAGGCACAATAGAACTTATTGCAGCGCCAAGACCACCGCCGATTGCAGCACCAACAGATTGGCCTTTTGCATGTTGTACAGATTTAGCTTTTTTAGAAGTTAATCCGCGAAAAATATCAATGGCATCAAAAGCTGCCGTTGCAAAAATGGCAAGTTTGCCAAAACCTTTTACTGTTATTGGAAGCAATTTACCGATAAGTCCTTTACCGCTCGCTGTACCAACTTCTTCAGCAGCAGTGGTAGCTGGGCGGAACAGTCTCATCCACTTAGATTTTCCTATAATTTTGGCATCGCCAATTTTACCAGCTAATTTTCTAATCCAGCTTAATCCGGCACCTGTACCTGCATCTTTGGCAACCTGAGTACCATATTTGAAAAGTGCACTAAATTTAACCTTGCCTTTTGAATTTAAAATGTTTTTCGAAACACCAGCAACATATTTTTCGGCATCTTTTTTACCAACATTTTCAATCGTTGATTTTCCCAAACTAGCAGTTGTTGAGCCGCCGTTTTCAGCCTTATTCAAAATTTCTTGAGCAGCAATATTGTTTTTCAAAAGGGCATTAGTTTCAATTAAAGTTGCATTATATTCCTCTTGATTTTTTTTGCCGATTAAGGTTCCTGCAAATAAATCTGAAAGGGTACGTTTAACTGAAACAATTCCTTTCAAAAGTTTATAGCCTGCAAATGCTTCGAGCATTTTTTTGCCAATGTTAGTAACTACTTCAATATGATTGCCTTTGCCGAGCCATTCAATTAAGTCAGCCGCTTTATTAGCAACATTTCCAATACCCTTAGCAATCTTATTGAGGTCGTCCATAGTTGACTTTTTGTTAAAGACCTTAACCATCGCGGTTGATGCCTTCGACAAAGCCGGCATCATTGCAGTACCTATGTCAATTCTGACAGCTTCAATTGCTTCGTGGAATTGTTTCTCCTGGTTTTTGGTAGCTTTCATATTTTTATTGGCTAATTTGCCAACGTAATCGTTTTTATAAGCACCTGCAACCTGTTTATTAACACGTTCTAGTTCTTTTGTATTGCTTGCCAAAATGGCGGCTGCGTTTTGTCCAGTAGTTCCAAAAACATTATGAAAGAAATTAGACCGATCAGCTTTAGGAACGTGATCTGATATTTCTTTAAAAATTTCAGAAATTGGCTTCAGTTTTCCGGCTTTATCTTTAAAGTCAGCAACCGACATGCCATACTTCTCTAGCGCATTCGCACCTGATTTAGAAGGCGTCTGCAAACTTATCAAAATTTTTCGCAAAC
Organism: Lactobacillus sp. B4015; assembly: GCF_026536055.1. Lineage (NCBI taxonomy): Bacteria > Bacillati > Bacillota > Bacilli > Lactobacillales > Lactobacillaceae > Lactobacillus > Lactobacillus sp. B4015. The sequence continues at coordinate 23,370 of NZ_JAFNOY010000014.1, forward strand.
CAGTACCAGCTTGTTGTGCCTCTAATCCAGCGTTAGAAAGAACACCCATTGCACTGGCTGTATCAGTTAGTGACCTACCAGCTGTCTTAGCAGAAGTACCGACATAGTTCATACCAATACCCAGGGATTTGAAGTCAGTCGCTGTTGCGTCTGCTGCCATTGCCAATTTATTAGCAACAATCCGTGTGTTGCGTAACATACCAGCAGTGGAACTGGTTCTCATACCGAATGCTTCAAGTACAGAAGTAGTAACTTGCATCGTATCAGCGAAACTGTCTCCTGATGCTTTTGACGCTTGCAGAATAGACTTCATTGCCCCTAGTGACTGACGGCCGTCATAACCACGCTTGATTAATTCTTGATAGCCTTCCGCAATGTTTTGTTGCGATTCGGCATATTGGATTGAATATCTGCGACCATCTTTCTGCATTTCTGCAACTTCTTTAGTAACGTCCTTAGTTTTTTCACCCGATGTTACTAATAAGTTGGTATTTTCAGTTAATGTTTTCTGTAAAGAGCCAGCTTCTTTTGCACCTTTGAGTGCGAATGCACCAACTCCTGCGATACCAGTAGCCAGAGCGGCACTAGCGACTTTAGCTTTTTCAAACGAAGATTTTAATGATTCACCTAATTTGTTTGAATTAATCTTAAGCTTAGTAATTGCTTTGTCAGCCACCGCAATACCAGTTGGATGAAATTTATTGAATTCGGCTCTTACATCTTTTTGCTTGTTTTTTAATTCAGCGAGCGACAGTCCGGTTTTGTTTACACGAACTTCCTGTTTTCGATAAGCGTCACTAGTTTTACCTGATTCTACTCCAACTCGTTTTAATTCGGCTTCTTGCCGAACAAGTTGCTTTGATAAGTTGTCATAAGATTTACGATATTCAGCCATCTTAACTTGACTAGCCTGAAACTCATTATGTTCAGCTTTTAGCCTAGAAATATATGATTTAGATACTTCAGTAATGCTCTTGTACTCTTTTTGCAAAGAAGCCAGCCCTGTCTCGTAATATCTAAGTGAATCTTTGGCTTTAGTTTGCTGACCAGTTAGCGAAGTTAATCTTGTTTCAGCACGCTTGATTTGACCTTCGCTTTTGGCTATTTGTTCACCGTATTTAGCGTACTGCTGTTTCCCTGCTTCGGTTGAACGATCAACATTTTTTTGAGCATCAACTAAATTTTTTTGTTCCCTAGTTAAGCCAGAAATGTACTCTTTCTGTTTATCAATAGTAGCTTTTAAGCCATCAAACTTAGCCTTAGCAGCTTCAGTTGATTTACCAACAGAACTAAGTTCAGCTCTCTGTGCTTTCCAAGCAGATGTAGCATTAGTAACCGCTTGGCGTAACTCCTTAAGAGTCCTAACTGGCTGTGTACCATTAAGAGTAATATCGGTCTCCATACCGCCAACCGGAATATTACCTGCCATCTAATTACCTCCTTTCTTATCAATCTCTTCTGCGAATTCCCACAGAGTCTTAGGTCGCTTGTTTCGTGGTTTTGCATTCATTACTTCAATTAGTCGGTAATAATCAGTTTCTTCGAATTCCTTGAGTGACATATGAGCAAACACAACCATCTGTTGCTCTGAATAGTCAAAATCTTCAATCATTTGCTCATAAGAATGAACCGGATCATCATCGCTTAGACTCTGTGCTTTTGTCAGAGTCAAATCCTAAAACTTTTTCAATCACTTCATTCGCAAAATCAACGACATCGCTAAAATCTGACTCTTCTACCTTCTTTACTTGATCAGACGATAGTTTGAGAATTGGTTTCAAAAAATCTGTATAAGTATCAATTAATTGAATTTGAGCGTCCAACGAATTAATGATCGATTCATCATTCTCTAAATCCACGTTGCTAATCGTTTGATTAACTTTAGCAAAATCACGTTGAGCGACTAGACATTTTCTAATGTTTGCCCCGGTAGTGGGAACTTCAAACGTTGTTAAATGTAATTTTTTACCATTCACTTTTACTGACATTTTTTATTTCCTTTCAAAAGAAAAAAGAACGGCTGTCAACCGTTCTTTAATAACAAATATTACCTCCTCACCCACCCTTCTAACTGATTACTTATCAGACAATGGATTGCCTTTAGTATCAGTTGGAGTTTTATTGCCAGCTGTACTATCTGTAATTGTCTGATTAGTTAAATATTTAATCATGTTCGTGAAATTGAAATCTTTTTCGTCAGAATAAAACTTTTCATAAAGCAGTAAATCTGTACCACGTGCTTGTGCATTAAGCGTTAATGCATCGTGTACCACACTTGGATTCTCGTTATCAGTTTGCATGTTTAATTCTCCTGGTACGAAAACGCCCATAGGAAAGCCAAAATACAGATCAACCTTAGAATGTGAATTTTGTGAGTGGGCAATAACACCACCAGTAATTGAATTTGACTTACCACGACGAACATAGCCACCGAACTTATCTTTTTCTAGCCCTGTTAGTAAATCAAAAATTTCATGTGGGATATCATTGGCCGCTAATGCAATTGTGGGCTGCTCAGTTCCAGTATTAACTTCAGCAACCGCATTTGAACCATAAACACGTGTTACTGTCTGTGCTAATCCACCGATATTAGCTTGCGTCGCACCACGTGACGATTGCAAATCGATCTTAAACAATCCCTTTAACTCTTCTCCAGTAACGGGATCAAAAACTTTACCTTTATCACCATTGTAAGTAAAACCTCCATTGTCTGGGTCTGTCTTAAGCTTTTCGTCTGAATCACACATCCAAACAATGATGTCATCTAAACCTGTAATTTCCATTTATTAATTTCTCCTTGTAAAAAATAAATCGATCTCTATCCGACTCTGTTCATCGATATAGTGACCGTTGTCTGGCTGTCTTAGCCAATTTTTTTGTGTAAAAAAAGACGCAATTGATTTTTCAAAAGCGTCTGCATCTATTTGACTATTTTTTGGATAACAAATTTTAACTTGTATCCTTTGCTCTAATTGATTGTAAGTATTGCTACCATGTTCTGCCGGCAATTGCATAACTTCAGAAACGGCAATTAATGCTTTTGTTTCCGAATTTAATGAACTGGCCGGAATTAAGAATGAATAAGCTTTACCTAAGCCATCAATTTCAGCTGAATTAAGCTCATCAACCACCCGTTTTGCCACGGTCATTTAATCACTTCCTTAAATGCCTGGGCTTCTGCTTTTAGAACAGCATTTTTAGATTCAAGTTGTGATTTCTCAATGAAGTGCATGTTCTTAACTTCTTTAGCACTCATACCTGCCGTGCCATTGTTAACATACCTAGCCACCATTGCTTGATATTTACTATCAAATCCAACGGTGGTATTGCCTGAATGGATTTTTCCGCTGGTAAAACCTGGCTTAAAGGTAATTGAATCACGTAAGTGCTTAGTTTTACGCGGCTTTTCATTATGCTTCCAGTTTGTGTGACCAACAGATCGTCCAGAGCTGTAATGCTCCGAGCTAACTGGCGTGTTCTTTTTCAACGTTTCAGCAAATACAGCTGCGCCAGCACCCGTAATCTTGCTTTTTTGTTCAGCAGTTAAATCATATTTTTTCTCAACTGACTTAAGCCAATCTTCAAGCTTATCATCAAAATCATTAGCCATTAGCATCACTCACTTTCGTTAATGTAATCAGATCGTAAGCTGTTGGATTGCGATATGGATCCTGATTAATATTGGTCACCTGATATAACTCATTGCTGAACTTTGCATGAGTAATACCTGACCAGTTTTCTCTATGATGAACAACAACGATAAAACTATGAGTTTGATCTAATCCGGCCATTTGAATTGCTTGATTAGTTGTTAGGCTCCATCGTCCACACAATGTAGGCTTGCCAATCTGCAAAAAATCTCTAGTTGGAACACCATTAACATCTTCACTATCCTCGATAGTGCCGAATTTAATCGTCTGTGTTAGTCTGTCCGGATTCTGAAGTTGAACCATTTTCTTGCTCCTCTCTAAAAACGGCATATGCGCCACGCATTTGACCAATAATTGCCATTGCTGTGGTGCTCGATGTGGCAGAGCTAGGATGATTAAAAATGTTAGCTGCAACCGCAAAACAAGCAATTTTATAGAGTGGTTCTACATCTTCTTTTTGATAAAATTCATCACCTTGACCGATTGCGTTTTGTACATAAATTTCTGCAGCAGTTAATGCTGTTTTAATTCGGTTAAGAGATTGCCCATCCAGTGATTCATCATCCGGCAAAAAACCTAACGTCCTTTTAAGTTCATCATCTACTTTCAAAAAAGTAGTCATGATTACTTACCAGATGTCTTTGCTTTGCTATCTGTTGATTTAGAACTATCACTAGTATCTTCAGATTCTTTGCCATTTAAGTTTTCTGTTAATTTGTCTACAGCATTAGCCAATTTAGTCATAGTGCCATCTTCGTCAATGGATTTAGTTCCAGTCGTACCATTTGAAGCAATCACATTTGAAGTCTGATCTTTAACTGTGTTAAAAGTTCCAATCGCGTAAGCACCTTCGTCAATTAGCTCAACATCAAAGCGGTCAATTACCCGAATCTTAGTTAAATCACGTTCAAAGGCACCAGCACCTTCTTTGGTGGTCATCAAGGTCATTCTTTGGTAGTCAAAAAGCGTAATTGCCATCTTATAGTCCCCAAAGTAAAGCGGATGATCACCATTAATATCAGGTAAGAATTTATCAGCAATGACATTAACCACATGACCCTCAATCTGCTTAGTATCAGGTTTTGTTGGATCAGGTTGAATTAGATAACGACCTTCTGCATCCTTAACTTTAGACAGCACATTGAAACCAGATTGATTAGTGATAAAGCTTGAAGTTGCTTCAATTAATGGATCAAGTGTATTGTTCTCTAAATCCTTAATCCCATCAAAGTCAGTGATTGAAACTTTCTTTGGAATCTTATTTGCCTTGCCATTGTTTAGCAAGGTTAAAATCTGCTCATTGCGGGTAATTACATCCTTCTTAGCAATCCAATTTTCGATCCACGCTAAAATATTTTCTGCCGAATCTTTAAGTAAAGTATTAGTAATAGTAGAAATTCCTGCATAGCGGTGAATTACATATTTGACGATAGTCAATTTTGGATCATCATTGTCACCAATTTCAGCTGTTTCGTCGTCCAAATTATCAAATGGTGTGACATCACTTAACTTTTCATAAACACGACTGCCACTTGGAACACTAACGTTTTCAACATTAACCAAACCTTCTAATGAAGTGAACGATCTCTTGAGTGTATTAATTGCAGTTTGAACATCAACAGGAATGGTTAATCCCGCATTTGGACCTTCAGTTTCTGAGCCTTCTGGTAAAACTTTTGAAGTTACCATGTTTTTGAAATCTGAAACAAACTGATTAGTAATTTTCTTAGCTTTTTCAAATGCAACTGCCTTTTCGGATTTTCCTGGATTATCACCGCCTACTGGAGATGGAGTTTTTAAGTTTGTACGCTCTTCATCTAGTGCTTTTTGTGCAAAGTCTCTAACCTTAACGGCTTGCTTTAATTCATTCGAAATCTTATTAATCTCTTCATCAGAAAAAGCATCTGGATCTGCCACCATTTTGACAGCCATCTCATTGCGCTTGTTTTGCAATTCTTCAACTTTGCTACCTGCTTCATCTCGAGCGGTAGCTAATGCATTAATATTATTTTCCATTAAATTATTTACCTCCAAACAAAAGACCAAGCTTGTGATTTACAAGTTTGGTCTTATCATCTTTCTTAATTTCTTCAACTTTTGGTTTTTGATTTTTCCGCTTCTGGCTTTCACCAATAAGCTTTTCAATCTCCAATATTTTTTCTGCCTTAAAATGTGGAATCATCATAGTTGCGTTAAGCATTGGCTTTGCAATGTAGTTCTGCTTAACATTATCATTTTCAAATTCCATAATGCCATCAGCAAAGCCCTCCTGAACCGCCGTTTTGGCATTCATCCAGGTTGTTTTAGACATCAAATTAAAAATATCTTGCTCATCTTTGCCCGTTTTGGTTGCATAAGCATTGACAATATTTTCGTCAAGTTCATCAAGTGCCTGCTTACCGCTTGCCAAATCATCGGCATCACCAGAAGCATCAGTTGATGCTCGATGAATCATCATCATGGCCATTGGTGACATTAATACGTTGTCACCTGCCATCGCAATAATAGATGCAGCTGAATCGGCCTCTCCAACTACATGAACTTCAACGTTACCTTGGTATTGCTTTAAAATCGTATAAATTTCTGCAGCCGAAGCAGTATAACCACCTCCACTATTGATTTCAATAACAACATCATCATTAGTATCATCTAGTTCTTTTTTAATTTTAGCCGGATACACAAAACTAGAATCACCTAGAAAAGATACAAACTCGCCATACATATCATCAATTATTGGTCCTTTGATTTCTATCTTTTTCATTCAATTCACCTCCTTCCTTATCAGCTTTAGGTAGATTGGCTGGTAAATAACCGGTCTGTTTAAGCACAAATGCTGCCTGGTTGCCAGATAATGCATAGTTCTTAGATAAGCCTGCGATTGTGTCAGCAAATGCATCTCCAGTGGCGTCAATAGCTGGCCTAATATCTGCTGTAATAGTGGCGTTCAGTTTCCTATTTAACTCGCTGACTATTGGCTTAACGTAACGGTTAAGTGCCTGCGCATATTGACTGCCCATCATTTGAATACTTGATTGTTGGTCACCCTGGCCATTCAAATAACTGTCCGGAATACCGTAAACTTTAGCCACCTGCTTGCCGGTCCAATCAACCTGACTCAATAACTGAGCAATATTGGACTTGATTTCCAAAGGTTTGTAATCTTCAAGGTCATCAATAACAATTGGTCCACCATCACTATGATCCAACTGTTTTTTAAATCTTCGGGAACGCGCGGCTCTCATGCGTTCATCAATCTTACCGCCATGTGTAATTGACAAAACGCCATTAGCAGTTACTGATTGCTTTAGTGCAGATTTAGTCAGGTCGTTAGAGGCATCCTTAATATCTAGCTCATTAGCCAATGCAGTCAGTGGAGAAACTCCAGTCATACCGCCGTTTTTTGACATCAGTCGAATATGAATAACGTCAACTTGCGGTACGTTATTAAAGGTTCCATAGACCGGTTCATCGAAATTGATGTTGTAAACCAAGCCAGAGCCATCTTCTAATAGCATTGGTTGAACTTGAGAAGGTCTCAAATATTCCCAACGCAAATCTACACCATTCTTGTTTCGCCACCGATAAGCATAAGCATTGCCATCCAGTAATAGCTGTGCAAACATTGATTGCCAAAAAGAAAAGCCGTCAGCTGTTTGACTGGGACTCTTAAGCAATGATTGTGCTCTGTCACTATTTGCATTAAATTGTACGGATGCCAAATCGCCTGATAATTGCATGATTAACGAAAAAATATCAGAGTTCTTCAAAGCCTTATCTGCTGAAACGTAACCATTAGATTTAGCAATTAAGAAATTAACTGCATCACCGTCTTCGCTTAACGAAAATGCTGGTTGTGGGGCAGCTCTCACATTTTTTGCCGCCCAATTAAAGATTGGCACTAATTATCACTTCCTTTCTTGGGCACAAGTTCTGTTAAATAAGCTGAAACCATTAAAACTATGCCCAAAACAATAAAGCCTGCTTTTTGATTAAATAAAAAAGCTCCATATGTAAAACATACACATGCAGTTAAATAAAAAATCACATCAATTATTTTCCAAATTGATTTAAATAATTTACCAATCATCATCTTTATCTCCTAATAATCCTGAATCAGGATCTTTAAACCACTCTAGCACCTGATCTTCAGTCATTCGATCGACTTCAGTCGATTTATCATTCGTAACACCGTACTCTTCGAAATGATTCATCGCCTGATACATCGCGTCAATTAACGCATCAACTACATCAATTTTGAGAGTCGCTTTGTCCTTATCAACTTGAATGCCAATTTTATCTTCTTTAATAGAAGCATTTAGCAACGCTTTTTCTAAAATTGGATCGTTGAATCGGGTAATTTTCCCGGTAGCAAAGCTTTCCTGCAAGAATTTAGTCGGATTAGCAAGCTCGCTTGTCCTTTGCGCTATATCCTGAATTAGCCACCCTGTATTGGCATTTAAGCTTTCGGTAATGTTCTTTACCTGATAGCTGCCAAAACGATCGTAACCAAAGAAAATGACCTTTAAATTGTGCTGTTCAACATAATCTAAAAGCCATTTATAAACCTGTTCAGGATTGATAATCCCTTTTTCATGTGCAGTTATAGTGCAAAATTCTGGAAACTCATGATAAGCAATACCATCTTGTTTTTCCTTAGCTTCCAAAGAGCCTGCTTGTTGCCATGGTATAAAACTATGCTGGGCAATATGCCATCGAGGCTGCCCTTCTTCATTTTGATAGGGATAAACAAATCCAATTGCTGTATTATCAGAAAACATTGAATAGTCTAATCCAATGTATACCTGACGACCATCAATTTTGAAATCATCATCAACGGCATTTTCTACATCTTGCAGTTTTAAGTAGCTGCTGGTGGACTGCTTTAACCACAAATTTAGCGTCTTATTCTGAAATTTATGCAACGTATTAGTTAGTAAGGCTTGGTCGCGCTGATTGATCAGATTTTTAGTGCGTCGTTCTCGTTCTTGGTCTGACAAGTTTATAAGTGGATTAGACTTAGCCCACATTTCAGGCATGTAAGTTTCTTCTAAAGAGTCCTGCGCCCACACACAACAGAGCATGTTTTCGCCTTCGCGTTTAAAATCTTGCTCCATTAGGCTTTGCATGGCTTTTTCTTCTTCATGAAATGGCCCTGTGGGATCTGGATATGCTGATGAAATTTTAACGAATTGATGGTAAGGAATAACTTGCCCTTGCCCGTCCGTGATATCTGAAATGCGGTTAAAATCCGTTAGTGCTCCGGCTTCATCATAAACTGCTAGCACATTATGCGTAGAGTCATACTTATCTGCTTCATAGGATAGCCTCAGAATACGATTGTTAGTCGCTTTTTGTATGATCTGATTAGCTTGAATTTGCAAATCACTGTTTTCGGCCAAAGTCTTGAAAGGCTCCACAGCAATCACTGAACTAATCATTTTGCCAATATAACCAAACAATTTACTGGTTTGATCACTTGTATTAGCAGATACCATAAAGTCTTTGTTGGTGTAGCCCAAAGTGTCAATTAAAAAAGCCTTGACCATTTGAATACCGGCAATTTGCGTTTTACCCTGACTACGAGCGAGGGAGATATGCGCTTCGGTAAACCGCCGCTCGCCACTAGTATCTTTCCACGCATTTAGCTCCGCTAAAATAAATTTTTCGAAATCCATTAGTGGTAAAACCTTTTTCTTATCGACATCTGGTATAATCTTTGCCAATTTTAAGGCAATTTTTTCTTCTTGTTCATCATAGTGATACGGAAAGCCTTCTGTGTCTTGTCGCTGTAAATCGCGTAAATGACGAAAACAAGCTAGCTTTATCATATAACCGGATAAAACTTTGCCGTCCAAAACATTGAAGGCGTAAGTGGTGCCAGGATCGCGATATTTATCACGAATTTTTGTCCAGTCAATTGATTGGTATGCACCATTAACATCATGAGTCTGCGTTAGATCGATTTTCATCATTTAAAAAACTCCCTCATTTTATCCGTTACCGATTCTTCATTTTTATCATTTGGCGAATTAAGCTCCATCATTTGCGACCTGGCCTTGGGGCTTAATCCTAGCTCTCTACCAATTTGATTCATTTTCGAAAGGGAATCAGACATCATTTGATAAGCTGGGTTTTTACGATATCCTGAAAAGTCTCTGCTGACCACGCTTCCATCTAATGGACTAACAGCGGTTTTGTAAACCGCTTGTTGAATTCCGTGTTCTTGAATGTCAGCGTATGCAATTCGATAAATATCGTATGCAGAGCAGTATTCTTGGACTAAATATTCATCAGCGCGAATAATCTTTGAATTCTTATTTAAATATGCTGCTATTTTCGGATATAAAACTTTGCCATATTTTCCAAGCCACTTTGGCGATGTTTCAGGCACTTTCGATACTGTTAAATCAACCTTTGTCAGTTTGACCCCCCCTTTCAAAAAATATTAAAAAAGTGTCCGTCTAGAAAGCGAACACCACTTGTTGCGGCTCCTCGCCAACCGTTGATGGGGGCGGGGATGAAAATTATTTTTGCGTTTTAATTCGATCACTCAGCTCAGCAATCAATTTCAAATCAGTTAGTGCTGGATTGCCTGTTGCCTTAGCATGCAAACCAGTGCCATAGTATTGTTCTTCAAATCTTGTTTTCCAATAGTGGCAATTAGAACAACACGTTACCAGATTGTCGATATCTTTCATCTGTTCTGGAAATAATTCTACTGGCAAGACGTGGTCAACGACGTTGCCCTCTTTAATTACACCACGAGCTTTGCAGTATTGGCACATGTGATAATCTCGTTCAAATACTATCTTACGAAATCGTTGCCATTGCCTAGTGTGGTAAAACTTATTCTGCATAACCTTAGTTTCATTACGATAGCGCGTTACATGATTATATTTCCACCGTGATTGTTTAGATTGCGGAGTTGAATATCGATGTTCAAACTTTGCACGCTCTCGTCTGTACTCTTCTTCTTTTGCAATGTGCTTTGAGCAATAATGATTGGGCATAAATGCTGGAGCTTTGCAACCAAACACTCGACAGTTTCTAATCCTTGGCAATTGTTCACTTCCTTAGAGTTTTGAGCGGCGCTCGGACCATCAAAGGACGAGCGCCCCTTGCGCTGGCTATCGCTTGATAGCAACGACTAAAAGTAGTACTATGATTAATAGAAGTATTATTTCAGTCAAGGTAATCACCCTCGGATAATGCAATCCAATGCAATTGGATTAAAATCAGGAGAGGTGATTACCTTTTCTTTTGCAGCCAGCGCAAAGAGCTTTCCCGTCAGGGATGCATCTCTTTGAATGTTTTAACAATCGATTCAATTACTACCGATATAATAAAGCCACCCACTTTGAATATTGCCCACAGATTCATTATTGCAATTGTAAATGGCCAGATGTTACTGCTCAATGCTCTACAAATATTGTTAAACATGCTATTTCCTTTCTTTTTTTATGCATAAAAAAAGCACTCATTCACGAGTGCTATTCCTACATTTCTTCTAAAGCTCTTAGTAAAATTCGCAGAACTTTTATTAAATCAGTAACAGAAAATGAAAAACTGCCAAATAATACAACTAATACTATGGTAGAATACCATAAAGTTTCTGAGCTCTTAAAGCAAAGTGCGATTATTGAGAAAATTGACGAAAATATAAATCCCATTATTGTTATAAGTAATCTATCTAACAATTTTTTATCTGTTTTTAATTGTCTCAATGCCTTCATTAATTTAGAATTCGGTAAAGATGGAATAAGAGAAAAACTTGCAAACAAAAATCCTGTTGCTAATGAAGCAAAAGATAAAACACCTGAAATAACAGCGACATAATTAGATATTTTGTCAGGCGTTATTCGAATATATATTAAAGCAATAGACACTATAACACCTATTAAGAAACTAAAAAAATTTCTCTTCATTCTACCTTTTTTCAAGAATATACCTTCTTTAACTGTTTTCGAATTTTCTTAAAAAATCATAATTAGAGGCAAGAGCGTTGTCTAATAGAGCAAAGCAATTTTTATCAGTAATTATATTGTCATATTCAATATTGCCATCAAAAGTTAGTTTATGAACAATTAGATCAATTGGTTCCAAAATCCCTTCATCATTAGTTCCTTCAATTTCTAACTTTTTAACATTTAGTTCATCTCCGAGTTTTAATAATAATTTTACTCGATCTTTTAGCTTTTTTAATTTTAAAGACGAACCAGATATAGTAATTTCCATTCCTCCAGCCCCAAAATTATGTGCGTCTCTAATATCTACTAATTCATCTTTTTCAGCTTTTTCAAGACTTTTAAAATTTGGAACATCAGCAATTTTATACGTTAGTTTTGAAGTATTATTTAATTTATCTATATCACTTAGAGCATCTTTATCAGGAACAATAGCTAAAACCAATCCCCTGACCCCACAATAATAGGATAAAAATCTTTTTAGTAAAATCGTCGTAACTCCACCTGGAGTTCTAAAAAAAGCAATAATATGAGTATTTGGATCATAAATAAATGTACTGTTTATTATAGGTCCAATAGGCCCTTTGGGCCTCTCATTTTCCCCTAAATTAAGTTTTTCGAAATCAAGATTCTTATTTCTATCAGGTAAATTTTCTTCTCCCATATCACCATATGCAATAGGTTTATTAAGACTAAGTTTACTAATACTAAATTCATAAGCAAATTTATTATTATCATTATCATCTGGATATGATTTATCCATAGAATATATATAATAATTTTCTCCGGCAATTTCTTCCGTAGCAATTTCTGAGGATTTATGTTTTTTAAATAATTTGTAAGTATCACTCATTTTTTGGTCAACTACTTTTATTGTTTTTTCTTTTCTTGCTTCCAAATGATAGAAAAAAACTCGTTTTAATTTTTGTTGTGCCATTTTTTCTTTACTCCTTATTATTTTAATTAAACATCAAAAAAATAAGCCTTTCAAGACTCTTATTAATTAAAATATCAAAGAAGTACTATTTTCTTTTAACGTCATATAGTACAACAAAGAACGTGTCAGGAATTGCACCTGATGCCAATAGGTCTAGTCCTCCAATTAATATAACTTGACTGCCATATCGGTAACTATTCACGTTCATATTCTGGCAACAGGAATCGAACCTGATTACAACCATTGCCAGAACTCTTTTAAGAAGGAGTATAAATTTAAAAACTGTTAATAGCTATCA
>NZ_JAFNOY010000015.1:0-6511 GCF_026536055.1 Lactobacillus sp. B4015
CTAAAGGCAGAACAGTTTAGGCATTAAAGTCTAAACTGTTTTTTGCTATAGTTAGTTTAAGAATAAGTAAATTGCTATGTCAATATTCTAATTCTAGAAAGGATGTGATTAGTCATGACGAGTTTTTTTAATAATTTCATTGAAACGCTTAATACATTATTTAGTCATGTGTCTAATCCATTAGACTTAGTAGTTGCTTTTATTGTACTCATGGTCATTGGTGGATTAGCACTAATGCTAGCTTTATTATTAGTTGGCTTTACTAGCCTAATTTGGTTTTGCCTTTTATCAAAATATAGACTATAAATTAATATATTATACTTTTGTTTTATCGATTAATTTTATCGATTAAAAGGATAGCTTTAATGGACTATCCTTTTTTGTTTACTCATTAAAATCTAAAAAGCTAGATTTAAAGAATCAGCTTTTCAAGCTTGCGCACGTGAGTGCAAGCAAAGCTTGGAAATGCAAGCCTGGCAAGGCTTGCACTATTAACTTGATTATTACAAAAGTTTAACGCCAGATTAATTTCAAATACTAATTTTCGTCCCAAAAGAAGCTATAACTTAGATGGGGGTGAATAATAGATGCAAGCCCAAAATATTGTAACCAAACCAAAAGATGTGGTTTTTACTCAGTCGGATTTAATTAATATTACTAAGACAAAGACTGATATATATGCTTCTTGGACTAGCGCCAAGAATGGTTCTAATGGAATACATGAGCACAGACCACATCAAATGAAAGCTACTAAACGCACCGATAACATTTCAACTCTGAAAAAATCATTCAAACGGAATCGTGACATCATCAATTGCAATTTTACGGGTGCTACTAACGAATTATTTTTGACGCTGACATATCGTGACCGCCAGCGTGGCAAGGATATCAAAAAGGTTAATGCTGATTTTGACCGTTTCATCAAGCGAATTAAACGTAAAACTTACGTAACCACGGCTAATTTAGTGTGGTTTTCCGCACTAGAACCACAAGCAGATGGTACTTGGCATTTACACTGCTTGTTGAAATGGAAAGACCGCAAACGGATTTTCATTGCGAATACTATGCTTGCAACTCTCTGGGGCTGCGGTTTCACAAAAACTACTGCAATTGACAATGTAACCAATATTGGTGCCTATCTAACCGCTTATTTGACTAATATAGTTGTTGATCCAACCGAAGAAAATGAAATGAAAGATTCAACTACATGGACAGCTAATCATGAACATATGATAGAAAAAGGTGGCAGACTCGGTTATTACCATGCTTTCACACATGTTGGTCGTCATTCGAGAAATTGTGAACAGCCGCAGACTATCTACATGTCCGCTGACCAGTTGAATCAGATGGTGGCGGTAGAAGGATGGCAGTGTACGGGGGCGAAAAGCTATGACCTACTAATTCCAAGAATGAATCAAGATGACTTCGGTATTAGTGTCAAACAGAAGTATTATCATCGAGACCCTGTCGTTGCTGACAAAGTAGCTTTGCTCTTCAGGCTAAACAAACAAGATAGTAAATCTATCACTCATATGTTAAATGGCAAAACAATGTTGCAATACTTAGGTATCAGATAATTACCAATTTATTATTATTAAAAAAATATTATTATATAGGAGAAACATATATGATTATCAATGAAATGTATCTAGACACAGAAAAATCAGGTTTCAACGGTTTTCTATTAGTAGATTCAAAGCCCTGGTTAGAATATCAAGCTGGCAAGAAAACAGGCAAGATACTAGGTACCACATACACAGTTGCCATGACAGGTCATCAATTGGACAAGATTAACGTTCATGTCGCTAACGATTCAGTTAGTCTTGAACCTAAAATGCAGCCAATCAGTTTCAAAAACTTACAGGTAAAACTCTATCCGGATTATCATAATGCAGCAGAAGTGGGAATTACTGCAACCGCTGATGCGATTAATGCTGTCAAAAAAGCTTAATTGAGGTAATTAAAAATGAAAGATAAAACCGTATCAGATAAATTAGATGAAATAATTAAAGCTAAAATTGCTTTAAAGCTGAAGCATCAGGGAACTACTACGCCTAATGGCAATTGGCATCAAATCGACCTTAGGGGCAATGGTTTGATTTTCAAACACTGTAGAAATGAACTTGAAGCTCATATTGCACGGTTCATGCGTCAAGCAATAGAAAATAATCACTGTTATACCACAGATACTAATGGATACCCCGTCAGCTATCCCGGTCTGTATATTCGATACTACACTCATTACCTTGATTTGCGTCTTGATACTGGAACGGCAAATTATGGTGATAAAGTCGGCAATTTAATGCAGTTAATTGCTGAATCAAGTGAGTTTCATTTACCTTTGCTAGGTCAATTAACTGACCCAGACGGTGCCACTTGTTATCGCTTTGACCGTTGTGTAGCTGCTCCTCTCAGCATGTCCGTAGAACAGCTATCCCACATTCCATATGACAAGTTAGATTTAGGAAATTTGACCATCGATTTGAATCACTGTGAACCGGTTCTGCTCAGTGGTGTTAGTGGTACAGGAAAGACAGCTACCCTAGAATTGCTAATAGCCGAGATTATACCAAAATTGTATACAAGTAGGTATAGTCCCATGCTTTATGTCGCCGACCCTAAGTTTTCGGATCTAAAAGATTATGTTGCAGCAATTGCGCCTCAAGCTAGTTATCAAGTTGCACAAACACCGATAGAAATAGCCAACATGCTGGATGAAGCTGTTAAAAATATGAACGAACGGTATCAAGCTATGCAGACGCTTCCTGACTCCATCGGCAAAACCGCTTTAGATTTGGGCTTTGCCCCACAGTTTATTATCATTGATGAGTATTCCTCATTATTGGCTAGTCTAGGGAACAGCAAATACGACAAAGAAATTAAAAGTGAAATTGAAAGTTACATGACCCAACTAGTCCAAAAAGCTCGTCAAGCTAGTATTCTTGTGATTATCAGTCTGCAACGAGCATCAACTGATTCTGGTTTAACTTCAAATATCCGGGCGAATTGCAATTTGAAGATTTTGCTTGGCAATAGTGACTCTACCACTACTGCTATGCTATTTGGTTCCCAAGCTAGCACAAATCTACCGCAAATTAATCAAGTTGGTGGTGGCTTCTATCAACGTAATAATATGCGAATACCTGAGCAGTTCTACGTGCCTAGCTTCAACCTATCTAACGTTGTCAAAGCCTTTCAACCTACGCCAAGACAGCGAATCATGACAGCTGGCAAATTAATAGATGAAATGCTTGAATCACATGATTTTGACCCACAGAAACTAATGCAAATCAAAGACGAGTTAATAAAAGTGACTCAGTCAACCACTTGTAAACCCGTTTTAAGCGTTATTAAAGCTTGTATTGATGCCGTTAACCAGGCATTAACTATTGGCATTTACAATGAAGATATTATGCTTGAAATCCAATATAATCTTGACCGAGCAGGCGACCGTATTGTCTATATCATGTGAAGTTCTGAACTTCGTAAAACAGACATTATGTAAAGCACTTACGCCCCCAAGGGTTTGCGCCGATGAGATTTTCAGTTAGAGTTAATCGGTGAAAAATCTCGGGTACGTTATTATTAGAATCCTACTCCTAGTAGGGTTCTTTTCTTTTTCATTTTTTAAAGAAAGTTTGTGATAAAAATCACTAATTCTCCTATCGTCTAATTTTATTTTTGAATCCTGCAGATGCCTTAGAACGCATTTTAAGCAATTCTGAGCAATTTTTCAATCACTTGGTATGTTTTTACGTCTACTTAAACAACTTATTCCACCAATGGCAAGATTCATGTTTGACAGTATTATCGCTGTGACCTTCAATAAAACCTTGCTTTTCTACTATCTGGTCTCGACCATGCAACTGTTGTTGTTGATTCATTAATTGCATTAACGTATCAAACTTATCACTTAAAGCTTTATTCGTTTCTATTAGTTGCCTATTTTGCTGTTCAACCTTCGCCAAATACTGATTATTCAAACGGTCAATAGTTTTCTGCTGGTCTTCAATTTGTTTCCTTAATTGACGAATATAATCAGCACCAACAAAATTATCATTTTCCGATCTTAATTTACTGTCATTCAATTTAAAATGTTTAACAACTTCATCTGCGTCTTCATCAGATAAAACTATCTTATTATTCTTTTTTTTATATATAATTTTATATTTTTTTATATATGTATTTATTTTTGTTCTATATTGTGCAACTTCCTTATTTGATGCATCAGGTGCTATCAATTCAATGATTTGTCGTATATTTTTCATATATATTCTTCCATAATGTTATATAAATCTTTATATTTTTATATATTATCATACGCAGCATAGCCCCTTGCAAACAGAAAATGATAAGCGAAAAGAGTGAGCACACAGACAGTTATACCCTTGCAGGTATAAAAAACTGTAGACATTAACAGTTCCGTCTTGTTATAGACGGTATGTAATTTGTAATCTAGCCCATTGTGCCCAGGCTACCAGTATTATTTCATCTTGAGTTAGAGTCAAGGCATTTTCAAACACTCGTTATAGTACTGGCTACATAATCCTCATACGCTAAGATTTTTGCAGACTTGCTACCTAGCGTACGACACACGTTCGCGCCCCTACCATTTGACTTTATGGCTAGTCTGGTCGTAGTCACCACTTGACGTTTTCATCTGAGCCATTAGCATATTATTTATATAATTATATATACTAAATCCTATCAGATTACCACGGGTGCACTTTTTTACGACGGCTACACTAAACCAATGATTTGACCATTTTAAAGGCTTTTATAACCGTCTTGAAAACCATTGCAAATAAAAAACGGGCTGAATTAACTTATTCAACACCGTTTAGTCTTTTTAATCTTGATTATATTTTCCAACGCATGTATAATACTGTGTAACAACGTTGAAAAAACTTGATTAACTACTGTGTTTAGTTAATTGAGCGGGATTAATAGTATTGTCAGTGCTATTAATCCTTTTTTTGTATTCTCTTATTTACGTTCTATTTTATCATTTAAGATTCGAAATTAACAGTTTTAATTTTTTATTCGTGATACTTTCCTTTTAGCTTCATCATATCTGTGTTAAAATAAGTTTGTATGAAAAGTTATGGGATTCCATGGGAATCACACAAAAAAGCCCTATTCGTCATAATAGAGCTTTTTTTATGAGTTATTTTAAAATAAAAGCAATGGAGGCAAATTACTTGCTTCTTTTTTTATTCTTAACTTTAGCATTTGATAAATGCCTTTCTATCAAAGTTATAACTGTCGCTTTGACGATATCAAGAATAAATTGTATGAAAAGTTTGATATAATCCATGGGCTTCACCTCCTATCTTATTAGATAGGCTATGTTGCCTCCGCTAGTCATTATAACAAAATTGATCTATTATTATGATAACTAGAAAAATAAATAAGTTAGGAGAAATAATAATGGATAAAAAAATAGCAAAAAGAATCGCCATTGCTTTATGTGGCGTGGCTTTAACTGGCGTCGGCACAACTTCAATCATTAAAGAAAATACCTACACGGCAAGTGCTAATAATGCTTATGGCACCAAAGTATGGATCCAATATGGGACATTAAAATATGATTTAAGAGGGCCATCTGGACATATTTACAGAGCTGGTACTAAGGTCGTTCGTGATACATATTCATTATCACAGCCACCTAAGTCTTTGCCAAGCCATGTGTTTTACTTAACTTCTGTAATTGGTGGTACTCCAGGTCTACAGGGAATTCAGGATGCAGCCGGTGGCAAAATTTCAGAGACCTATGTCAATGTTGGAGACTGGAATCTGCAAGATTATCCATCAGATAGTGTGACATTAGTTAACAATGCAATAAATGATACGGATTTATCATCAAGTGATTTTCATCCAGTAGATAATAGTAATCCGGATGTTACGCATGCTGATGTAAGTGCCTTTAAAAAGGCAATGGCTGAATATAGATCAGTAGTAGACTTTAATCATCTTACTAATAAAGAACGTGAACTAGTTGCATTAATCGGTAAACAAGAGGATAAAGCATATTCTATTGGTGCTTCTCAAGAATATGTTGACCAAGCAACTGCCTATGTTAATCAAGTAACTGCTAACTATAAGAAGACAGGTCACTTAACTGATTCAGGCGCCGTTGATAAGCCTACATCACCAAGCACTAATCCTACTACTCCTACTACGGGTTCAGGCTCAAGTACTACTACCCCGTCACCAACCATCCCAACAAGCAAATCACACTATGTGAAACTACGCAAAGCATCTTACCGCTATACTCATAAGGGCAAACGTGTTTCTAAGAAATTGCTAAAGAAAGGTAGCGTGGTTAAAATTAACGGCAAAGTATATCGCATTAAAGGCAAGACATTCTATCGGATTGCTAAAAACCGTTACATCAGAGTCGTTAATGTGGCAAAATAAAAATAGCTAAAGGCAGAACAGTTTAGGCATTAAAGTCTAAACTGTTTTTTGCTATAGTTAGTTTAAGAATAAGTAAATTGCTATGTCAATA
>NZ_JAFNOY010000016.1:0-5420 GCF_026536055.1 Lactobacillus sp. B4015
TTGAAAGAGATATGAAGAATATGGTTAAAAAAGATCAAACTCCTTCACGTGCTAAACGTGTTGGCAAGTTTATGCTCACGACAATTATTTATTGCGCTATTTTAATAGCATTAATCTATTTGTATCAATATAGCGGCCTAACCTCGGTTCACTTTATTTACAATGAATTTTAAGGTGGTACAACAATGATTAAAAATATTATCAAGAAAATTGATCAGATTGCGCTGGCTGAGCCAGACCGGATTGCCTATGACTTTCTGGGCCAAACTAACACTTACGGCGACTTGAAAAAGCGTTCCGATGCTTGGGCTAGCTACATTATGGGCCTTAATCTCAGTCCGGGCAGCCCGATTATGATTTGGGGCGGGCAGACTTTTGACATGATTGCCAGCTTTCTCGGCTGTGTTAAAGCCGGTCACGCTTATATCCCGATTGCCAGCTATTCGAATGCCGAAAGAATTGTGCTGATTCAAGAAGTAGCTGCAGCCGAAGCAATCATTGCGATTGAAGAGTTGCCAGCAATTGCTTTACCTGACTTGCAGGTTATCCGCCCCGCAGAGGTGGGCACTGCGACTAGTGCAGTTGATCCGGCCAATTTTGTACAGGGCGATGATAATTTCTACATTATCTTTACTTCGGGCACCAGCGGCAAGCCCAAGGGCGTGCAGATCAGTCACAACAACCTCTTGAGTTTTGTTAACTGGGAAATGAGCGACTTTGCTTTGCCAGCGCACCCTAGTTTTCTGGCCCAAGCGCCGTATTCATTTGACCTGTCGGTCATGAGCTTATACCCCGCTTTAGTGGGAGCAGGCAAGCTGGTCGTTTTGCCACACGAAGTGACGGAAAACTTTGCGCAGCTTTTCCAAACGCTGCCGCAATTGCAGTTTAATGTTTGGGTGTCGACGCCGTCATTTGCTCAGATGTGCTTTTTGGACAAGACCTTTACGGGCGAGCATCATCCGGACCTGACGCACTTTCTCTTTTGCGGCGAGGAATTGCCGCATAATGAGGCGGAGCTGCTCCAAAAGAAGTTCCCGCAGGCCAAGATTTTCAACACCTATGGCCCCACCGAAACCACGGTGGCGGTGACACAGGTGGAAATTACGCCGGAAGTCTTAGCTAACTATGACCGCCTGCCAATCGGGCGGGTAAAAGAAGATACCCAAATCACGATTGACAAAACTAAGGGCGATCAGCCGGGGCAAGGCGAGATTATCATTACCGGGCCGAGCACTTCCAAGGGCTACCTCAATAACCCAGAAAAAACGGCGAAGGCTTTCTTCCAAGCGCCGTCCGAGCAGTACCTGAGTCATCGCTCTGGCGATGAAGGTTTCTTTGCTGGCGACTTGCTCTTTTACCGGGGCCGGATTGATTTCCAAATCAAATTCAACGGCTACCGGATCGAATTAGAAGAAATCAACTATTATTTAGGTAAAAATAAGTTTGTTGCCCACGGCGTGGCTGCGCCTAAATATGGCAGCGACCACACGGTCAAGCAAATTGTGGCGGAAATCGAACTAAAAGACGGCGTCAAAAAGCGCTATAGCGAAGACGAAATTACGCAACTGCTTCGGGCTGATCTGGCCCAGAACCTGATGCCGTACATGATTCCGCAGCGATTTGTCTACCGGGAGCAATTACCGATTTCGCAAAACGGCAAGGTTGACATCAATACCGTTATTAAGGAGGTTAACGAGTAGTGCATTTTAATTTGATTAATCTGCAGCCTTATGGGAATCCACACTACTTTGTTTTCCTAATGATTGGCTTAATACCAATCATTTTGGGTCTGTATTATGGCCACCGCTTTAAGTTATATGAAATAGCTTTTTCGCTGGTCTTTCTCTTCCTAATTTTTGACGGGGATAAGTGGCAGCAGGGCGTTAGCCTGCTAATATACTTATTGCTTGAGCTGCTGCTGACTTATTGTTACCTATATTATCGTAAAAACCGGGCCAACAAAACGTGGGTCTTTTACCTGGCGGTTTTCCTAGCGATTGTGCCCCTGATTTTGGTAAAAGTCCAAACGGCTTTTCCCCAGGCTAAAATACCGGGGGTCTTGGCCTTTTTGGGGATTTCGTACATCACTTTCAAAACCGTGCAGGTCATCATGGAAGTCCGCGACGGGGCGATTAAGGAAATTGACTTGGTCACTTACTTGCGCTTCCTGCTGTTTTTCCCAACGATTTCTTCGGGGCCCATTGACCGTTACCGGCGCTTTGCCAAAGAATGCGACGCTGCCCCTAAACGGGCAGCTTATCTGACGGATTTAGGCTTAGCCACGCGTTACCTGTTCCAAGGCTTTTTGTATAAATTTATCTTGGGCTGGTTCTTTGGCACTTACTGGCTGCCTAAAATTGAGCGGGCAGCCTTAATTGCCGGTACCGCTAACGGCGGCCTGAAATTATCGTGGTGGCTGCTAGCTTACATGTACTGTTACAGCATGTACCTGTTCTTTGATTTTGCGGGCTATTCATTGTTTGCCGTAGCAATTTCCTACTTCATGGGCATTCACACGCCAATGAACTTTAACAAGCCGTTTATTTCGCAGAATATCAAGGAATTCTGGAACCGGTGGCACATGACGCTGTCGTTTTGGTTTAGGGATTACATCTACATGCGGTTTACCTTCTTCGCGATGAAGAAGAAGCTGTTTAAAAACCCGGTGCGCCTGTCACAGGCAGCCTATCTGCTCTTGTTTTTAGTGATGGGCTTTTGGCACGGGCTAAGCTGGTATTACATTGTTTATGGCTTGTTCCATGCCGGCGCCATCATTATTAATGACTGCTGGCTCAGGTTTAAAAAGAAGCATCAGGACAAGCTGCCGGCTAACAAGTACACCAAGTGGCTGGCAATTTTCGTCACCTTTAACGTCGTTTGTTTCAGTTTCCTGATTTTTTCAGGTTTTCTCAGCCAGCTCTGGTTTGGCTGGAAGTAGCTTAAACAGGCAATAGAATTATTTAAGAGGTTTAATCATGGATATTAAAGAAGAAGTTTTAGCAATTTTACAAGATTTAACCGGAGAAGACTTAACCGGCAAGATGGATGAAGATATTTTTGCCAACGGACTAATGGACTCCATGGCCAGCGTGCAGATGTTACTGAACCTGCAGGAAAAATTTGCGATCGATGTGCCGGTTTCCGAATTTGACCGGAACGAATGGAATACGCCCAACAAGATTGTGGCAAAGGTGGAAAGTTTAAAAAATGAGTAACAAACGCCGGCTGTGGCAAATCTTTGGCCCAGTTCTTTGCGCTTTTATCCTATTGCTGGTGATTTTTTTATTGCCTTGGGAGCGGACCTTTTCGCAGGACGCTATTTATCAGGCGGCCAATTCACAGACAACCACGGTTTTTAAGGGTTCCTTGATGAAGCAGGATGCCTTTAAGGACGACTACGTGCCTTTTTACGGCTCTAGCGAGTTGTCCCGGCTTGATCCGCTGCACCCTAGCGTGTTGGCCCAAAAATATCACCGCAATTACCGGCCGTTTTTACTAGGCGGGCCGGGCAGCCAGTCGCTAGCCCAATTTTTGGGCATGCAGGGAACGGCCAAGCAGCTAAAAAACAAAAAAGCCGTCGTGATTGTGTCACCGCAATGGTTTACGAAAATGGGGCAAAACCCGGAGGCATTTGCGCTGTATTATTCACCGCTGCAGGCCTGCAACTTCTTGTTAGACCTCAAGAAAAGCAGCCGCGCCAGCCGCTACGCCGCCCAGCGCTTCTTGGCAATGCCGGAAGTCAAGGGCATGGTCAAAGCCGGCATGAAAAAAGCAGCCAGCGGCCAGCCCTTGTCAAGCGTGCAGCGTTTTTACCTCGAAAATCAGCGGCGCATGCTTAACAATGAGGACAAATTTTTTAGTACTTTCCAATTGCGCGACCGCCTGCCCAAAATAAATGGTCAGGCCAAGCTGCTGCCAGCAACTGACTCGGCCAAGGCACTGGACCGAGTTGCCAGCCAGCAAGCGGCAATTCATACTAATTCCAATGAGTTTGGGATTAACAACCGCTTCTTTAAGCTGCGGCTGAATAAGCGCAATCTGGCTAAATTAAAGGACAGTCAGAAAAACTTTGATTATACCAGGTCGGTCGAATACAGCGATTTTGAGCTGATGTTGCACCAGTTTGCCAAACAGCACACTAATGTCTTGTTCATCATTCCGCCAATTAACCAAAAGTGGGCGGATTATACCGGCTTATCGCAGACGATGTACCAGCAGGCAGTCGCTAAAATTAAGTACCAGCTGCGCAGCCAAGGCTTTGACCAGGTTACCGACTTGTCAAAGCGGGGCGGCGAGCAGTACTTCATGGAAGATACGATTCACTTGGGCTGGCGCGGCTGGGTGGCAGTCGACCAGGCGGTTAAGCCGTTCATGGCGCAGCCCGATAACCGCTACAACTACAACATCCATAACTACTTCTATACCAAGAAGTGGCAAAAAGCCCGCTATGAAGTC
This sequence comes from Lactobacillus sp. B4015, assembly GCF_026536055.1. Lineage (NCBI taxonomy): Bacteria > Bacillati > Bacillota > Bacilli > Lactobacillales > Lactobacillaceae > Lactobacillus > Lactobacillus sp. B4015. The sequence continues at coordinate 4,456 of NZ_JAFNOY010000016.1, forward strand.
GCAGCTAAGCAAAAGCCGCAAAACAATCGTTTAAAAGTAAAATAGTGCGCCAGCGAATTGATGCCTTAGGGATCAAGGGTTCAGTTTTAGTTATTAGCAAAGGCAAAGTTTTGCTTGATTATGCTAGCAATAATACTACTGACACTAGTTATTTAATTAATTCCGTCCAAAAGTCAATGACCGCCGCCATGGTCATGAAGCTAGTGCAGGCGGGCAAGCTGAGCTTGCATGAGCGCTTAGCGCGGTTCTATCCGGCAATACCGGGTGCGAAAAAGATTACGATTGAAAATTTATTGGCAATGACGGCCGGACTGCAGTTAAAACCAGGAGCGCGGTTAGGCCGGCGGCACTTTGTCTCTGACCAGGATAATCTGGCCTGCGATGTGAAAAAGACGGTGTTTAAGCCGAAGATGTTGGGCAAATGGTATTACAGCTCGCTTAATTATGTATACTTGTGCGGCATAATGACGCAGGTAACCGGTCAAAGCTATGAGCAGCTTTTCCGGGCAACATACGTTGAGCCGCTGCAGTTAAAACAGACGGAGTTTTTATGGTCCAAGCCGGGCAAGATTATTGCCAGCCGCTTGGTACCGGGTATGATTTACCGCGGCGGCCGCTATGATGTGGTCAAGCATAAAAAGGCGCTGCAAGCCGCGCATGATGAATTGGGTGCCGGGTCAGTCGTGATGTCAAATCATGATTTAGCCAAGGTAATGAATTATATTCTGGCCGGCAGCCTGCTCAGTAAAAAGAGCCGGCAAGAGCTCTACCGGGCGCGTCCGCCAGCTTATTATAATGGTGGTTTTTATAACGACGCCAGTTTAGGGCTAAAGACGGCTAATGGAGCAGGAGAAGGCTACTATACCTTCATGCGCAGCACGAAGACGGCGAAGACCATGATTATTATTCAGGCCAATAAGACGCGGAAGGGCGAATTTGTGGTTTTGAAAGATCGTATTGATAAA
>NZ_JAFNOY010000017.1:0-3221 GCF_026536055.1 Lactobacillus sp. B4015
AAAGCACGGCAGCTTCCTACCCTCGCAGGCAGTCTCCCACCAACTACTCTCGGCGTGAAGAAGCTTAACTGCTGTGTTCGGCATGGTTACAGGTGTTTCCTTCTTGCTATTGCCACCGTACTTTTCTTTGCTTGAGTTCTTACACTCAAAACTAAATATAATCCTCTAAAAAAACCTTACCAGATTGCTTGAGCCTGTGGTCAAGTCCTCGACTGATTAGTACTAGTCCGCTCCAAGCCTCACGGCTCTTCCACTCCTAGCCTATCTACCTCTTAGTCTTTGAGGTGTCTTACTACTTTCGTATGGGAAATCTCATCTTGAGGGGGGCTTCGCACTTAGATGCTTTCAGCGCTTATCCCGTCCATACTTAGCTACCCAGCTATGCCTTTGGCAAGACAACTGGTACACCAGCGGTATGTCCATCCCGGTCCTCTCGTACTAAGGACAGCTCCTCTCAAATTTCCTGCGCCCACGACGGATAGGGACCGAACTGTCTCACGACGTTCTGAACCCAGCTCGCGTGCCGCTTTAATGGGCGAACAGCCCAACCCTTGGGACCTACTTCAGCCCCAGGATGCGACGAGCCGACATCGAGGTGCCAAACCTCCCCGTCGATGTGAACTCTTGGGGGAGATAAGCCTGTTATCCCCAGGGTAGCTTTTATCCGTTGAGTGATGGCCCTTCCATGCGGTTCCACCAGATCACTAAGCCCGACTTTCGTCCCTGCTCGAGTTGTCGCTCTCGCAGTCAAGCTCCCTTATACCTTTACACTCTGTGAATGATTTCCAACCATTCTGAGGGAACCTTTGGGCGCCTCCGTTACTCTTTAGGAGGCGACCGCCCCAGTCAAACTGCCCGTCTGACACTGTCCCATGCCTCGCTTAGAGGCCCTGGTTAGAGCAGCCATCAAACAAGGGTAGTATCCCAACATTGCCTCTGATAATACTGGCGTACTATCTTCTCTGGCTCCTACCTATCCTGTACATGTTTAACAGCTGCCCAATATCAAATTGCAGTGAAGCTCCATGGGGTCTTTCCGTCCTGTCGCGGGTAACCCGCATCTTCACGGGTATTATAATTTCACCGAGTCTCTCGTTGAGACAGTGCCCAAATCATTACACCTTTCGTGCAGGTCGGAACTTACCCGACAAGGAATTTCGCTACCTTAGGACCGTTATAGTTACGGCCGCCGTTTACTGGGGCTTCAGTTCGCTGCTTCGCTTGCGCTTACAGCTCTCCTTAACCTTCCAGCACCGGGCAGGTGTCAGCCCCTATACGTCGTCTTTCGACTTTGCAGAGACCTGTGTTTTTGATAAACAGTTGTTTGGGCCTTTTCACTGCGGCTGGCTTTTACACCAGCACCCCTTCTCCCGAAGTTACGGGGCTATTTTGCCGAGTTCCTTAACGAGAGTTCTCTCGCTCACCTTAGTGTTCTCCACTCGACTACCTGTGTCGGTTTGCGGTACGGGTACGTTAGCTCTTGCTAGAAGCTTTTCTTGGCAGTGTGACTCTTGAACCTTCGCTACTTTAATTTCGCTCCTCATCACAACTTGTGCTTTTCAAAAGCAAGCATTTGACTCACTCTTACACTTATTGCTTAAACATGGATGTCCAGCACCATGCGTTCTTTGCCTCCTGCGTCCCTCCTTCGCTATTAACGATCTAACGCAGTACAGGAATTTCTACCTGTTGTCCATCGACTACGCCTTTCGGCCTCGCCTTAGGTCCCGACTTACCCTGGGCGGACGAGCCTGCCCCAGGAAACCTTAGTCTTTCGGCGGATAGGATTCTCACCTATCTTGCGCTACTCATACCGGCATTCTCACTTCTAAGCGCTCCACTTATCCTCGCGATTAAGCTTCGCCGCTCTTAGAACGCTCTCCTACCACGCGTATTACTACGCATCCACAGTTTCGGTACTATGCTTAGCCCCGGTAAATTTTCGGCGCAGCGTCACTCGACTAGTGAGCTATTACGCACTCTTTTAATGATGGCTGCTTCTAAGCCAACATCCTAGTTGTCTACGCAACTCCACATCCTTTTCCACTTAGCATAGATTTTGGGACCTTAACTGGTGATCTGGGCTGTTTCCCTTTCGACTACGGATCTTATCACTCGCAGTCTGACTCCAGTGCTTTGATAGATGGTATTCGCAGTTTATCTGAATTCAGTAACCCCTGACGGGCCCCTCGTCCAAACAGAGCTCTACCTCCATTATCATCCTCGCACCAGGCTAGCCCTAAAGCTATTTCGGAGAGAACCAGCTATCTCCAAGTTCGTTTGGAATTTCACCGCTACCCACAACTCATCCCCGCAATTTTTAACTTACGTGGGTTCGGTCCTCCAGTGCGCTTTACCGCACCTTCAACCTGGTCATGGGTAGGTCACTTGGTTTCGGGTCTACATCAAACAACTCTCTCGCCCTTTTCAGACTCGCTTTCGCTCCGGCTCCGTCTTTTCTGACTTAACCTCGCTATTTAACGTAACTCGCCGGTTCATTCTACAAAAGGCACGCCATCACCCTTTAATGGGCTTTGACTACTTGTAGGCACACGGTTTCAGGTTCTCTTTCACTCCCCTTCCGGGGTTCTTTTCACCTTTCCCTCACGGTACTGGTTCACTATCGGTCACATTCTAGTATTTAGCCTTGCGAGATGGTCCTCGCTGCTTCAATCGGAATTCCTCGTGTTCCGACCTACTCAGGATCCTGCTCGGCGTTACTTGGATTTCGCTTACGGGGCTCTCACCCTCTCTGGCTTACCTTCCCAGATAATTCTGCTATCCTTATAACTACCTTCTTGCAGTCCTACAACCCCAAATGATAAATCATCTGGTTTGGGCTCTTTCCGTTTCGCTCGCCGCTACTCTGGAAATCGATTTTTCTTTCTCTTCCTGCAGCTACTTAGATGTTTCAGTTCACTGCGTCTTGCCCTGATATACTATCTATTCATATATCAGTAATGCATCGCTGCATTGGGTTCCCCCATTCGGAAATCTCCGGATCTTTGCGTACTTACTGCTCCCCGAAGCCTTTCGTGGTTCGTCACGTCCTTCTTCGCCTTAATGTGCCTAGGCATTCACCGTGCGCCCTTATTTACTTGACCTTACTCAAGATCTTTGTTCTTGCGAACTCTCTCGGTCGCTCTTTGCAATCTGTTCTCTTTTGATTGTTTCTCGGTTTTTTCTTGGATTATATTCAGTTTTCAATGTACTAACTCTTT
>NZ_JAFNOY010000018.1:0-2270 GCF_026536055.1 Lactobacillus sp. B4015
GGCAACAGGAATCGAACCTGATTACAACCATTGCCAGAACTCTTTTAAGAAGGAGTATAAATTTAAAAACTGTTAATAGCTATCAAGAATTTTTTTCTTGATGATACTAATATAACATCTGCAATACCCGATCAGTCCCCGACTTTTCCCCGACTTTCATCCGATTTTTTAAAAACCTTGAGCTCAGGAAAACTAACATCATAGTATAACTTAAATGTATCAATTGTATCGGCGAATTGACATAATGCATAACGCTTTAAATCATCATATCTGGAATCGCTATATTGAACCTTATCAGCAACCTTCCAGTTTTCTAGTTCATCTATATATAATGATTTTAATATCGTTCTAAAAGGCTGCCGTGAACTGTCAAAGCAAGCATCAATTGCTTGATAAATAGCTTTGCACTTATCTTGCGCATCGAAAATTGAAGCCATCTTATGTTCAGCACTGTTACCTCCATGCACTGAGATACCAGTGATATCAAGCTGCGGACTGCTAAGATCAGTGCGATGATAACCAGCTCGAACTAGATATTGTGGAAAATTATATTTGAAAAACTTTCGCACCTTTTCAGCTGTTTGGTATTGATCTATATCAATCATGTAGAAATCAACATTGCCCACAGTCCACAGTCCTTTCTATTGCTTAGTGTAAATATTTCTGTCAATGATATAATGATCATCTTTTTTTAAGTTACACCAATGAAAATATCCTTTGGCTTCTTTTAACTCATAACCCATAGCTCTTAATGCTTTTTGAGTATTAGCAAAATTACTGCAACAAGATAAACTCATTATTTTGAATTTACTTAAGCCCAAACTATAAACCTTAAAATCTTCCCCAATAGCTACATATTTAAATCTTGGTAATGTTTTTAACTTATAATTAGATTTAATTTTTCTAACCTTAGCATAAGAAGATTGAGTTAATTGAGCTGTTTCATAAATGCTATAACCTTTTTTTAAATACTCGATTATTTTTTCTTCTTTAAAATCATTGTAAGTAAAATTAGTTCGTTTAGCGTGCTTAATATGTAACTTTAATCTAATTGATTTTAAAATTGCATTATTTTCAGAAACATTACTTATTGATCCATATTCATCTTCCAGTTTATGGATTAAATCATACGGGATATCCATATCCTACTAACCCCCCATCTACTATCATTAATGCATCTTTTGTACTGCGAGCTATTCCATGTATCACATTATGCGATACCAACATGTTATGAAATCTAATCTGGCCTTTCCTAGGTCTGCCAATTTTTGATTTTACTTCTATATAGAATACTTGATTGTCTACCCAGCGAAATCCATATAAATCGGGATGTCCAGTTGGCAGTCCCGTACTAATATATCTCCCATCTGGCGTTCTGAATTTACCAACATTCGTTCGAAAAACTGTGCAATGATGCTTTGATAATGTGGTTTCTATATCGTCTTGAATTTTATGTTCGCTAGGCATTTTATTTACCACACTTTTGTTTAATGAATACTGACCATCTGGTACTCCCTCTACGATCGCCTAATATTGGCTTTCGACCAATAGCCTTAAACACTTGATTGAACTCAATTTGATTGCTTGACCACTTAAACAATAATGTTCCAGTAGGTTTTAGCACCCTCATGCACTCGTCAAAGCCTTTTTTGATATAGCTTTGCCAATCGCTTTCAGGCAATACTCCATATTTCATCTTTAACCAGCTGTGATCACCGGCTTTAATTAAATGAGGAGGATCAAAGATTACTAAATCAAACGTGTCATCATCAAAAGGCATATTTCTAAAATCAGCAACAATATCAGGATTAACCAGGATAGTTCTAATATATTCTCGATCTTTTACTTCATCTTTTTCACAGCGATTGTCCATAAAGGTAGTATGCGATTCTTGTTTGTCATACCAGAACATCTTAGAGCCACAACATGCATCTAATATTTTCATTTTTAATTATTCCTAATTACTTCTACCCAATCTTCATTAGGTAATCCAAACCGCTCTCCATCTTTCAATTTATAACTGTCCGGTACGTGACCCACATAGGTTCGCTTACCATTCTTGTCAATCTTCCAAACTGCTTTTGCCATTATTCCGCTCCTCAATAAATTTTTTAGCAGAGGTTTCTTTCCAAAATAGATGTGTTAGTAAACACTTTTTAGAGCAATAAGGCCAATTTTCATTATCAATAAAAATTGGATCGTTTCCGCCTAGCTCTTTATAGCAGTTAGTACACATGACTGTTTCTTCTTTTCCATCTTTAATTATCATC
>NZ_JAFNOY010000019.1:0-1484 GCF_026536055.1 Lactobacillus sp. B4015
TGAAGCTAACCCCTAAAACTGGACGTTAGTTTTATATCATTTTACTTAAGGCTTGATTCCGATATTGAATCGGAGTTAAGCCTTTTAGTTTGTGCCGAATTCTATCTTCATTGTAATAACTTATCCATTCTTTCATCGCCTTAACCAATTGTTTCTTAGTATCAAAGTGATGTGTAAAATAATTCATTTCAACTTTCATAATGTGAAAGAAACTTTCCATAGCTGCATTATCATGACATGTAGCTCTTCGTGACATGCTTTGAAATACTTTATGTTTTCGTAAAGCATGTCGATATGGATTAGATTGATATTGAATTCCTTGATCACTATGGATTGTCATTCGATAATTTAATAGCTTTGGTCTTGCAGTAAACACTCCCTCTAATCCTTTTAGAACATATCTTGTTAATGGACGATCGGTGATCGTATAACTAATAATTTCACCGCTGAATAAGTCCTTAAATGGCGATAAATATACACGATCACGGATAGTCATGTTCCCATATCTAAATTCACTAATATCAGTTACGACCTTTTGATATGGTCTATCAGTCTTAAACTTTTGATGGAACCGATTCTTAGCTTTCTTATTTTGTGGACCCTTTGAAGAATCATATTTACCGGCTCTAAGATTATATTTATTAGCTCCTAAATTGTTCTCACGCATTAAGCGTTGAACACGTTTATAATTAATCATTAGGTGATAAGTTATCCTCAGAGTATCAGTTACAGGCCAGTATCCATAACTGGCATGATGCTTCTTTATCATTTTGATAATTGAAACAAGTGCTTTATCACTGATCAGCTTCTTTTTTGGATGAGGATAGTACTCGAATGTACTTTTAGACAAACTTGTGTAGGGTAATATTTCTTTTAATTTAAAGCCAAATTCTTGCCTTAGTTCATTAACTATAGATCTTTCTTCGTCCGATGTCCGCGTTTCTGAACTAAGGCATCTAGTTTTTTTAGATATTCATTTTCTACATGTAATGCACGATTCTCTAAACGTAGACGTTCAAGTTCAGTTAACTCTTGAGAAGTATATTTATGCTTCTTTGCTTTAATTTTCTTTTTATGCATTAATGGTCGTCCTTGCTTAATAAATAAAGCATCAACACCGCCTTCATTTAATTTTCTTTGCCAATTCGCAATAGTGGAATGTTGTTTAATATTAAAATGATTGGCAGTAATTTGATAGCTGGCACTATGTTCTTTTCTCCAGTTTAAGACTTCTAATTTAAATTGACCACTATATCTTGTCTTAGAAAAGCTTTTTTCCAGGCCTCTGTTACCATACTGTTGATAATTATTGATCCAACCATCAATAGATCTACGTGATGTGATATGTAATTTCTCTTGAATTTCTTTTGTACTAAATCCTCTTTGATACAAATCTACTGCTTCTAATTTTGTTTTTAGTATATATTTAGACATAAGAAAACCCCCGAATTGGAATCTTTGTCCAATTCCGGGGGTTAACTTCA
>NZ_JAFNOY010000002.1:0-341768 GCF_026536055.1 Lactobacillus sp. B4015
CATGCCGAACACAGCAGTTAAGCTTCTTCACGCCGAGAGTAGTTGGTGGGAGACTGCCTGCGAGGGTAGGAAGCTGCCGTGCTTTTTAAATATTCCGGCTTAGCTCAGTTGGTAGAGCGCTTGACTGTTAATCAAGATGTCGTCAGTTCGAGTCTGACAGCCGGAGCAAGTAAGAAAGAGGACTAATGATAGTCCTCTTTTTTGTGCGGTTTTTATAATTAAACTATTTGTATTCAAGTGATTTCTAGTAATTTTTATCGTCTACTGTCGTCTACTTGATGCTTGGTTGAATTTTAAGATTGGTAAATGCCGTAATTAATCTTTGCAGGCCCTCAGTTTGATGGGATCTATGCTTAACGGCAATAAAATATTTAATTTGAATTAAGTTATTGTCAAGCGGAAGTAGATTAATGGGGGTTTGGGCCATTCGCTTAATAATGCTGGCTGCAGAAATTGTTAATCCTACACCCTTGATTGCTAAGTTAGTGGTTGTTAAAATGCTGCTGCTTTCTAAGACAATGTTTGGTTTAACGTGAAATTTTTGAAAGGCCCCATTTACTTGCCGTCTAATTGCTGAATTGGCAGAACTAACAACGAATGGCTCCTGGAGAATATCTTTAATATCATATTCGTTAGGTTCTAAGATAAAGCGCCCCTTTTTAAAATAAGGCGACTTTGGCGATATGATGACGTAATAATTTTCGCCACCATTGACGTAAAAGTCTATTCCATGATTGAGTGATTCTGGTGTTTGTCCTAGATAACAATCAATTTCTTCATTTAAAAGTTTGGTTTCATTTTTACGAGGATAAGTTTCAGATAATTGAATTTTGATGTTGGGATTTTTGGCTAAAAAATCTGGTAGAAGTGCTGGCAAAAGAAAAGTTCCTAAGCTTTCTAATACACCAATTCGAATTACTTCCTTATTAGGCATGGAAAATGGGGTTAATTGCTCAATTAAAGTCTGATTATTAGAAATAGCCGTTTCGAGATATTGGTAATAAATAATGCCAGCTTCAGTTAATGTAAACGGTATTGTTTCACGATTAATTATTTTAGCCCCTAATTTGCGCTCTAGCCTCTTAATTAATTGTGTTAGATATGGCTGAGAAATGTATAACTCGTGTGCAGCTCGGGTAAAGTTGCTTTCTTTTAACAAGACATCGATATAATGCTGTAATATTTCTGGATCTTTCATCTATTTCCTCCAATAATATCTCAATTATATCTTACTCGTGGCTCAACAACTTGGGCAACTTAATATTACTTTACTCAATAAAAATAAGAGACCAATTATCAAAGCAAGTTCGTAATTAATTTAAGTTTGAAACTAACAGTTGGGGGTATAAACGATCAAAGGGATAAAAGTACCAGTCGACTTCTTTTTCCCAATAACATTTTTGTTATGGCTTGCTTGCTATAAAACTATTTCACCTTGCGTATGAAACTTAGTAAAATTTAATTACTAAGTAGTCAATAAGGAGGAAGCAAAGCATGATGAAACCAGGTACATATGATGTAAAAGCGAAAGGTCATGGTTCAAGCTTTATGCCAATGAAAGTCACACTTTCGGAAGATAGCATTAAAGATATTAGTATCGATTCTAGCGGTGAAACTAAGGGTGTCGCCGATGAAGTTTTTAAGCGTTTGCCCAAAGAAATTATTGCCAATCAAACTTTGAATGTTGATGCGGTGAGTGGCGCAACAATTTCCAGTCATGGTGTTGTTGATGGTGTTGCTCAGGCAATTAATGAAGCCGGTGGTGATGCGCAAGAATGGAAAGACCGTGCTAAGCCAGCCGTTATTGGTGGACAAGATCAGGTACTGGATACGGATATCGTTGTAATTGGTGCAGGTGGTGCAGGGCTTGCTGCAGCTGCTAGAACAATTCAAAACGGAAAAAAGGTTGTTGTGCTTGAAAAGTATCCTCAGATTGGTGGCAATACAACTCGTGCTGGTGGTCCACTTAATGCAGCGGAACCAGAATGGCAAAATCAGTTTAAGGCTTTAGCTGGTGAAAAAGAAAGCCTAGAAAAATTAGCAGCAATGCCAATTGATGAAATTGACCCAGAATACCAAGAAGACTTCAAGAAGCTGCAAAAACAAATTAATGATTACGTTGAGTCGGGAAAAGATTACTTATTTGATTCAGTATTGCTTCACGAAATTCAAACTTATTTGGGTGGTAAGCGGACTGATTTAAACGGAAATGAAATTCACGGTAATTACGCTTTAGTAACTGAATTAGTTAACAATGTACTTGATTCTGTCAATTGGCTGACTGATTTGGGAGTTAAATTTGATCGCAGTGAGGTAACCATGCCCGTAGGCGCTTTATGGCGTAGAGGCCATAAGCCAGTTGAGCCAATGGGCTATGCTTTTATTAGTGTATTGGGTAAATGGATTGAAGAGCACGGTGCTACAATCTTGACCGAAACGCGGGCAACTCATTTAATTACTGAAAACAATCGCGTCACTGGTGTAATTGCTAAAAGTAATGATGGCAGCAAAGTAACAATTCATGCTCAAAAAGTAATTTTAACTTCTGGTGGCTTTGGTGCTAATACCAAGATGGTACAAAAATACAATACTTATTGGGAGCATATTGATGACGATATTGCCACAACTAATTCTCCTGCTATTACTGGTGATGGCATTGCTTTGGGGCAAGAAGCTAACGCTGATTTAGTGGGCATGGGCTTTATTCAATTAATGCCAGTTTCCGATCCAAAAACGGGCGAACTATTTACCGGTATCCAAACACCGCCAGAAAACTTTATTATGGTTAACCAAAAGGGTGAGCGCTTTGTAAATGAATTTGCGGAGCGTGACACCTTGGCTAAAGCAGCAATTGCCAATGGAACGCTTTTCTACTTAATTGCTGATGAAAAGATTAAGAAAACGGCTTATAACACAACCGAAGAATCTTTAGAGGCACAAGTAAAAGCCGGAACTTTATTGAAAGCCGATACGCTTGAAGAATTAGCACAAAAAGCCGGAATGGATCCAGATACTTTAGTTAATACTATTAAAAAGTATAATTCTTACGTAGATTCAGGCGAGGATCCCGAATTCGGCAAGAGTGCGTTCAACCTTAAATGTGAAGTAGCGCCATTTTATGCTACACCGCGTAAACCCGCTATTCATCACACAATGGGTGGTTTAAAGATCAATCCGAAAGCACAAGTTATTAATAAAGACGGGCAAGTAGTTGATGGTTTGTATGCTGCGGGTGAAGTTGCAGGTGGATTACATGCTGGTAATCGTCTAGGCGGTAATTCGTTAGCAGATATCTTTACGTTTGGTCGAATTGCAGCTGATACGGCATGTGATGAAATAAAAGACACTGATGTGGCTACAGGCGCTTCGCAGCATTAATTGCAATAAACTTTTCTGACAAAAATAAATAATAGTTAACCAATTAGGCTAACTATTATTTTTTTATTTTAAATTATAAGTAATCCCGTTCAAGTGCCATAAAAATAGTCACAATTAACAAGTCTGCACAACCACCCAAGCTGTAATTTTTTTCCAGGCATTCTTGGTTGAGTTCTTGTAGGTATTTTTTCCCAGCGGCAGAATTGTAGCCGCCTAGCTTTAAGTAACTAGTGGCCTTATTCTGAAGCCAATTAATAATTTCGTAGTTGCCAGCTCTCTTGATTAAATTGCTATCAACAGTTACCATAGCAATTTTCATTAGGGTATCTAGCAACCTAGTTTGAAGATTTCCCGTCCGCTTTTTTAAGAACGGTAGAGCTACATCGCGGACAATTGGATATCCCAATTCAGCTTGCTCACGTGCACCTCCCGCACCATATTGCTGAAATTCTTTTTCTCCTGCAGTTTTTAACTGATTATTTAGTTTTAAGTCGTGTTCAACTAAGCCGGTACACATTTTTTTAATCGTAGTAAAAATCTCAGTTTGATTTTTTTTGCAATAACTTTCAGCACAGACAAAAATTCCTAAAGCAAAAATTGCGCCTTTATGCGTATTAATACCATTAGTAGCCTGAAACATGTCTTTTTCAGCAGCTATTCCTTTTTGCCGCAACTTAAAAAACATTTCTGTTAAATCTGCTGCTTTAAAATCATGGCCAATATTAAATGCAGCAGTAAAATAGTTAGTTAAGCTCAAGCTGCTATCAATGAAAGTATAGATATTCATATCCTGATGCGGTCCTGGATTTAGCGGGTCGACAAGACCAGGCTTAGGAAGGGTGACAACTTCATATAAAAGAGCTCGAGTGGCATTTTGGGTAATTGAATTATTCATAAAGATCACTTTTGACTATTATTTATCTGATTAACAATTTCTTTAACCGATTGGTTTACAGTAATAAAATCAATATCTTCGGCAATATCAGTATACCCCAGATTAAGGTCGCCTTTCAGCATCCCGTTGATTAAACCCTGGTAACCGTGAGATGCAGCAGTAATTTGGGTAGCATCTATCCCGGCAGCAGTCATTTTAGCTAAGTGATTAGGCAATCTTCCCGGTAATGAAAAAATAGTCCGGTTGTTTGATTTAAAGGAAACCAAATCCGAATTTTTGGCTTTGATCAACGCATTTTTAATAGACGTAGCTGTGGGCGCTTCTTCACTAGCGGCAAAAACAGTTTTGAGAAAGACGCCTTGTGCACCACAAGCTAAAGCGTGAGTTAAGGCCTTAGGATTAGCGGTATCAAAGCCAGCTAAGACGGGAGTGGCTTGCGCTTCATGTACAAATTCTGGCAGTCCTTCTTTTTGCGGGTAGATAAGAATATCAATTCCATTTTTTTGCGCTTGTTTTACCCTATCAGTCTGGGAGACAGCTTGCATAACTTTAATCCCATTATGGTGAAGTAATTGAACCCATTCTTTTGAAGCAATTTGACCAAATCCCTCAAAAAGAGCAATGGTAAGTCTTCTTTTGCGCATTAATTCTACAAGTTCCATTGCTGTATGATCTTGCTCAGGTATGCTGGCACTACTAGGAATTTCAATGGCAAATGGGCGAAAGGTATGAGCTAAGACATAGTCTATTTGTTCATTCATCAAATTTCTTTCCTGCATTGCGTCAAGGATATAATTGTTGCCAGCTTTGCCAACTTGGTCGCTACTACTTGCCGAGGCTCCTGTTAGCGCATCAGGTGCGTGATAACCTGCATTAATTCCCAGAATTCCTAATGAGCCTGCTTCTGAAATGGCAGCAATCAGTTTACCGTTGGTTAGCGTGTGAATAGGCTTTTGGATAATTGGTAAATTAACCCCTAATAATTGACATAATTTATTCATCTGAAGATGTTGAACCCCCCTTCAATCAATTAGACCAGAATATTATCAACCATTTCTTGAATTTCTTTTTTACGGCTTTTAATAAAATCGAGAAAATCAATGATTTCTGGTGAAAAGTTCTGGTTGGAATCATAGACCAAGTATACTTGGCGTGTATTTTTAGGTAAATCGAGCTTAATCATGTGAATATTAAAACCACTAAGGTAAATCGTTTTGGCCACTACACCGACGATGTCATTTGTAAGAACCTGACCAGCAATAGCCAATTCATCATGTAAACGATTAGTAATGTGTAAATCTGATGCGGTAGCTAATAAGGCATTAGTAATATCCTTGCCAATTTGGATTTTTTTTGAATACGTAATAATCGATTCACCCTGGAGCTCTTCTGGAGTCATTTCCGTAATTTTGGCTAGTTCGTTTTCTTGAGAAACAATGGCAATAATTTCCTCAGTATAAAGTGGAACATAAGTAAAGTCACTAAATTCGGGCACATATGAGCAGATTCCAATATCATACCAGCCGTTTTTAATACCTTCACAAATTTGATAAGAAGGGTTGTCGTGATAAATAAAGTGAGGTGCAATACTGCTTTCTTGTTGATATTGTTTGGTCAAGTTAGGAAGCAAGATACCAATCGCGGTAGGGATGCCGGCAATATGAATGTTACCTTTGTCTTGACTAATTTTTTGTTCAATTTTCTTTTTACCATGGTCAAGAGTAGCCAGAGATTTAGTGACCGTATCGTAAAAAATACGTCCATAGTTGGTTAATTGAACGTAGCGGCCATTATGCTTAAATAGTTTGCAATGCAATTCTTTTTCTAGTTGTTTGATTGATACTGAAAGAGTGGGCTGACTAATATATAAATTTTCAGCTGCTGTAGTGTATTGTTTTTCTTCTGCCAATTCACGAAAATAGTAAAGTTGATTTAGATTCATGATAGTACCTCAAAAAATATATGATATTCACTACCTAATAATAGATGCTATACCTAATTTAATAAAAACGCTTTCACATTTTTTAATATAATCATTGGAAAAATTAATATTTTAGCTTAATAGTTGAGCCTGTTGTAATTTAGCTGATAAATTTACCAGGCAATTTAAGAAGTCCGCAATAAACTTTGTCATTTTAGCAAAACTTCAGCCAAAATAATGGTAAAAAGTATTTATAAAACTAATAAAAGTAACTTTGTTATCAATTTTACAAAGTCATTTTTTGCCAACATAATACAATTGTCAATTAAGAGTGCTTTCAAAAAACTTCAGAAAGTAAAAAGGAGATTGTATTATGACTGAACAAAAACAATTGCATGTATTACCACCATATGAAGAAACACCAATTATGCACAAGGCTAAGCCGGGTGAGTCAATGACTGACGAAGACTTTGCTAATTACGTTAAAGAAATTAGACATTTGGCCCAAAATGAATTTGATCGTATGACTAACTATATTGAAGAGAATCGTAAATTTCCACAAGACTTTTTCCCAATAGCAATTAAGCATGACTTGTATCGCTTTGCATTGCCAAAACAATACGGAGGTTGGGGTTTGAGTGAAAAACAGATTCTACAAGTACAAGAAGAATTTTCTCGTACTCAAGGTGGTATCAGAATGCACTTGCACCATGCCTCCGACATGAATTGGCGAATTCTTGATAATTTTGGTAGTCAAGAATTAAAAGATAAGTACATGAATAAATTTCAAGATAAATCAATTTATGCCAATTTTGCCTTGACTGAAAAAAGCGGCGGTACGGGTGCTGATTTGCATACCTTGGCTGTTAAAGACGGCGATGACTGGGTAATTAACGGAGAAAAGACGCTGATTTCTCATGCAGATGTAGCTGACTTTACTTATCTAATCGTTGTTACCGATCCTGATAAAGAAGGTGATGAGCGCTTATCTGCATTCTTTGTCCCAACAAATACACCCGGATTTGAAGCTAATGAAATGCCACTGATGATGGGGTGCCGCGGTGCTGGTCATGCCGACTTAAAGTTTACAGATATGCGTGTGCCAGACAAATTTATGTTGGGTAAACGTGGCGAAGGAATGAAAGTTGCAATCTCTTCGCTATCATTATCGCGTGCACATATTGCTGATTCTAACTTGGGAATGGCTCAAAGAATGTTGGAGATGTCGATCGCATACTCTAAAGACCGGGTAACTTTCGGTAAGCCATTATGCAAACGGCAATCAATCATTTTTGAAATTGCCGACATGGGCGCTAAAGTTCATGCACTTAGGCTGATGTTATGGGATTTAGCTAAAGACTACGATGAAGGAAAGGATATTACTAAGAAGGCGTCATTAGCTAAACTTGAAAGTATTAATACTGTTAAGCTGGTTTCTGATTATATGTTAGAGATTTTTGGTGGAATTGGCTACTTCCAAGACAATCCTTATGGCCCAGCTGAACGGTTATACCGCGATTGCCGTGCAATGTGGCTTGAGGAAGGACCACGTTCGGTTCAGCGCTTAACAGCAGGGAGATTACTGATCAACGATGGTGGTCAGACACCAATTACTAGTTTATAAAGAGATATTCTAACTTGGGAGGGCTGAAACTAATAAATTAAACTATTAGCTTCAATCCTCTTTAATTATAACTAATGCGGAGATAAAAAATGGCCGATGAAATATTAAAGGGAATCAGAGTTATTGATTTGACGCAATTTTTGGCTGCACCAACTGTTGGCAGGGTGCTTGGCGAATGGGGTGCTGATGTAATTAAAATAGAAGCTCCCAAAGGAGATGCTGGGCGAACCCAAGGTGCCGTTTTTGGCATGAAATATGAAGATGATGAAAATTTAGGCTTTGATGTTTCCAACATGAATAAGCGCTTTGTCACTTTAAATATGAAGACGCCTGAAGGAATGCAAGCATTCAAAGACTTACTCAAAACGGCTGACGTTTTTCTTACTTCAGTGCGAACCAAAAGTTTAGCACACATGGGAATTACCTGGGAAGAACTGCATCAAGAGTTTCCTAAACTGGTTTTTGCCCAAGACCGTGGTTACGGTGAATTTGGGCCTAAGAAAGATGCAGCGGGTTACGATGCAACTGCTTATCAAGCACGTGGCGGTGTTCAAGGCACAACGGTTGATAAGGGCGGTAATCCTTACAATCCTGTAAATGGCTACGGTGATTTTCAGGTGTCAATGACCTTGGCAGCAGGAATCTGTGCTGCTTTACTTCAAGCACAAAGAACCGGAAAAGGTGACAAAGTCGTGGTTAATTTGAACCATGCAGCAATTTTTATGCAAAACATTGCAATGGTATCTGCGCAATACGGTAATGTTTATCCTAAAAGCCGGCGAGAAGTCACTAATCCATTCAATGATACTTATAAAACTGCAGATGACCGGTGGTTTGTTCTATGTGTTCCAGAATATGATCGTGATTTTGATAAAGTGATGCACGATATTGGCCGTGACGATGTTTGTGGCGATAAGCGCTATAACAAGATGGATACATTGAATGCAAATGGTACTAGTAGCGAAGTGATAGCTATTTTGGAAGATGCATTCAAGCAAAAGCCATTAGCATATTGGATTGATTTATTTGGCAAAGAAGACTTGCCACTTGAGGCGTGTCAAATTCCAACAGAAATCTACCAGGATCCTGAGGCGCTTGATAATGATGAGATCCGATTAATGAAATTTCCATCTGGTGCTAAACGTTATATCCCAACTAATCCAGTTCGATTTGCTTCACAAGGTAAGCCAACCTTAACGCCTTCTCGTGCACAAGGATCTGATACGCGCGAAGTTTTAAAAGATGAACTTGGCTATAGTGATGCAAAGATTGCGGCAATGATTGCATCAGGTGCAGCTAGTGGTGTGCGGCATTTAGATGAACCGCTTAAATAGGTGAAATAGATGACATTACAATATACACAAGCACAAAGAGAATACATTCACTTGGCACAGGAATTTGGTGATCGTTATCTTAGCCCTGAAATTATTAAAAAATATGATCAGGAAGGCGATTGTCCAGTAAGCCTATTTAAACCGGCAATCAAAATGGGACTTCATATGCTTGAAATCCCCAAAGAATATGGTGGCGCAGGGCTTTCATATGAAGATTCTGCCTTAGTTTTTGAAAAAATTGCGGAATATGATGCAGGTTATGCGTTAACTTTAATTACCTCCTTTGTTGCACTGCGGTGTGTAATGTTAGCTGGAACTGAAGAACAAACGCGTGAATTTGCCCGAGTAATTGAAGATGGTAAATTCGCCGCATTCACAATGTCAGAAGCCGATGCGGGCTCTGACGCGGGTTCGGTAAAAGCAACTGCAGTTCGTCATGGTGATGAATATATTCTCAACGGTAATAAGGCATTTGCCACAAATGGTGGTATCGCAGATATCTTTATTGGTATCTTTAGGACTTCTGATAATGGCAATCACGGGCTATCTGCTTTTATGATTGATCGCCATAGCCCTGGAATATGGGTCGGAAAACACGAAGATAAAATGGGGTTGCGATTATCAAATACTGTTCCCTTAGGATTTAAAAATGTTCATGTTCCAGCTAAAAACTTGCTAGGTAAAGAAGGACGGGGAATTAATATTGCGTTAAACAGCTTAAATTTGTCTCGTGCCTATGTTTCGACCTTAACTGTCGGTATTATGCAGCGAGCACTGTCTGAAGCAGCAAAATATGCTAATGAACGGCAGCAATTTAATCAGCCAATAGCGCAGTTTGAATCCGTCCAGAATATGTTAGCAGATATGGCAACGGCAGTAGAAACGTCTCGGCTGCTTGTCAACAATACGATGAAAATGATGGACAATAACCTTTCAGTTCGCCAAGAAGGTGCAATGACTAAACTTTTTGTTACGGACACGGCACAGAAAGTAACCTCGGATGCAGTCCAGATTTTAGGTGGATATGGCTATACTCGTGCGTATCCAGTTGAAAAACTGATGCGTGATGTTAAAGGATTCCAAATTTTGGAAGGAACTAATGAAATCCAACGAATGACTATTGCCCGTGAGGTCAGTAAGAATTATTTAGGCTAAGTGGGGGAATTCAAATGAAAATTGCAGTGATTGCAAAAGCAGCGGTAAATTCAAAAACGTATACTTCGCATCATAAACAAGTGACTTATCATTCTAATAACTTATTTTTGAGTGAGGAAGACAAAAGTGCACTAGAGTATGCTCTGCAGCTGATTGAACAAGGAGGCGGCACAATTGATGCCTATACTTTTGAACAAGACCAGGTAGCTGAAAGGGTTCTACATGAAGCACTGGCTTTAGGTGCTAATAAAGCAATTAAGATTACCGCGGGTGATGTTAATGATCCTTTGCAGCAAAACTATATTGCGCAGGAATTTGTCCACTACCTAAAAGAGCAAGATAAGAATTACGATTTAATATTGACAGGATGTACAGGCTGGACTGAATTAAGTGCAATGATTGCGACTCAATTAGAGTCAAATTACTATGATCATCTTTCAGCAATTGATGCAGGACTTAATTTTGAAATGAAATTGGAGCAAGGCGCAATTACTGGCAAGTGCAAATTACCAGCTGTTATAACCGTTTTAAGTTCAGTTAGTGTTAGTCATTTAGCAGGCTTTTCTGCTTTAAATCAGGCCATTAACACAAGTATTACAGCCGTTTCCTTTAACAAATTGCCTAAGCAAAAAACTAGTTCGATTATAGCTAAGGATAAACGACCGCAAAAAGAAATTTTTGATTTAACTGAAGACCCCCAAGCTACACAGAAGTTAGTTGCTGCGTTGCGCCAAGACGGAATATTGAGGTAGAAAAATGACATCAATCTATTATATTCAAGTAGAAGATCGAAATAGTATGGATGGCAACAGCAGCAATACTTTAGCAGGTTTAAAGAATAATTTTGCTGGTGAAAAAGAAGTACTTGTCTTTTCAAATCATGCTACAGAAATTACAGAAAAGTATGCTCAATCCGGAGTTAAAACAACAATTTATCAAAATGATGCTTATACAATTGCTAACTTTGATGCTGTTTTAACAAAACTAAAACAGATATTCAGAAGCAAAACAGATTATTTACTGGTCTTTGATAATGATAGTTTGGGTAGTAGTCTAGGAAGCAGAATTGCTGCCTTACTTGATATAACTTTTGTTGCAGATGCCAAAAAAATTACTGAAACACCGAACTTGACGGTTACGCAAGATGTTGGTGCTACTAGTGCCAAGCGAGTTATTCCCCTAGCTAAACAAGCGGTGATTACGTTTTCGTGTAATGGCGTTGCAGCGAATGAACCGGCTAAAGTTGATGTGATCAGTTGGTCGTTAAATGAGCAAACAAAGCAGCAGTATCGCCAAGCAAAAACTGCGGGCAATGGACTGGCTTTTGCTAAAGTAGTGTTAGCTGGTGGTAAGGGATTAGGTTCACAGCAGCAGTTTAAGCCGTTGATGAAGTTAGCTCAAAAATTGAATGCCAGTGTTGGCGCCACTAAAGCAGTAACTGATTTGGGTTGGCTTAGTCCGGAACGCATGATTGGCATTTCTAATTTGACGGTCAAGCCAGATGTTTACTATGCTTTTGGCATTTCCGGTGCTGTCCAGCATACTAGTGGAATGAATAAATCAAAGCAAATAATTGCAGTCAATACTGATCCAGAAGCACCGATTTTTAAATTGGCTAATTATGGCATTGTTGGGGATGCAAACAAAGTCATTAGCCAACTGAATGATCTTTTGTAAGGCGAAAAAATGAATGTTAACGCTAAGATAGCAACCGTTAAGGAGCTATGGAACTGGCGTTTACGCCAGAGTCGACAAAAAGTATTTGTAATTGAAAATGATCAGCAATATAGCTACGGTGAGATGGCCAAGTTAGTTGCGGCTAAAATCAAGTTACTGAAAGCATGTCGAATTGGTCAGGGCGATTTGGTTGCACTGCAGTTTGAACTTGATGTTGAAAATGTTGCTACTATTCTTGCGTGCATTGAACTTGGCGCGGTGATAAATCCACTGAATCCGCATTTGGACATTACCGAAGTTGAAAACTTAGTGGAAAGATTTCAACCTTGTGCAATTATTTCCCAAGCTTCGGTTCGTGGACGGGATACCATTAGCAACTTTAAACACTTAAAGCATTATCAAGTTGAAGTAAATGGTGATCTAAAAATTTTTACCAGAATAAAGCATAGTATTAGTCCTTTTACTAATAAAACAGGGGCTAGCGCACCAGTGATTGTAATTAATACATCTGGAACCAGTGGTCTGTCAAAAGGCGTGGTCTTATCTAATCAAAATGTTTTGACTGCAGAAATAGGCTATAATGCCGCTTTCGGTATTAATAAGCATGACATGATTTTATTAGTTTCGGGACTTTACCATGCAATTGGCTTTCACCACGGATTAATTTCAACAATGATGGCCGGAAGCACAATGGTTTTAATGAAACATTATCAAGTTGATGAAGTGGCTAAATTGTTATTGCGGCTGCCGATTACTTGTATTGATAGCTTGCCAACTATTATGTATGATTTGCTTTTCCACGTTGCAAATATCGGACAGCTAAGAATGTTAATTTGTGGCGGTGACAAGATCAAAACTAGTCTGTTAGTCCAAGCAAAAAAGCGCAATATTCCACTTTATAATTGTTATGGATTAACAGAAGCAGTTCCGTTTAGTTACACGCCAAGCAATTATTTTGCGGAACATCAGGCTATGACGACAGCGGTAACACCAATAACTGGCGTCAAGGTTCGAATCGTTAAGAAACAGCACGTTGTCGAACAAAAAGATGTTCAAGGAATAATTGAAGTTTGCGGGCCAGTAGTGTTTCAGGGCTATCTTAATAATCCTGAGAAAACGCATGAAGCTTTTGATCATGGCTGGCTGATAACAGGTGATTTAGGTCATTATAATAGTGACGGTCTTTTTGAAATTGATGGTCGCAATAGCGATAAGATAATTCGTGGCGGTGAAAATATTTCTGCAGCGTTAGTTGAAGAAAAAATCAAAAGCTGTCAAAATATTAAGGAAGTAGCCGTTTTAGGCGTACCCGATGACCGGCTAGGACAAAGAATTGGCGCAATCATTGCTTTAAATCATAGTCAACCAACATTAAATAAAACTAAGCTGCTTGCTGAATTGCAAGAACAGCAAGTTGATAAAAAACTATGGCCAGAAAAAATTTGGATAGTCGATTCTTTACCTAAAACAGCCAACGGCAAAGTGAAAAAATATTTATTACGAAAACTGCTGGAAGGCAAAAAGTAAATGGAAGATAATTTTTTTAAACGACAAATGGCGGATTATTTTATTACGCCCAAAATGCTAAATCACATGAATATTACACATGGCGGCACACTACTAGATAATGCCGATTCGGCAATGGGGATGTTTGCTAACTCATACTGTCATACGAGAACACTTACCGGTCGAATTGATAAGTTTATTTTCCACAAAAAAAGTTATGTGGGTGATCATATTAGTTTTTGTGTTAGTTTGCTTAAAACAACTTCCAAAACGATGACTATCTATGCTGAGATTAATCGGCTGGCAATCGATGATTCAAGTACGGAGCTAATTGGAGAAGCCGTATTTACTTATGTTGCAGTGGATGAGAAACTGAATCCGATTGCTGGCTCAATTGAGCAATATCATCCACAGGATCAAGAAGAGCAAAAATATCTTGCAATGATTAAAAAAAGATTTGGTATTAAATAATAAAATAGCGAGAGTAAAGGCAGAGGTACTTCTCCTCGCTATTTGTTTTTTTAACTAAAGTATTAAGATAAACTATAAAAAGGTGTATTAAAGCGTATTCATAAGTGCAAAAACTACGATATTTACTTGTTTAAAACAATTTTCACAAAAAGATAGCAGTACAAATTTTGCCTAGAATCCCACTGTGGTAACGTTTTCTATTATAGTTATTAATAATAGCAAGCATGTTATAAACAATTATTCATAAAACATAAAATAGGTTATATTATTTGTGCTTATTAACGATTAATTTTGAAAGGTGAAGTTATGAAACAAGAAAAAAGTTACGCGGGAGTAGCAGCCTCTGTTTACTTACACTTTGCAGTTGTTGGTGCTGCAACGCTATTTATTAGCCAATATCGGCAAATTTTAGCTAGTTCGTGGCATGCCAGCGAAACTCAAGTATCATTGGTCATTGCTATGGTTGGATTGGGCAGAATTATTACGATTCTGTTTGCTGGAGCAATTTCAGATAAAATTGGGCGCAAGAAAACTTTACTAATTGCATTACTGAGTGATGCGGTTTTCTTGCTCGGAGCAGCTTTTGCTAGCAACATTTGGGTTGCTGGCATTGCGGCAATGTTTTTTGGTGCTACCAACTCATTTGGTGATACGGCTGGTTATCCGGCTTTAGCAGATGCATTTCCTACAAAAACAGCAACAATGAATTCTTTTGTTAAAGCGGCAATGCAAGTAATGCAAATGCTGTTTCCATTTTGTGTCAAGCTAATTAATAATCCGCGGATAACAGCTTGTATTTTAGTATTAATAATTTTACTTGATGTTGTTATTACGCTTAAGACGGCTTATGCACCACAGACTGTCGAAAAAAAGGATGATACAGGTGAAACTGAGACTCATTTAGCAGATGCTCAACAGCCCAAATTGGCGGTTGACGGTTTAATGATTATTGCATTAGGCTTTACGCTTTGTTTTACGTTTTACATTTTTTCTTTATATGCACCATATTATGGTCAATACGTATTAAATCAGCCTGCCGCAAGTGCTAATCAATTAGTTTCTTGGTATTCAATTGCCTCCTTAATCTCAGTTTTTGTTACCTCAGCTTTAGTTACAAAAGTTAAACGGCTAAATCTGATTTTGGTTTACTCAATCATTACTGCTCTTGGATTACTGTTTATGATCATTAGTCCGTCATTAGTGGCAGGCGAAGTCGGTGCGCTAGCAGTTGGTTTCTTTACTGCTGGTGGTGTGTGGCAAGTTGGCTTATCAGTTCTGACATCATATTTCCCACAAAGCCACGGTAAGATTACCTCATACTATAGTTTTGCACCAGCCGTAGTTTACTTTGTTGCACCATTAGTTGCAGCATTTGTATTAAAAGCAAACGCTGCAAGTACTTTGATGGTTTTCTGGATTACTGCAATTATCACAATAATTTCTGTAGTATTAGCAGCAATTTTAATTGTTCGCAGTAAGAAATTTGCTATTAAAGGCTAATTAATAAAAAAGGTGAATTTATTTATGTCAGAAAAAATAATTAAAGCCCAAGCAATGGGACGTAATGGCCAAATTGATTTTGATATTGCTGTGGCCAATGATCGGATTGAAGATATCAAAGTAACCAAAAGTTCGGAAACGCCTGGTATTTTTAAACAAGTAGTTGGCAAACTCAAAGAAAACGTCATTAAAAATCAAAGTTTTGCTGTTGATGCCGTTTCTGGTGCATCAATCATGACCCAGGCAATGCTAGACTCTGGTAGTAAGGCGCTTAAAGAAAATGGTATTGCCATTCAGTCTAAATTACCAAAACCAGAGCACCGCGATGTAATTTTAGATGTCGATGTTGCAGTTATTGGTTCAGGAATGGCAGGTTTAATGGCTGCTGCGCGCGCCCTGGCGCTCGGAAAAAATGTTCTTGTGCTTGAAAAGAACGGTTATATTGGCGGTGCAACCATTCTTAATGGGTCAAATGTCGTTGGCACCGGATCAAAAGTTTCTGCTAATTTATTTGGTGAAGAAGCACAAAAAGATTCTCCAGCATTACTTGTAAAAGATATTACTCGTGAAAGTCGTGGAACCAATTACACAGAACTATCGCAGCTTTTAGCTAATAATATTGGTAAAGCGGTGGACTTCATCACAGAGTTTGCCAATCTTACCTATCAAAAAGCTGAAACGCAAACAATTGAGCATTCAGTCGATCGCCAAATTGAGATGCCATCAGAAAGTTCCTATGAATTAGTTTCAAAAGTCGCAGAAGCTTTTACGAAAAAAGGCGGAAAAATTCTACTTGAAACTAGGGTTGAACAACTAAATAAAGATGATCAAGGTAAGCTAGTTTCACTGGTTGCTGAAGGCAAGCACGAAACGGTAAAAGTTAATTTTAAATCACTTGTAATGGCAGCTGGTGGCTGGGGTGCACGTGATTATCGCGAGCATAAAACTAAAATTCCATACTATGGGCCAATGACTTCAACTGGTGATTATTTTGACTTTGCTCAAAATATGAATTTAGTAGCACGCAATCTTGACTGGTATAAGGTTTACCCACACGGTCTAGAAGTAGAACCGGGGATTGCAAAATTGACGACATATTCAACTAAAGAAGCTACTGATATGGGGGCTATTTTTGTTAATACCGGTGGTAAGCGAATTGTAAATGAATCGGCACCTTATACTCATTTTAGGGATGCAATCGCTGCTCAAAAAGATAAAATTGCCTTTGTTGTTATGGATCAGCGAACTTGGGACAGGTTTTACGAATTATTGCTGAAATATGGTTTTACGGCAGATGAAGTTCAGGGCTTTTTTGATCTTGACGGCAAAAAGAGTCCAATTTTAGTCAAAGGTGATCTACAAACAGTCGCGCAAAAAGCCGGTATTAACTACACTAATTTGCAGAAAACATTAACAGATTATGCTGATGAAGTTAAAGCCGGCAAGGATCATGAATTTAACCGTCCAGCTAAATTTATGCACGAATATGAAGGATCTACTTATTACGTGATTGAGCAAAAGCTCCGTTTTTGTACGACCTTAGGTGGCTATGAAACTAATAAGCAAATGCAGCTGCTTGATCAGGAATTCAATCCTGTTGCTAATTTTTATGCTTCCGGTGAAATAGTTGGGGGAGCTAATGGTCATGATTCAATGCCAAGTATGATGAATTCATGGAGTTATGCATCTGGATTTGTTGCTGGCACAGAAGCAGCAGATAATGCGAATTGCCAGCGAATTTTATCGACACCGGCAGAAAAAGCAGATACTGTATCTGGTGCCTCAGCTAAATAGAATATTAAATAAGGATTTATTTTTAAGAAAGAAGAGTTTTAAAATGGCTAATAAAATTACGGGAATTAATGGTCCGATTACTGGTTGGTTAGATGGACATACTTATCTAATTGGTTTAATGGCATATCCGATTCGGCATTCGATGTCGCCAACAATGCATAACAATGCTTTTGCTAAATTAGGTTTAAACTACACTTACCTTTGTTTTGAGATAGGTAATGATAAGTTGGAAAAAGCTGTAGATGCAATTAGGACATTAGATATGCGGGGCTCAAATGTTTCAATGCCTAATAAAAAAGAAGTTATTAAGTATCTTGATAAATTATCTCCTGCTTCGGAAATGTGTGATGCGGTAAATACAATTGTTAATGACAATGGCGTTTTAACGGGTTACACGACTGATGGGATTGGCTTTGTGCAGGCCCTTAAGGACGAAGGCATTTCAATTAAGGGTAAGGTTATGACCATGACTGGGGCCGGTGGCGCTGCTACACCAATTGCTGTTCAATCTGCACTTGATGGTGCCAAAGAAATTAGAATATTTAATATTAAGGATGATAAGTGGGCACAAGCTGAAAAGAATGTAAAAACTATTCAAGAAAAAACAGATTGTAAAGTTTCGTTAACTGAGCTTTCAGACCAAGAAGCATTTAAAAATTCAATTGCTGAAAGTGATATTTACTGTGATGCTACCAGTATTGGTATGAAGCCATTAGAAGATAAAACTTTGGTTTCAGATCCATCATGGTTCCACAAGGATATGGTTGTCTTTGATACTGTTTATTCGCCAAGAACTACTAAGCTAATGAAGGTTGCACAAGAAGCTGGCGTTGAACATGTTTATGATGGAATCGGCATGATGATTGATCAGGGAGCCGCATCATTTAAGCTATGGACCGGAAAAGATATGCCAACCGATTATATTCGTGAGATTATGTTTTCTGACGACAATAAATAATTGAGGTTAAACCAATGGCAACAGTAAAAATTAGAAATATTGTTTTAGGTGAAGGTTTGCCCAAGATTGCGGTTCCTAACGTTGGCTCAAATGAGGACGAAATTATTAATTCAGCGACAAAAATCTTAGCAGCTCAGCCTGACTTAATGGAATGGCGCATTGACTATTATTCTGTTGGGATTAATGATCATGAACAATTAATTACTACGGCTAAGAAGCTACGTAAAGCGGTTGGCGAGTTGCCAATTTTAGTTACTTTTCGTACTAAAAATGAGGGTGGCGTCTGTGATTTAACTGAAGATGATTACCTCAAGCTGCTAGAAACAGTAATTACTAATCGCCTTGGAGATGCCGTGGATATTGAATTATTCCATGATGAAAAACGGGTTCAAAATCTGGTTAATCTTGCACATAATTACAATCTTGTCGTAATTATGAGCAATCATGATTTTGAAAAAGTTCCCGCTAAAGATGTTATTGAATTTCGGCTGAAAAAAATGGCAGAGCTTGGTGCCGATGTGCCCAAGCTTGCTTGTATGCCTCGTAGTGCCAGTGACGTCTTAACTCTTTTGCAGGCGACAACTGAAACACATGCGGCAATTACTAATCCGTTAATTACAATGGCAATGGGTGACATTGGCAAAATAACTAGGATTGCCGGACAAGTTTTTGGCTCAAGTCTTTCTTTTGGTGCCGTTGGCAAAACGTCGGCACCAGGACAGCTGTCAATTGAGGATTTGCGCAATGCCGAAAAATACTTGGCGCTATAAAAAGCCAAATTTATCTGACGTCTGCATCAAATAAGCTGGCAATTTCTAAACTAAAGAGTTTGTAAACAGCTCAGTACTCGAAAACAAGTACAATAAAATTACTCCATAGTATTTAGATTAAATCATCTAAATATTATGGAGTTTTTTAATAGTGTAAATTATCGATCGGGTAAAGTCTCAGACTTGAAAGTTACTGCGGTATTGTTTTGGCGATAGTTTCGTATACTGCTTAAAAGTTTTACAAAAATAACTTTGGCTGGAATAACCTAATGAAGTCGCAATTTCAGCTAAATTCTTTTTTGAAAATATAATCTGACTTTGAGCCTCATAAATTTTCAATTCGTTAGTATACTGGACAATAGTTTTCCCAGTTTCTTTTTTAAAAGTTGCGCAAAGATAGTTTTTGGAATAATTTAACTGCTTTGCAAGCTCGCTTAAATCGATGCGTGAGTTTAGGTGATGATATATGTAATCCTGAATGCTATAAATCAATCTGAAATGTGGATAGCCACGATTTATCCTAATGTGCTTTATGAAAAGTTTTCCAATGTCCAGCATAATTTCATAGTGATTGCCAATATTAGTTAAGCCTTCTACTTTTTGAATGCAAAGATCACTCAAATTATAGGCTGCTTCTGGTCGCATGCCGCCCTGAATTGCCGCTCTAGTAAAAAGTGTAATTGAAACAATTAGCAAATCTTTTTTCTCACGTAAGTCATTGCCGCTAACCATTTTGCCAGGCGAGCCGCTGTCAATAAAAGACTTTAATTGACTTTCAAACAGTTCGACATTTCCTAGTTTTAAAGAATTCATCATTAGTTGTTCTTTAAAATAGTTGCCATGATCAGTTTGAATGTTGCTTTGCACTACTTTATTATTTTGTTTTGAAGTTTGATATGCATGTTCCAAAATATTCATAGGCTGAATGATGATGGGCTTTTTTTGAAAAATGCTGAAATAAAGGACAGTGCTGTACTCTATTAATTGTTCAATTGTTATTTCGGTAAAGTTAGAAATATAAGACTGCAAATTGTTTAAGTTATGTGAGCTGTACCATAAGACAACTATATGATTTTTAGCATCAGAAAGATAAATCACGCTAAAACTATCTTTTTCTTGAGTTGCATACAAATAAATTGCGTTTTTTTGGCCATTTTCATTAATGTGTTTGAGATATGACTTGGGAAAGTCGGGAATTAAGCTATTTTGAAATTTATGAACGATATTCTTGTTTTTATCAAACAAAAGTACTGGCAGTTTAATAGCAGTACTGAAATGTTCTAGTAAATAATATAAGTTATTCATTTGTAAAGCGCTTTCTTTTATAGTGATATTTTATAAAAAATAATAATATTGAGCAAGTATTTGTTTATCATTTTAATTATAGTTAACTCATAATCTTAGTGCACGAAGATTATTTGTTTTTTGAAAGGTGAAAAAATGAGTAAAACTAAAAAGATAATGCTGATTATCGCATTATTATTTTTAAATATTGTTGAACAAGCTGCAAGCGTAATAACTGCAACTATTCCAGGGATGGCCAAAACTTTCAGTAATGTTTCTCTAACTAATGTAGAAATGCTAACAACAATCGTCTCAATGTTTGTGACCGTGTTTGTCTTGGTAAGTGGAGTAATTGTTAAAAAAATTGGTCAAAAGCAAACAGCACTATTGGGGATTACAATAGCTGCCGTTAGTTCCATTATTCCAGCGTTTTCAAATTCATATATTATTGTATTGATTTCGCGTGGTGTTCTGGGTATTGGTATTGGTTTAGCAAATCCACTTGCGATTAGCTTAATTGGTACTTTCTTTCAAGGAGACGAGCGTGCCAGATTAATGGGCTGGCGCTCAGCTATTGCTGGTGTTGGTACTTCATTAATGACCTATTTAGCAGGTCAATTATTAAAAATTAGTTGGCATGCTTCATATTTAGTCTATCTGCTGTTTGTTCCAGCTGTGATTTTATTTGTAATCTTTGTTCCAAGTCCAGAAAAAGAGGGGTATATTGAAGAACAAACTGAAACCAAAGAGGATGGTCAGAAATCAGTAAAGATTCAAAAGTCTAAGCCGCTATTGATTGCACTCATGTTTTTAATGTTTATGGCGATGGTCAGCTTTATGATTCTTGCCGTTAAACTGCCGACTTTTTTAGTGCAAAATAAAATTGGTACAGCTTCTCAGTCTGCTACCGCATGGAGTATTCACAACTTAGCTGGATTGCTGGGTGGAATGTGTTTCGGCTATTTATATAAACATTTAAAGGGCTACCTGTTGCCCATGGGTCTTGCTCTTGTAGGGGTTGGCTTTGTAATGATTGGTTTTTCTAAGACCATGACTATTATCTATTTGCTAAATATTTTAACCGGATTCGCTGCATCAAACGTTACTCCTTATATTTTTAACCGCATTAGTGAAGTTGCGTTGCCACAAAATGCGCCATTTTATACTTCGTTAGCATTAGTTGGCTCGAACTTTGGCTCTTTTATTTCCCCGTACGCGGGAAGTCTAATTGGTAAAACTGGTAAGTTGGCAATAATTAATGCCGGAGTTATTCTGCTCGTTTTAGCCATTATTACTACAGTAACAGCCTTTAGAAGAATGCGGCTTGCACAACAAGGTTAAGGAGGTAGCATTATGCATTTTCAAACAGGTAAAAATATCGATTTTGAAAGAAATGACGAGTTACTAAAAAAAGCGCAGTTGGTTCAAAAACCGCTGCACAGTAAAATTGTCAAGGCCAAAGATATTGTTGAAATTGGACAAGGTAAAGGAATAGAAAATATTTCACTACAGCCTTCGGAGAAGAAACTGGCAAACCTTAGCGACTATAGTTTAGGTAAAGGTGATTCAATTATCCTGGATTTTGGCGATCATCATGTCGGCTATTTTAGTATTGGTATTTCTTCGATTGGCTCCCCGATGGATGCGCCGTTATTCTTGCATTTAGTTTTTGCGGAGCAGCCCATTGAACTGGTAAAAATTAAAGAACCATATCAAGGGGCATTGAGCAAGTCATGGCTCCAAGAAGAATATGTCCATATGGACAAGCTGCCGGCTGTTTTAAAATTAACAAGAAGATATGCTTGTCGGTATGTTAAATTAGAGGTAGTTGATACTTCACCAAAGTGGAAAGTGGTATTTGATCACCCTACTTTTGAAGCAAAAAGTGCAGTAACGCTGTCTGATGTTAACCTGCCAAAAACTGGCGATAAATTATTAGATCAAATTGTCGAAGTAAGTGCAAAAACGCTTAGAGACTGTATGCAAGATGTTTTTGAAGACGGACCCAAAAGGGACAGAAGGCTGTGGCTAGGTGATTTGCGTTTACAAGCGTTGGCCAATTATGCTTCGTATAATGACCAAGATCTGGTTAAGCGCTGTCTATATTTATTTGGGGCGCTTCCAACTAGTAGTGGCAGAATCACCAGTAATTTATTCACTAATTTTGATGAACCAATTCCAGATGACACGTTTTTATATGATTATGGTCTATTCTTCATTTCAACTTTGTATGATTATTACAAACAGTACCTTGATTTAGCAACTTTGAAAGATCTATTTCCAGCTGCAAAACGGGAAATGGAGCAGGCTCTGCTATACTTAAATGGCCAAAATTTAGTCGAAATAAGGTCAGACTGGCCAATATACATTGATTCAGGAAATAATTTTGATAAAACTACTTGTGCGACTGCGGTTTTATTATATGCACTGAAGCAATTTATCTCCTTAGGAAAAGTTATTAATGAGAACATGACGGAGTATGCTGAAAAACTGAAGAATATTCAAAAAGCAGTTCTTGACCTTCTTTACGATAAAGAAACAGGCTTTTTTGTCAGTGGAAAGCAAAAGAAAATTAATGTAGCCAGTCAAGTTTGGATGGTGCTAACGCATATTTTATCTGATGATAAAAATCACGATTTAATGAAACGGAGCATGGAAAGGTTTTATCCTTTTAAGGATATTACAACACCGTATATGTATCATCATATTGCGACTGCGTTGTTTGAATCAAATAATTATGAATTAGCGATTAAATTGATTAAGAAATACTGGGGCGGAATGCTTGAATTAGGAGCAGATACTTTCTGGGAAGCTTATAAACCAGATGATCTTAGTTTTTCGCCTTATAATAGTTTGGCGATTAATAGTTATTGTCATGCTTGGAGTTGCACGCCAATTTATTTATTAAAGAAATATGCAAAATAAAAAGAAAACGGTATGGGTAATATGTATAAATATCTTTGTATAGATATAGGTGGAACAAATATTAAATCAGGACTTTTCGATAAATCCGGAAACTTAATAGAAAAAAAGGTTACATACACTCCCGAAAGTGGTGTAACTGATTTTATTAAAAAACTTGATGAAATAGTTGAACCTTTTGTATCACAAATTCGGGGGATTGCCATAAGCGTTCCCGGGAAAGTAAACTCAGAAAAAGGAATTGTATATCATGGTGGATCCTTGCATTACTTAGACAAGTTCAACTTTAAGCATGTCTTACAAGATAAATATAATATTCCCGTAGAAATTGAAAATGATGGTCGTGCTGCTACGCTTGCTGAGATATGGCGGGGGAGCATGCATAATGTTGATAACGGTGCAGTCATTATTTTAGGTACTGGAGTGGGTGGCGGCATTATTGCCAACGGAAAGTTGCTTCGGGGCTTTCATGATCAGGCTGGTGAAATAAGTTTTATGACTTTAGGAAACTCAATTGCAGACAAAGATATTGTGGGAAAATTGTGTTCATCCGTAAGCTTAGTTGAAGCATGCTCTTATAAACTTGGCATACCTGACAAGCTTGACGGAATCAAAGTTTTTGATGCAATCAATGACGCAGACATGAGAATACTACCTATTTTTAAACATTATTGTGCAACGATTGCTGCAGCAATATTAAATATCCATAGCGTGATTGACCTGCAAAAAGTTGCTATCGGCGGTGGTATTAGCAGCCAACCGGTTTTAATTAAACAAATCAAAGAAGAGTTTCAGACTGGCATAGTTAATTCTCCCAAAATTGCAAGCAATATTGAGTTACCTGAAATCGTTGCTACGACATTTTTAAGTGATGCTAACTTATATGGCGGACTGTACAATTTTTTGAATAAACAGACAAAACATGAGGGGAACTAATATGCTTTTAAAAGAATTTCCAGATGATTTTCTTTGGGGAGGTGCTACTGCTGCATGTCAAATTGAAGGTGCTTATTTGGAAGGCGGCAGAAAGCCTTCTACAGTAGATGCTATGCCGGGTGGCAAAAAGAGGTTGCAGATTCTTCAAAGTGATGACTTTGACTGGAAAATCGATGACGAAAAATATTGCTACCCTAACCACTTCGGGATTGATCATTATCATAGATATAAGGAGGACATTGGTCTGTTTGCAGA
Organism: Lactobacillus sp. B4015; assembly: GCF_026536055.1. Taxonomy (NCBI): domain Bacteria; kingdom Bacillati; phylum Bacillota; class Bacilli; order Lactobacillales; family Lactobacillaceae; genus Lactobacillus; species Lactobacillus sp. B4015. The sequence continues at coordinate 24,381 of NZ_JAFNOY010000002.1, forward strand.
GATGGGCTTTAAATGTTACCGATTTTCAATTTCTTGGAGCAGAATTTTTCCCAAAGGTGATGAGCAAGAGCCAAACGAAGCTGGATTGAATTTTTATGATTGTTTAATTGATGAATGCATTAAAAATAAAATTGAGCCAGTAATTACAATTTCACATTATGAAATTCCGCTGTATTTAGTTAATAAATACGGCAGCTGGGCCAACAAAAAAATGATTGGATACTTTGTAAAGTTTGCGAAAACTATTTTAGCAAGGTATGCTGCTAAGGTGCAATATTTCATTACTTTTAATGAAATTAACTCGGCAGTCCATTTTCCAGTTTTGTCACAAGGCCTAATACCTAAAACTGGGTCAAAGGATTACAAAAATATTTTTCAAGCTTGGCATAATCAATTTATTGCTAGTGCACGCGTTGTTAAATACGCTCACAAATTAAATTCTAATATTAAGATGGGCTGTATGATTTTATCTACAGCAAATTATCCTTATGATTGCAACCCGCAGAATCAGTTGGCAAGTTTTCACAGAGAGCAAGACTTTAATTTCTTTTGTTCCGATGTACAAGTTAGAGGACAATACCCGGCATGCACTTACCGGTATTTAAGAGAGCATGGCTTAACCGAGAATGATATAGACTGGACGGAAAGTGAACTAAAAGAAATTGCTGAAGGAACAGTCGATTATCTTTCTTTAAGCTATTATCAATCAAACACTATTGACACAGTTAATAAAAGAGAGATTGTTCCGGGCAATTTAACTCACAGCGTTAAGAACCCGTTTTTGACTGCATCCCAATGGGGCTGGCAAATTGACCCAACAGGACTGCGAATAATCCTTGATAAGCTATATGACAGGTATCAAAAACCGTTATTTATCGTAGAAAACGGAATTGGAGCCAAGGACGAGCTAACTCGGCAGAAAAAAGTTAATGATGATTATAGAATAGCGTACCTAAAAGCACATATTGAAGCGATTAGCGGAGCAATTTATGATGGCGCCAAAATAATTGGATATACGCCATGGGGCTGTATTGATCTAATTAGTTCTTCAACCGGAGAAATGAGTAAACGATATGGTTTCATATATGTTGATCTTCAAGATGATGGTAGTGGAACTTGTAACAGAATAAAAAAGAAATCTTTCTTTTGGTATAAAAGAGTAATTGCAACAAATGGGATTAATTTGTCATTTAATGATATTAACTACTAAAATCTTTGTTAGGGATGACATTTTAGTTTGTGAATAGTGCTTGCTTTTTAAGCGCAGTAATAAAAATCTTAATTAAGCAAATAAGCTGCAAAATTATTTAACTCAATTTTGCAGCTTTTGATGTACCAGAGTTTATCTGAAAAATTACTAGGTTATATATTTTTACAAATAAATCTAGACATGACTTGACCTAAAAGCAATAATATGACTTGTTAATCCATATTACCAAATATGGTAATGATTTAAAGCTACAAGGTATTTATCATATTGGTAAATTAGTTTACTTAATCATTAGGAATAACAAATACAAGTATTTTGGTACAATCGGTGTTCAGTAATTTAGTGCCACAGTTGGTTGCTAAAAAATAAAGTTGCCAAATTAGAATTCGAATTCATAATTGTTGCAATATTAAATTAGCTTTATTGTTTCAATTTAAAAAATCTTTAACAAGTTGATAATTTGTTAGTGATAAATGAATTTTTTACTTTAGGAAAATTGAGTAAAATAATTCATGCTTTTAGTCTTAAAGCAGTAACACTCATTTCTACTTGTTTGATTTTTTAAGGGATTAGTTACAATTTTAACTAGTACAGTTGTTAAAATTTATATCACATTATATTAACTTAAAAATTTTAAGACGCTTTCAACTTCGGTTTTTACACCGTTAAGAAGTGCATCTTCAGCAATAATAAATTTAGGACTATGGTTGGAATAAGGATATCCTTCCTCTTCGGTTCCACCACCAAGCAAGAAGAAGCAAAGAGGTGCAAGCTTACCATATGCGGAAAAGTCTTCACTAGCGCTCATCATTGTCCCTGCAGGAACCATTTCTTTAGGCAAAACTTTAAGTGCGCATCGTTTAACAAGACTGGCAATCTTAGGATCGTTTATGACTGCAGCATATGCAAATTGATAATCTAATTGGTAGGAAGCACCAAAAGTGTCACATGTATTCTTGACAATATTCTTAATTCTGTTGGCAATGGCCTGCCTCGTGTCTTCATCAATAGTGCGAACGGAACCGCCGATTGTTGCTGTGTCAGGTAAGACGTTAACGGCAACGCCTGAATGAAACTTGCCCACAGTAACAACGTTTAGGTCTTTTGGCGGGGTAAAACGAGAGGTAATTGTATGTAATTGGTTAATAATCTCTGTACCAACAGTAATTGGGTCGATGCCTTCTTGCGGCATTGATCCGTGACTACCTTTACCCTGAATTGTTAGATCAAAAGCATCCGCGCCCGTTGTCACCGGGCCGTCAGTTACGATGTTAACAGTGCCGGCTTTAAGCCCAGTCATGATGTGCAAACCAATAACAGCATCGAGATTATGCAACTGACCACTGGCAACAATTTCTTTTGCTCCGCCAGGCACCTGCTCTTCAGCATGTTGAAAAATGACCTGAACCGTTCCGTGCAACTGTGACCGTAATTGAGTCAATACCTTTGTTGTTGCTAATAAAATTGCGGTATGCGTATCGTGACCGCAGGCATGCATGACGCCATCGTTTTGTGAAGCAAAGTCGAGCCCGGTTTCCTCTTTTACAGGAAGTGCGTCTATATCAGCACGTAGTAAAATCTTTTTTCCAGGGTATGCTCCCTTAATTGTTCCTAAGACGCTGGTAGGAGTGGGATGAGTAATAGTAATTTGGTCAAAGGATGCAAGAATCTGAGTTATTTCTTTGCTAGTTTTGTTTTCTTTAAAAGAAAGTTCTGGGTGGGCATGAAAATATCGCCGCCATTTAATCATTTGCTCTTGCGGAATTAATTTAAACCAAGGCTGTGTTTCCATTATTATGATAGCTCCTTTTTAATATGCTCTTTGCCCTTTTTTGTATACCGCCTTATCTTCTTGTTGGACGGCAGTAATATCGGCTAATGGGTTAGCATCTAATACTAAGAAGTCCGCGTATTTGTTTGGTTCTAGCGTGCCGTATTCATCGGCAATTTGCATTAATTTAGCTGAGTTTTGACAAGATGTTAGCAGAGCATCATATGTACTAAAGCCAATTTTAACCATCAATTCGAGCTCAAAAGGAGTCATAGAAAAATCGTTAAATGGCGTACCGGCATCGGTACCTAAGGTAATCGCAACACCGCGCTTATAGGCATGGGCAATATTATGACGTAAATCATCTAGTGCATCAGCTGCTTTTTTAATTTCCCAGTCGGGCAAAATGCCAGTACCATATTTGGGAATAGCCCAGTCTGCCACAATTGTTGGCGTTAAAAAGGTTCCTTGAGAAAGCATAAGATCAATTTCTTCATCATTAACATAAAAGCCATGTTCAATAGAATCGACTTTGGCTTTGATAGCGTTCAAGATTCCTGGATTACCTTCTGCGTGTGCGGCTACGATGTTGCCTTTATGATGAGCTTCTTCAACTGCCGCACTTATTTCCGCTGTACTCAATTGCGGATCATCCATAAAATCATTTTTAGTCATTACGCCACCGGTTGCCATGACCTTGATAGCCTTAGCTCCCTTTTTTTGCCCACGCCTTACGGCTTTACGCATTTCATCAGGAGAATCAACTAAGTGACCAAAGTTAGGGAAATCTCCGTGACCGCCAGTCATTGAATAAGGCCGACCTGATGGTAGAATCTCGGGTGCATGATCAATCGTACCGTCAGCAACTAGCTTGCTTAAGGTAATATCAATATCATAAGTACTACCACATTCACGAATGTAGGTTACACCAGATTTTAAAAAGGTATGTAAGTTTTTGACAGCTCTAACCGTTGAGGCAACAACGTTAGCTGTAGTTCCACCATCCCCAACGCTTGGCTCCATGGTTATGTGGGTATGGCAATTAATTAAACCAGGCATCACATATTTTCCTGCTAAGTCGGTTTTTTGTTCAGCCGAGGGTAGGTTAGTGCCATCAGTCCCTACGCTGACGATTTTACCCGTTTGATCATCAACTAACATCCAGGCATCAGCTTGGAGATCACGTTTATTACCATCAAATAATGAAAAATTGTAAAAAAGTTGTTTAGTCATAATAACCTCCTTAAGTTTAAATTGAAGTGCTTTGGTAACATTTGCTGTAATAATTGTGTATTCTAATAATTGTTTAAGCTTATGTCAAATTTATTTTAATTTTTTGTTGACTTAAGTTATTAAATTGGTTAATATTCTTTTTAATTTATCTTTAATTTATCTTTACTTATTACTTAGCCAAGCGGAGGTATGAATATGCAATTTATCATCTCATTTTTAGTCGTGATGCTGTTCTTAATGTTAGGAGAATGGGTATCTTCTTTAACACACACCTATATTCCATCGGTTTTTATGACGGCAGTCTTGTTTGTATTGGGTTATTGGACCTTTTTGCCTAAAGATGTTGTTGCAACAGCCTCTTTTGGTACTAATTTCAGCACAATTTGTGTTGGCCTATTATTAGTGCATTTGGGAACTTTAATGAGTTTAAAAAAGCTGCTTGAGCAATGGCGTGCAGTTTGTATCGCTCTTTTAGGCGTTTGCGGCACGCTAATTTTAACTTTAACGATTGGTACGCTGATTTTTGACTGGCACACTGTCGTTGCGGCAATTCCGCCATTAACAGGGGGATTAGTCTCGGCTCTTTTGATGACAGATGGATTAAAGGCGCAGGGAATTCAAACTCTAGTTGCTTTACCTGTATCAATGTTTATTTTTCACTCATTATTTGGCTATCCGTTAATTTCTTGGCTATTGAAAAAAGAAGGCGGTCGCCTGGTCAATGAATATCAGAAACAGCCTGTTAAGCAAACGGCACCAACCGGGTTAGATAATGATTCGAATGAAAATAATCTTTTTAAGAAAATGCCTGCTAAATACCAAACTTCTGCATTTATTTTGGTCAAAGTGGCCTTAATTGCGGCTCTTAGCAGTGGTCTGTCTATTGCATTAAAAACTTACCTTCACATTGATCTTAATTCAAATGTCATTTGTCTAATTTTTGGCGTTTTGGCCCATCAAGTAGGGTTCTTGGAATCCGATGTCTTAACTAAAGCTGGTGTTTATAACTGGTTAATGTATGGTTTGTTAGCGTATATTTTTGCTCAACTGAGCCTTACTACGCCACACCAAATGGGCACGATTATTGTGCAAATCATTGTTTTAATCATGCTTGGTTTACTAGGTATGTTTATTGCGTCTAGTCTTTTGGCAAAACCATTTAAAATGACTTGGCAAATGGCCTATGCTTGCTCACTAACATCTTTGTGCGGCTTTCCAGCCGATTATGTAATTACGAGTGAAGTTTCGCATGAAGTAGCTAATAATAAGGAAGAAGAGGCCTATCTGATGGAAAACATGATGCCTAAGATGTTGGTAGGTGGCTTTGCTACTGTTTCTGTTGCATCAATTATTATTGCCTCTGTTTTCTTGAAACTATTGTAAAGTTAGCCTGGTTAAAACAATTATTAAAGTTCAAAAGAGTAACAAAAAACCGCTTTGCCATAAGCAAAAGCGGTTTTTGATTGTTAACCTAGATTAGTCTTCGTAGGTACCAACTTTGTTTAATTTACCCAAAACACTTGTGCCGTGAGGTGCTTGACCGATTGCAATTGTCAAATCTTGTCCTGCCAAGTTGCCGTGGTGTTCACCTTCAGCCCAGTGTGGGTTACCAGTAACATCGTAAACGTCGCCATTAATTGCAACGTAAGCGGGATTACCGTTCTTACCATCGTATTTTGCCAAAGATTCTTTTGTAAATTTCTCCATCCAAGAAACCCCTTTTCTTAATATATATAAAATAAAATAACTCCACTATTATCATAGTCGATAAGAACGGTTAAGTCTATTGAATTATTTTTTATTTTGATAATTGTAGCGCCAGCCTGCGATATCCCACGGGGTAAAATCGTAATCTAGCTTACGATGGTAGGCTTGTTCGAAAGCAGCCACTTTTTGCTGGTAATCTTGCTTCAGCATTCGCTTCGAGTTTTCGTTAGCGCTCAGTTTTACATCTGGATAAATAGTCGGTAGAACACGGACCACATACTTATTTTGATAAAAATTAGGGTGGTCTTTTTCCAATTTATCGGTTGTTTGAAGCTCAATAAAAGTAGAAATGACTGGTACATTTTGTTTAGCAGCAAAATAGTACGCACCACGTTGAAACTGCCGCGGCTTCCGGTAATTCCACCACATTTCCTGTTCGGGGTAGATTAGAACCCAATTATCGTCTTCAAGTACATCGTGAAGGTGCTGGGGGAATTCCGTACCAACATAACTAGGGGTTTTGATTAAGGGAATTGTGCCAACATAATTCATTAAATAGCATAGAAAACCCGGCAATTTTAGATTAGTGTCCTCAATGGCAATAGCTAAATTGTGATGAGTTTTATTGGCTAAATGCTTGATTGGCAATGAATCCAGCTGATTGAAATGATTAGCTGTAATAATTGCGCCGCCTTTAGGCAGGTTTTCTAAGTTTTCAAGCCCCACAAATTTAGTGGTAGAAGTAAACAAGCCTGTTAACGCGTTAAAGATTAAATGGCCGATCTTATTATTGACCTTACCCTTAATTGTGTCTTGCTCTGACCAAAAACTGTTAACCAAGCTTTTACGTTCTTTTAATGATAGAACCGGATCGCCAAGTTCAACTTTTGCATTCCAGTCTTCCCGGCTTACAGCTGCTTTAATATTTTCGATTACTTTTTCACGATTGTCGCCAATAATCATAAACTGACTGAACCCCGCTTCTTAACCTGCGCCCAGCTATTAGGGTCGTTGACTACCTTATCTTCTTTTGCAAGCATATGATTGAGCTTGCCGCGGTCTTGTTCACGTTGCTCATCAGTATAGTTTTCAAGTTCTGCCTTTAATTCAGGGTAGAACTTGGTCTCTTTAGCACTAGCCCAGAAGTACTTTTCATATTGGATTGCGGTAAAATGCCACGGCTTAAAGAACAAGTTGTAATGAATTAAGCTTGGTGATGCAAGTGGCTCGGTATTTTCGTTGGGCATTGCATCCCACTTAGGATCGAGGTGCAAAATGCGCTTGTCACCAATTTCATTTAAATAGTCTTGGTCAGGCGCAATACAGTCGAAATGATAAGTTTCCAGCAAATCCATAAAGTGGTCAATAAACTTTTCGTCGCGGAATGCTTTGCAGTTTAATACTAACATACCGGAATTGATATACTTTTTAGGCTCTAAGGCTAAAACATCTTTGATATATGCCAGCATTTCTGGGACAAACTGAATTGATGAATCCGTGCATGCGCCAAATAAGTGATTGCCAAGTTCGGTTTCGTATAGTTTGCCAATGTCATCATTAATAATGGTATCGCTGTCAATATAGATTGCTTTATCATATTGCGGGAAAAGGTCAGGAATGAATAGACGGTAGAAAATAGACATTGTAAAGAAGTCAGCCCGTAAATAGTTTTCCTGCCGGTTTTCAATCGGAGCAACAATTTCATCATTTATCTTAAAGAATTTAACGTGAACATTATCGGAGCCCAAGTCGACTAAATCTTGCTTGTGCTCGTCTGCCAGATCCTGACTTAAAAAGTAAACAGTGTAGTCTTTACTTGGATCAGCATGCTTAACTAATGAATTTAATGAAACAGCTGCATATTTAGTAAAATCATCACTAATAGCATAAAAAATAGGAATAGTCATAGTATATATATCTCCAAATTAAATATTAATTTTGAACTAAGTTATCTTTTAAATCAAGGTACTGCGTTAAGATATCATCGTATTCGTGCAATTTCAAAATCTCATGAACACGCTCAACTTGCCATGGCTTGACGGTCAAAGTATGAAAGATTGGCCAAAAACGAAAGCTGGTCGTAAAGTGCTGAATCACAGTATCAGATTGCAATTTGTACTGCTCATTGTAGCGGCGCGGTGCAATTTTCTTTTTAGTCGCAAAGTGATTGAGCGCCGATTGATCCGGCATTGGAACAGTTCGTGTTTGCAAAAGGTGCCTAATTTTAACAAATAAGTTAGTCTTTCTGATTTCTGGCAAATTTAGTAATAACACGCCTGAATTAACGTAGTCAAAGACCTTGTGCTCATGCAAATTATGGAAGAAAAATCGTCCCCAGTAATCAAGTACACCGACGAATTCTGTTTCCGTAAGATCTTGCTGGTAAAAATCAACTAGGCTGCGGCGGATAATTACATCAGCGTCAAGATACAAAATCTTATCTGGCAGCTGGGAAATCTGGTCGGCATAAAGCCGTAGCATTGCATAAGGCGTAAAGTGGGTACTCATATTGGCCACTAACGGTTCACGAACAAATAAGCCAGTACAATCCATTAATTTTAACGTACTTTTAGGATTTTGCTCAACCAAAAGCGATTTGAGGTAATCAGCCGCGTGTTTACTAAAGGGACTAAATTTCTTTTTAAAACTTTGGGTGTACATCGTTAGGATGTAAATATGGAGTTCTTCGGATCCGCTATTTTTAAGCAAAGAAAGAATAGCGATAAGAATGCCATTTTCAGCGTTTGAATCACCGCAAAAAAGAATATTCATTTTGAACTCCTTAAATTAAATTTTTTGGTAAGTGCAATATTCATAGTTACTGCAATTTGCACGTTTTTGCATTGCTGCAATAATTTGCTCGTGCAATTTTTCTTGTTGCTGCTTTTTACTAAGCTGGGTAGCGGGATAAAAAGGGCCGTCAATAAAAACAGTTATTCGTGGTCGTTTACCCCATTTTGGCTTGGTATACGTTGTGGTCATGGTAAAACTAGGCGCATTCAATGCCACCGGAAAGTGCATACTGGTTTTAGGAAACGGCCGAATCTTAGTGTAATACGGCCAGACATGAGCTTCAGGATAAATGACGACCGTTTTGCCTGCCTTAATTACAGTTGAAACAGCCTTAATTAGTTTACCAGACTGTGCAAGATCGTTGCCGATGGGAAGACCAAAGTATGGTAATACCAATTTGCCTAAAATGGGGATGCCCCAGTTGGCTTGTGCCCCAATTGCATAATAATTTTGAGCAGGAATAATACTAAGTGGTAAAACAACATCACCAAAGGCTTGGGTGTGATTACCATAAATAAAGTATCCTTGATTACGTACTTTAGCTAACTTTTCTTTTCCAATTAAATGAACGTGCAAAATTAGGTGAATATAGACAAAACTAATTAAATGTCCCAGTGGGCGAACTATTTTTGCCCAGATCTTGCCACAGCGTGATGGGGGAAAAAGCGAATAATCGTCAGGCAACTGATAATCTTGTTGGTGACTATCTACTAAATCGTCAGTTAAGAGATGGTAATAGTATTGATGCTTGCCCATGAAACCCTTCTTTCAATAACAGTATTAGGTAATTTTATCATGAATTGCACAATAAGAAAAAGGTCGTCATATTTTTACACTTGAAAACAAAAAAAGCACACAATTAATGTGTGCTTTAAAATCATTAGCCGAAAATAGGCTTATTTGTTTGTTTAAAATAAACCAATCAAGCAGCCAATTGTAACAATTACGACCATGATAATAATTACTTTAGTGGCGGTTAACTGCTTACTTGAGACTAGCCACCAGCCTAAAATAACCATGGCTAAAGGAAGTAAACCAGGGAAAATGCCGTCAAGAACGGTCTGTAAAGGCTGAAATTTACCTCCTAAAGGAATTTTAGCAACAGTTTTTAAAACAATCGTGTTAGCTGCCAGTGCACCGACAACCATTACACCTAAGATATTGAATGCATCAGTAATTCTTTTCGAGTTTTCACCAACGATTGTATCAATTGCACCAACACCAAGGCGATAACCACTATGAAATGCAACGTAGGAAATGGTTGGCCCAATGATGCCATAGGCGATGATATAAAAGAGTGGGCCAACTGGGCTGCCGCCCTTGGCTAAACTCATTGCGATTGATAGTAAAATCGGAACAATTATTCCTTGAATAAGTGAATCTCCAATGCCAGCCAGCGGGCCCATCAGAGTGGCCTTAATATTAACTGGCATTTCCTCGGAAACATCATTGCCTAAGGCAATCTGTTCTTCAAGCGAGGCAACGATCCCGTTAATGATTTGTCCGGTTTGCGGCTCAGTATTATAAAACATTGAGTGCCGCTCAAGTAACCGGCGCTTTTTAGCAGGATCATTTTGATAATATTTACGGGCAAAGGGTAAATAAGAGTAAGCCCAGGCATGCCCCTGCAGTTTTTCATAACTCATTGAGCTGAGGTGGGTAAAACCCCATCTGTACCAAATTTGATTAAGTTCATGCTTTGACAGCAATTTTTGCGGTTCTTGGGTATTTTTAGTAGCCATCCTTGTTCGTCCTTTCTTTAAAATAAGTCTTCATCTTCATAGGTATCATCCGTATCGACCGCCTCAGGCCCATTATCGGCTGAACTAGCAGCAGGCTGATTGTTTTTGGCTGTAGCAACATAATAAAGGTAAGCTACCAGCGCAGCAATAAATACAATGGCAATCATACTTAGTTTGGCAAAAGCCAGCAGTACGAAACCGGCAAAAAAGAAGATGAAATGTGCTTTATTTTTAATAACAATACTCATGAGCATTGCGATTCCTAAGGCTGGCAGGACACCGCCCAAAACTTGAATAATGTGCGTAACAATTGCTGGAATGCTGTTGATCAGCCAATTAACTAAGCCTTTACCATAGAAAATTGCTAAAAAAACGGGAACAGCACGTAAGAGAAAAGTAGTAATTTGCGGATAAACTAAGTGGTTTAGCACAATCTGGCGGTCGTCATTGTTATGGGCCGCTTTTTCTGCGCGTGTGTTCCAAAACGAGTAAAGTGCCATTCGGCCATTATAGAAAATTAGACCGAAGGTTTGCCCGATGAAAATAGCCAGTGTAACGGCGATTGCGGGATTTTTGGTAGTAGCCATGGCTAAGCCAATCCCACCGTAGGCTGCGTAGGTTATTTCACTATTAGTTGCGCCACCTGTTGACAAGTTGGCAATGAAGACAGCTTGGACGGCTAAGCCACATAGGATACCGTTTTTAACATCCCCAAAAGCGAGCCCAACTAGCAGTCCGGCTACCAGCGGTCGGCCGACGATGTAAAATCCACCTGACATGCCAAATAGCCAAGGCGATTCAATCGCACCAAGGTAACAAAAGATACCAGTCAGTAAAGCTGGAAAAAACAAATTATTCATAATTATTGCCTCCAAAGATAGTTAAGACATTGAATCAAATTTCTTTTTCATGGTTGACCAAGGCTTAATTTCATCATCTGGTAATAGCTGGAATTGGATTTCAATTCCGTGATTAGCAATATCCTCGAAGGCATCGTAATCAGCTTGGTCTAATGCGACTGTTCGCCCTAAAACCTTGGTTCCTGGTCGGGTATTCATGGGACCAACATTTAGTACTTTGCCAAAATCAATCCCCATGTCTGCAAGCTGCGCAAAAGTTTTAGGGGAATCACTAATTAAGAAAAATTTTTTCTTTGATGCAATTCCCTTGGCAATTTTATCCCCGGCTTCAGCTACGGTATAAATACCAACCTTTAATTCGTTAGCCGCAGCCTTTAAAACTTTTCGGCGCAATTTATCATGTGCAATATTGTCGCCAACTACTAAAATACCATCGACAGGACGTGCTTTTGTCCATCTAGTCATTGTCTGGCCGTGAATAACGCGATCGTCAATTCGTACAACTGAAATACTCATTTTTATACTCCTTTTTCAAATACTCAGAATTCAAGTTCATCATCATCTGGTTCATCGTGTGCAACGTCAATTCCAGCTTTTCCGGCATTAAGGGCAATTGCTACAGCCTCATCTAAAGTCAATTGCTCAGTTAATTGCGGCACTAATTCAAGTAGCATAGGTAAATTCAAACCACTGACTACCCGAATGGTTTGCGGTCGCATTAAGTAAAGTTTAAAAGCCTCGTTATACGGTGTTCCGCCTTTCAGATCGGCTAAAATTAGGATGGGCTCTGTTCTTGGCTCTAATAATTTTTTTAGCCGCGTTTGAAACGAACCGATACCATCCTGATCTAGTTCGATAGTCATTAAATGACTAGATTTACCCGCAATAAATTCAAAGCTTGATTTGATACCACTTGCTAGGTGACCATGTGAAGTTAATAAGATTTGCACTGTTATCGCCTCTTTTTGTAATTACATAATCTTTACAACCAACATTATATGTAATCGCTTTCCACAAGTCAATTAATATTTTTACACTGTTTTTTGTTATTGACAACGGTTTCAGTAATAGCTACAATTTAATTATGTAATGACAAAAAAGGAGAAAAGAATTATGAAATATACGATTGATGATTTTGCCCAGCTGATTGATCATACTAATCTGCATGCTGATGCAACTGAAGCAGATATGAAAAAACTTTGTGATGAGGCTAAACAGTACCATTTTAAAATGGTTGCCATTAACCAAGTGCAAGCCAAATTTTGTTCCGCTCAACTTGCCGGAACGGATATCGATACTGGAGCCGCGATTAGTTTTCCGTTGGGCCAAACAACAATTACTTCTAAGGTGGCAGAAACTAAAGATGCATTGGCAAATGGGGCAAATGAAATTGATTATGTCGTAAATTTGACCCAGGTCAAAGCGCATAATTGGTCATATATTGAGGAAGAAATGACAAAGATGGTAGCAGCTTGCCACAACCAGCATGTTCCGTGCAAAGTAATTTTTGAAAATTGCTACTTGACCAAAGACGAGATTAAACAGCTGGCGCTGATTGCTAAAAAAGTCGAACCGGATTTTATCAAAACCTCAACTGGGTTTGGTACCTCAGGAGCTAAAGTCGAAGATGTTAAGTTGATGAAAGACACGGTTGGCACAAAAGTTAAGGTTAAGGCAGCTGGCGGAATTAGAAATACAGATGACTTTTTGGCAATGATTGCGGCTGGTGCGCAAAGAATTGGTACTAGTTCAGGCGTCAAAATTATTGCTGCATTAAAAAAGCGGTTTGCTGCTGATAATGTTACTGCAATTGACCTTTAAATTCGCTAGAAATGGCCGTAGCAAGATAAAAAAACTGCTTTAATACTGGCTTTTTTAATGTTATACTATTAATATAATGATATAAAATAAATAAAAAGAAAGCAGTGGGTTTAATTGGCTGAAACAGATCTTCCGAAATATCGCGTAATTGCTAACGATCTTTTAAACAAAATTCAGACTGGTGTTTATGCACAAAACACAATCATTCCGCCTGAAGTAGAATTAGCAAGCACTTACCAAGTAAGTCGGCCGACCGTTCGCCAAGCAATTTCACTTTTAGTTAATCAAGGATACTTGGAACGACGCCGTAAGCGTGGGACTTTAGTAAAAAAGGTGAAAATTGAACAGGAATTTACGCACCTGATTGAAAGCTACAGTGAGGAAATGAGTTCTAAGGGGATTTACCCTAAAACAAACTTACTTTATTTTGGCGAAGAAAAAGCTAATCCAGAAGTGAGTAAAAACTTACAACTCGAAGTGCAAGAACCGGTTTTTAAGATGGTCCGCTTGCGCTATGCCAATGAGCAACCAACTGTTTTAGTGACAACTTATGTACCTAAAAAAAGGGTGCCCAAGTTAGCCGACTACGATTTTTCCACGGCTTCTTTATATAGCACGTTGGAGAAGTATCAGTTAAAGGTGACGCATGTCATTAGAAAACTAGAGGTGATGGAAGCAGACGAGACGACTGCCAATCTCTTAAATATTGCGGCTAATAAACCGATTTTTTACTTTCATACTCAAGGACTAACTTCTGATGAGCAGCCGATTGAGTATTCAATCGCTGAATATCGCGGTGATATCAATTCTTTTGTGATTGATGTTCAGCGTTAACAGCCATGTTTACTATTAATTTGCAGAAACCCCCATGATTAGGACGACTAATTATGGGGGTTTTTGGGTACCAGAATAATCTGAAAGATGGGCAACTAAAAAACTGATTTACGCGAAATCGCGGAAATCAGTTCGCAGTTGAAATTCATTAAATTTATTATGTCAGGTCAATTGCTCTGTCATTTGACAATAATTGAACCTGCAAGTGCTTTGGCTACTAAACTATTTGGTCCAGAAGATTTACGATAAAAATGATGATGATGGTTTTCTTGATGGTACTTAATTAGACCAACACTGGTTTTAAGGTCATAACTTGTAGTGTCGCTTTTGCTTTCGATTATGGTTAATGATCCTGCTGCAAGTATAAAGCTGCTTTGTCCCTGCAGCTGCTTGATATTAGCTGAACCAGCAGCGAGATCAGCCTTCAAATTCATCTTGCAGTTCAGAAGTTTAAGGCTGCCGGCAGAAAGATTAATTTTAGCTGCGCCGTGAACAATTAAGTCAGTTAATTTAGCCGAACCCGCAAGCAATTCTATGTCTAAATTCTGCATGGTTAGATGAAGTAACGTGACATCGCCTGCATAAGCCTTAATTTTTGTTTGTAAAAGTTCACAATCTAGCGGCAATGTAATATTGATGAGTGCCTGTTTAGTATAAATTAGATTTTTTTTAGCCCGGGGCTTTTTCTCCCGAATTAGTAGCTTTTTTCCCACCACAGTAATGTTTACATTTTCGTTAGCCTGACTAGAAATAATAGCCTGATAATTTTTACCACCCTGAATATTAATAGTAAAAGTGTATGTTTCAGCATCTATTTCAGTAAACTGCGGTAAATCAATTTGACGTGAATTTAAGTTTGCACTGTCGCTTTCTTGTTCAGCGAAAATATGTTTAAAAAAGTTTCCCATAATTAACCCCTTGTTGTGACTATTTTTTGTGATGAAGTTTTGCTATTTCTTAGTTTTTACTGATGTCTTAATTAAAATACTTTTAAAAAATAATGCAATTCTTTTTGCATAACTGGCAGTAAAAATTGTTTAAGCGGTTAAATTTGGCAAATAAAACTGATTGCGTAGGAATTGCTGCATGGAACTACTTCATGCTTTTATTTGAAAAAGCTTTTGACATGGTAGAAGTTTCTTTAAAAGGGTACTAATAACTTAGATGAAATCACACGTAATAAGATATTTTGTGCTTTTAGCAATTTTGAATTAACATTATCTGATTCACTGCTTCTGCAAAATTTGCTGCTAGCAATTGATTTTGATGAAGATTTAAAAACGCTAATCAAAATGGTGGATTTGCATCTAGCTGAGAATATATTAAGTGATTCATATGATATAATTGAGATGGTTCTATAGAGATTCACCAAAACTGTAATTTGAAAACAGTTCCTGTCTTTTGCAATGTTATAAATTATTTGAATAATCAGAATTAGCGCAAATTGCAAAGCGAATGAGGTTAATGGTTGTCCTAATTGAATTCACATCTTCGGATTTTTTGGTTGTTTCTGGGGATGCCTATTTTTATAGCGTTAATGAAGGTTTAGTCGACTGGTATTAACTGCTACATTAAAATTTGATGATAAAACATCGGTTTTAGATGGTTGTTAAATCAGTGATGACTAGAACCCACTTCAACTACTTCCCAGTCATTAGCCAGTTTTAGATGGTTGTTAAATCAGTGATGACTAGAACTGGGAATAACTAAAAGGAGAAATGATAAATGTTTTAGATGGTTGTTAAATCAGTGATGACTAGAACTTAACTTTTTTATAAGTGGCGGGAACTCCCGTTTTAGATGGTTGTTAAATCAGTGATGACTAGAACTTCCTGCACCTCATTAATTAAACCGTTTAAGTTTTAGATGGTTGTTAAATCAGTGATGACTAGAATAAAGTGGTTGTAATAAAATTTGATTTAAGTTAACTATAGTATCAAACTTAAGCAGCTAGCTTTTTATGTCAATTATGGACGTAAATTTTGAAAAATAGCGAATTCACACTCTTTAGTAGCAATTCAATGGAGTGTTTAACCCAATGCTTTTCATTACCTGCTTAATTATTTAGTTAATTTTGCTAGTTTTATCCAAAACAAAAGTCCTACTAAATAAAGGTTTATTTAATAGGACTTTTTAATTTTTAAGATTTTTGCTTGTTAATTAAGTTCCTAGCCAAAAGGTGTTAGCTTGTCAGATGATTTGAACCTAGTTGATTTCGATATCACCGCTTTTACTGATTATTTTGAGTAAAGGAGTGCCGTGATAGATTTTCTTATAATGCTTTCGCTGCTCACGACCCTTAACTTCGATATCACTGTCGGAAGTAGTTGATAAATCATAACTGATATTAGTCATCTGATATGATTCAAAATCACCGTCGTTTAATTTAAAGGTACTATTTCCAAGGAGTTTTGAATTCTTAATTTCAATATCGCTGTCATTTAACGAGGCAGTGGTCTTAATTTGGCTACTATTAATTTCCACATCACCAACATCTAAGTATAGATTGCTGTTTGCTATTCTTGAATTAGCAATCTTTAAATCTCCTGGGCCTATGTGTAAATCAGCGGTTTTGGCTTTAACCTTAGCTAAATTAAAATCACCGTTGTTAACCCTTAAATCAAGGCTAGCGACATTTAAATTACTCAACGCAAAATTGCCATCAGCACATGTACCAGTAATTGACTTAACCGCGTTTGCGTTTGGGACGGTAATTGCGACTTCGTAGTTGCCATCATTTTTCTCTTGGGTGTCGTGATCTTCAACGGTTAAGATACCGCTTTTTACACCAGTATTAATCGTCTTAATATTTTTGCCGCTAACTTTTACTTGAAAGCTGTTGCCTAATGAAATACGGATGTCTGGTCTACCAGCCTTAAGCTTGATTTTATCAAAGCTTGCCACATTATAAGTTTGACTTTCATGAAATTGTCGTGATGAATCGTCATCATCGTCGTCGTCATCATCTTCATCATCGTAATCTTCGTCGTCATCGTCATAGTCATCATCATCGTCGTCTTTATGTTGGGTTTTGTGCTGCCAATTAAGAGTATTGAAAATGCCTGTGTGTGTGCGTGCAATATTTTGATCACCGTGATTGAGCTTACCGATGAATAATAAAATAAAGCCAATAATTAGGATCGCGCCACTTATTTGAAAAAACTTTTTCACGATTAATTCTCCTTCTTCTGGTTAGAATTGGTTTGATAATAATTTTTCTTGAAGAACTTTTTCCCCATAAATTGCATCAGTTTGGCACATTCCGCAATCAAAAAGTTGATTACTTTGGCAATAAACGGCGAGATGAGAAGAAAACCCCCAAGGCAAATAAGGACAATCCCCAGATAATAGCAGCCAGTTGCCCAGTTGCTGGTAAATAAGAGAGCGATTGACTTAAGAAAAGTAAAGCCACCGACAATGAATAGGCTTAATAAAACCGTAATAAAGGCAACAAAGATGGCCGCACAAATGGCAATGAACACAAACAAGAACAAAAAGATGGCCAAAATTAGTGGGATTCCAATCGGGGCAGCGCATAGACCAAGCAGAATATACCAAATAGCCTTTAAATTTGACCGTGGAGCCTTGGCTTTAATTGGGGAAGTATTATTATTAGTCGAATAATCAGCTAAAATTTTAATTGCTAATTGTTTAGGAGTTCCAAATTCCTGCTCAATAGTTGACCGTCTAACAAAATCGCCATCAAGTAAGTATTCGCGGTAAAACTCAAGAATATCTTGACTTTCTTTTTCTGGCAAATCAGTTAGATTTTGTTCTAACTCAAAGATATAGTCATCAATTACTTTAGTCATTTTCTTCTCCCAACACTTGATCTACTTTATTGTTAAAGTCCTGCCACTCATCTTGAATGGTTGCCAATAGTGCTAGACCGTCTTCAGTAATGTGGTAATAGCGCCGGTTACGGCCCTGAAATGGTTCATCGTGAGTGGTTAAATAATTATTTTTCTTCAATCGGCGCAAAACCGGATAGATTGTCGATTCGGAGATGTCAAAAACCTTTTGCACGTTTTGCGTTAATGCATATCCGTATAAATCTTCGTGCTTTAGAAAAGCTAAAACCGCTCCGTCCAATAACCGAGTGGGTATTTGAATAGCCATGACTCCCCTCCCCTAATATTATATGTTATATAGCATTCTAAGTTAGAATCTTTAAATTGACAAGATTAAATTACTTTTAACGAAAAAAACAGGGCATCAAAGCTCTGCTTTTCTGAAACTTTTGTGACAAAAAGATTGAATTCATGCCATGATGATGTCACCATTTTTGGCAATAATGCGCAAGGAGTCCTTTTCCTTACTCTTACTGTTAAAGCGACTGCCGATACTAGAACCGCGGTAAGTAATATTGCCCTTTTTGGTCGTTATTTTTAAATTTAGGTCATGATTCAATTGCTTTAACCGTAATGCACCATCTAAAACTTGGATGAAGTTTCCATCAATCAGCTGGCTTTGAATAATTCGCAAATTACCATCTTTAGCAGTAATTTTAAGATTAAGATGGCATTGCTTAATGTTAATATTCCCATCCTTTAATTGTAGCTCTAGTTGACTGCAAATACTACGTTTGAAATCAAAATTACCATTCCGGGTTTGTAAAACAAAACTGGTAATTTGCGATTGAGTGATGATAGTGTTGCCATCTTTTGAAGAAACAATTAATTCTTGAGCTATTGTTAAATTGTTAAAAAATAGTTTTCCATCCTGTTTTTGTAGTGAACAATTTTGCAGGTGTAGATTTTGCAAAATAATGCTGCCATCTTGGTTACTACCATTAATTGAAGTAAGTGAATCAGGAAAGGGAACGGTAACTTCAACCGAGCAGCTAGGGAGGCGGCGGTTAATTATAATTCGCCGATTTTCAGGTCTGTTTTCCTTCTCCTTGATTAGCAACACATGATTTTTAAGCTGGATATCAATTGCACAATTGCTATAATCAGCCACATTAATTTTAAACTGTTGGCCCGGATGAATAAATATTTTACTATTCCGGACTTTGAGCCTAATTATTGAGAACTCACCGGGTTGCATTGTCCTTTTTTGCAGTGGGGTCTTTTTAGCGTGAAAATTTAAGAAATAGCCATCACTTGTTTTTTTCTCGTCAGTCGGTGGTGCTGTTATTTGGGTAATCTGCTTATAATCAGCCTTGATTTTTTTGGCAAGGGCGGCGGGAGTACCAAGCTCCATTAAAATCTCTTCTTTACTTTGGCAATCACCATTTCTTAAAAATGCACGATAAAAATTGAGTGCATCCTCTTTTTGGGCTGCGGATAACGCATTTAATTGGGTAGCTAGACTAGCAATGTAGTCATCGATTATTTGAGTCATCTTTTTCTCCTATTCTAAAAATTTGAAGTCACTAGTTTTAATAGGGAAATTTCTCAACTATATATAAGTATACGCCATTATTTATTAAATATTTATGAATAATCCTTTTTGCCTAAATCATTCAACTAGTTATGCCATAAAAATTGGTCAATCTTCTTAGCGACTGCTTTATTCTCGTGTAATTTGCTATGCTGACCACCGGGGCCCTTAATTTCAATTTCATGATAGCTAGCGGCTTTTGTTCCTACTAAGTAGCGTAAAGAACGGGCAGAGGTGACGCTAACCGCATCATCTGAATTTGTGCCATCTTCTTTATTGCCAAAAATGTTTAAAATGTCTACTCCTCTTGGATAGTCCTTGCGGTGCTCTAATAAGTATTGGTAGGTGGAAGAAGAATATTTCGGCTTGCCCTTTTTTTCAAGGCGATTGCGATTAGGCTGGTCATCCATGCCAATAATCCCGTTAAAAGGTGCGCCTAAATTAACTTGCTTTTTGAGTTTCGGCAACGCATTATTTTGCCCATACTTTATTTGATAAAACAAAAACGTTAAATTGCCCATTGAATGGGCAACAGTATTATAGCGACTGATGTGATATTTACGCTTAAGCAGTAAGAACAAATTATGAATCCATTCACGGGTTACAAAGTAGTCATTGTTGGTATTATTTTTTAACACAACTTGAATTAGTGGCCTTTTAGTATTCTTGGGCCAGGAACCAGAGAGCTTAACTTGGCCACTTCGTGAAATTGTGGCTGTCAAAACTCGATGCGCATTGTCATGCTCCTCAGCGTAAGTAATCATGCTGTTAGTTGACCTTGCGCCTGCACCATAACCATGTAAATAGATTGTTGGAATGGTGTCTTGGTGTGCGGCAGCTTTTTGTTGGTTTTGCGTTATTGCTGTAGAAGATGACACGGCATACTTTTGTTGCTTTTGGCGCCAAGAAAATAAGCCTATGCCGATTAATAGCAATAATAATATTCCAAATAGCCAGCGAGAAGTTTTTTTACCCATAATTAATTTGCTTCCTTTTGCCGAGATTAGTTACTATCAATATAAAAGTGAATGGCAGAATAAGCAACTCATAGTGCTTCTAGATTGATAATAAGTTGGCAATGAAAGGCGTAAGTTGTAAAATCAAAAAACGAAAAGAGGGAAAGTGATGGTTGAGCCGATTTTTATTGCTATTAGGGGTAATTCGGGTATTGGAAAGACAAATTTAGCAAAAAAACTACAAGAATATTTCACTTGTGAGCAGTGTCTGCTTTTGCAGGAAGATATTTTAAGACGTGAGATTTTACATGTAAAAGAGCGGCCTGATAGTCCCACACGTGAGCTGCGTAATTTCATGGTTAACTTGGGGTTACAAAATTACCAGGTGACAATTTTAGAGGGAATTTTGCCTAAGCAGATTTATGGTGGCATGTTAAAAGAGTTTTATCAGCGAATTGGTAAAAATGCTTATTTCTACTGTCTCGATGTTCCCTTTGAACAGACAGTCCAAAACAACCGCCAAAAAGACAATCCATTTGCGCAAACAACTTTGAAAAAGTGGTGGTTAGAAAATGATTTTCTTACCGGCATTGAGTGTAAGATTACTAGCACTTCACTAAAGCAGTGCGTCAAAGAAGTGGTGACTAATATTAAGTAGACAAATTGAAAAGCGCTTTCAAAAAAAGGCAATAAAAAAGGCACCGACTTCTTGCAGTGCCATTTTCATTATGGTGGGTGGCCAGGGGCTCGAACCCTGGACCCACGGATTAAGAGTCCGTTGCTCTGCCAACTGAGCTAGCCACCCGTTTCTGTTGACCGTTAAATATAATATCAATTATTAAACCATTTGACAAGGTTTTTGTGCAAAATAATTAGCAGAATTTTGTTTTTTGTAGAAAAAGTTTTCACTTTGACTCAAAAATGGCCAAATAAAGAAAAATAAGCGGAGCCGACATGGCTAAATAATGGAAACTATTTTTTTAGATCTTTGGATAAAGAAGCAACAGATGTAAAAGTGACTTTAAGGAACTTATAAAAGCATTAAAACCATTTCAGTACTAGTCAGCTATTAAAAAATCGTCCGCATAATTATAGGTAGTAAATCAAAATTAGTGATTAATAATCATCAATACCCATACTGGCAGTGAATTGATTGACATTCAAATAGAACGTGATAAAATATTCGCACTTGTTGAAACAAAAAACAGCAATAGATTAATCTATTGCTGCCTTTCATAAAATAATGGGTGGCCAGGGGCTCGAACCCTGGACCCACGGATTAAGAGTCCGTTGCTCTGCCAACTGAGCTAGCCACCCAAACTTGCTGAACTAACGATCAACGAGAACTATTATGCTATTATTTCAAGCAAAAAGCAAGGTTTTTTATTAAATTTTCGTGACTTTTTTGGCTAATGTTGCAAAAAACAGTATAATGTTAAGCAAAGGGGGCTTTCGATGCCAAAGAGAATTCTCGTAGTCGATGACGAAAAACCGATTTCAGATATAATTAAATTTAACCTGACTAAGGAAGGCTTCGACGTCGACACTGCCTATGATGGCGAAGAAGCCATCAAAAAAGTTGATGAATATAATCCCGATTTGATGATTTTGGACTTGATGTTGCCAAAAAAGGACGGCTTGGATGTTGCCCGCGAAGTGCGGCAGACACATGATATGCCGATTATTATGGTAACTGCCAAAGATACAGAAATTGATAAAGTATTGGGTCTTGAAATGGGGGCCGATGACTATGTTACTAAACCTTTCTCCAACCGTGAATTGGTTGCCAGGGTTAAGGCTAATTTGCGTCGGCGCAGCATAGTTAAAAAGGTTGAAAGTAGTAACGAGGATACTTCAACTAAAAATATTGCCATCGGCAATTTGGTAATTATGCCTGACGCGTACATTGTAGAAAAAGAAGGCAAAAAAATCGAGTTGACTCACCGTGAATTTGAGTTACTCTATTATCTGGCTCAACATATGGATCAAGTAATGACCCGGGAGCACTTACTGCAGACAGTTTGGGGATATGACTACTTCGGTGATGTCCGGACTGTTGACGTAACGGTTCACCGTTTACGTGAAAAAATTGAGGACAATCCAATTCAGCCGCAGATTTTAGTGACTCGCCGTGGCGTTGGCTATTATGTAAAGCAGCCTACTGAAGAATAATGAAGAAAGCCCGCAGAACTAACACGATGCGAGCTTTCTTTTTATATTGATTTGATTAAAAAGATGAAGAAACTAAAAAATAAGTTTAAACATTTAACAATTTCGATTAATACGACTTTAGCCATTGTCTTTATGGCGATGATCATTGCCACAATCGAAGTAATTGGGGCTTATTTTACACGCCAATTAGAACAAAATAGTATTGAAAACTTTCAATCTTCAATTCAAGTGCTTCCTATTGTCAGCAACCAGTTGTCCGCACAGCTCTTAAAAGACGACCGGCATACAAACAGCAATTTAAACCGGATTGTTGGCGATTATAGCAATGGAATCGGCACAATTAGTGAAATTATTGTTGTTGATAATAAAGATATTATTCGGGCTGTGTCTAATCTAAATGATAAAAAGCGCATTGGACAGCGGGTCAATAATACGTTGGTCAAGCAGGTTACCTCAACGGGCAGGCAAGCAACTAAGGTAATTAATGACCACGGCGATTTTATGATTCAGGTAACACCGCTTACTGCCGGTAACGGTTCGGCTAATACTGTCGGCGCAATTTACGTTCGAGCGTCAATGCAGGGCGTTTTTAATGACCTACGCAACATTTCATTAATGTTTTTGGTCACTTCTTTGATTGCCGCTGTGATGGGTGCCATCTTGTCTTTAGTCGTGTCGCATGCGATTACTAAACCAATTGAAGAGATGCAGAGCCAAGCACTAAATATTGCTGACGGTGATTATTCTAGTCAGGTAAAAATATATTCTAATGATGAATTAGGACAATTGGGGCAAGCTTTTAATACATTGTCTGTCAGAATCGAGCGCTCACAAGAAGAGTCTGAAAGTGAACAGCGAAGGCTGGATAGCGTTTTGTCTCACATGAGTGACGGGGTTTTAGCGACTGATCGACACGGTAATGTTAATGTTGTTAACCAAATGGCACTTAGTTTTCTGAATACCACCGAGGACCAAATTATTAATAAGCCAATCGCCTCCGTTCTGGGCTTAGATGAAACCTCGCAGGATTTAATAGCCAGTCAAAAAGGTATTGTATTAACTGTTAATCAGGGCACACGCGATGAAGTGATTTTACATGCTAGTTTTTCACTGATTAAAAGAGTGACGGGCTTTGTTTCTGGTAGTGTTTGTGTTTTACACGATATTACTGAGCAGCAAAAGAATGAAAATTCCCAAAAGCAATTCGTATCCAATGTTTCGCATGAATTGCGTACGCCGCTTACGAGCCTGCACGCCTATATTGAAACCCTGAATGAGGGAGCATGGAAGGATCCTAAGATTGCGCCGCAGTTCTTACAGGTTACCCAAGAAGAAACTGAGCGAATGATCCGGATGATTAATGAACTTTTGAGCTTGTCTCGCATGGATCGTGGGGTATCAAAAGTAGACGTTGAATGGGTCAACTTTAATGACTTCGTGTCTCATATTCTTGATCGCTTTGACATGATTGTAAAAACAGACACTAAAGAAGGCAAAAAGAAATATACCATTAAGCGAAATCTAAGCTCGCAGGCATTATGGGTTGAAATAGATACCGATAAGTTTGCCCAAGTTATTGATAATATTATGAATAATGCAATCAAGTATTCGCCTGATGGTGGCGTGATTACGATTAAATTGCGCCAAGAACGGCAACAGATCATTTTAAGCATTGCTGATCAAGGCTTGGGGATTCCGCGGGAAGATCTTTCTAAAATCTTTGATCGTTTTTACCGGGTTGACAAGGCGCGTTCCCGTGAACAAGGTGGTACTGGCTTAGGGTTAGCCATTGCAAAAGAAATTGTGGAAGAACACCACGGTAAGATTTGGGCTAATAGTAGCGAAGGCAAAGGTTCCACCTTCTATATTGCTTTACCATATGAACCGATGAGTGAAGGGGATGATTGGGATGAAGTCTAGGTTTAAGTTTAGCGAAATATTATTAACAGCCGGTACTTTTATCGTTTTCGCCCTTTCAATCGTCTTGTGGATTTTTATTATGACTAATGATCAATATTTTAGTCGAATTGATCAAACTAATAATGTTAGTCAAAATTCACGCAGTCGTCGAAGCCGGATCATCTATAATCTTTATTTGCCGACCAGTGCTTACGGCTTTAAAAATGGGCAGCCATACCGCTTATATGATGCCAAAAAGAACTTACCACTCGAATATATTAAAGACCTAAAAAAAGTAAAATATAAAAACATTAGAGAAGTTAGCTCCAGTCAAAAAGAATATGAAGCGATGCTCAATGACCCTAAGTATTTGCAATTGACTTTTCCTAATGAAGTCAGTGTGAATTTGTTTACGAAGAAAAATTTAAAAAGTACGGATCAAACGTTCCGGCGCTCATTTATCTCGCCAAATAATGATGTCTTATACCTTGGCAATGATAAAACGACAACGATCTATCGCGTTGAAATAGCTAATGCTAACTTTAATCGCTTGCGTGAATATGCCGCTAAGTCACGAGCTAAAAAACCGGTTAAATTTGTGCGGATGAAAAATAGTTACGAAACTTTTTATGATCAACCTGAAAACTGGCGGGTTTATAGTTACTTGACCAATACCCAGACTGATTCTTATTTTGTTTCGCGCTTATTAGGTACAGCAAATGTTACCTCAAGCAATAATAAAAAAGGGTGGACCACGTATTCACTCAATTATTACACCAAATTGCGGGTACCCGATGCTAAAGCCGGCCGACATGACATGCTTTATACCCGTTATGAAAAGCAGAAAAATTTAAGTGAAAATGACCGCTTGATTAATAGTGTTGAGTATGTGCACAAATTAGGTCTAAGTGAGCAGGACTTGCGTTATTTTGATACAACCAAGGACAAGCTAAGCTATAGCAATTACATTGAAGGCATGCCTGTTTTCATGGGAAAACACAGCCCTCAGGTCAGCACAAAATTGACGCAAGATACCGAAGAAGTTGCCTTTAGCAATTTAGAACTGCAAATTCCCATTCCATATGATGGGCAAACGCGGACACTGCCTGCTACTGGCACGGTGATCCAGCGTCTGGTTAATGCCGGTTTAAAAAAGACGGAAATTCAACGAATAATTGTGGCATATCGAATTGAAAAAGATCATAGTCATGATAGCTTGGTCAACTTGATTCCAACATATTACATTAAAGCCTACGACCAGTGGAAGAGTGCGCAAGCCTGGGAAAAGCAAGATTTTAATAAGCTAGCGGTGAAAAGTCAGGGAGAAGGTAAGTAATTATGGATAGAAAAAGAATTGAATGGCTATTTTTCGTTGTTTTCCTATTAATTGATCTTTACCTAGGAATCGAAATCTGGCGCTCACCGATTAGTCTAAGTTCGACTGCAGGAACGACTTCCACCAGTATTAGAGCGGAAATGCGGGCAGATGGAATTGACCTTCCCCTGCATCTGTCACATAAGCAGCAGTCAGGCTATTATTTAGCAGCAAAAAATCGGGACTATCTTTCCCGCAAAACTGATGGCTTAACGCAAGTGACAACCCATTATTCAAAAGCGGACAATTCTTTAACGGGTACGCCTAAGGCTGTAATACTACTCAATGGTAATCGGAAAAAAATCTTGCAGCAGCTAGAAGATTTTAAAAATGACCCGGAAAATGTTCCTTATGGGAAAAAGTTTGTGTACGACCAAAGTATGTCGGGGGATGATACATACTGCTATGTGCAAAAGACGTCTTATGGTCAAATTTATGATGGTGATGCACAATTGACAATTAATGTGCATAATAATCAGATTACTAATTACACGCTTTCTTACATGGGACCGATTAGTTCTGTGCGTGAATCGCAACTAATTATTAGCCCATGGCATGCCGTGAAGGCCATGTATACTGACCGTGAAATCAGTAATAACTCGCGGGTAATTCAAGTAAAATTGGGCTATTCTAAATTGACTGAAGTACGTGGCAGCACCATAATGCTTCCTACCTGGTTGATTTTAGTCGAAAGCAAAGCAACCAAAAATATTACGGTTAAACGGGTTAATGCTTTTACAGCGCAAATTTTGCAAAGTAGCTCGTATAATGTCCAGAAAAATTAGAAAGGGAAAATTGGTGTGCGGGTTTCTGTTTTAGCTAGTGGATCGACTGGTAATACCAGTTTGATTGAAACTGGCCAGCATAAAATCTTGATGGATGCTGGCTTATCTGGTAAGAAAATCAAAACGTTATTAGGAGAAGTAGGAGTTGATATTAACGACATTGATATGGCTTTTTTAAGCCACGATCATTCTGATCATAGTAAAGGACTTGGGGTATTAATGCGCCGCTATCCGAAAATTGCGGCATTTGCCAACAGTGGAACATGGGAATATTTAAGTGAGTCGCACAAAATTGGTCAGATTCCCGTCCAGCAAATGAATATTATTGAACCCGGACAAACGAAGACTTTTGGTGATCTTGACGTGACTGCTTTTGCCACTAGCCATGATGCTGCCGAACCGCAGTATTACGTCTTTTCTAGTGCTGGCAAAAGGATGGCCTTTTTGACGGATACAGGTTATGTATCGCAAAAAGTCAAAGCGGTAATTGAAGATGCCGATGCTTATATGATGGAATTTAATTATGATGATATGATGCTCCGTAATGGTCCGTATTCATGGTCTTTAAAACAGCGAATTTTGTCTGATATCGGCCACTTATCCAATGAAGATGCGGGGCAAGCACTACTTGATGTGGTTTCTAATAAAACAAAACATATTTTTTTAGCACATCGCAGTCAGCACAATAATACAGCTAAGTTGGCCTACGATGCCGCTAAGCAAATCCTAGTCAATGGCGATGCTAATTTACCAAGTGATGTTAAAATTATGTTAACGGGTCCAGACGAGCCGACTAATTTAGAACAAATTTAAAAAAATAAGCACATGTTTTTCAGTATACTAAATAAAGATATGTAAAGGAGATTACAAATGGACAATCGAAATTCTGGACGCAAGCAAAATGGTTTGGTTAAAACTGCCATTGTTGGTGTTGTCGCAGGTTTAATTGGGGGCGGCGCTTCCTATGTTGCCCTGGATCAAATTAACAATGCAAATCTGAATAATAATGCACAGACGACTATTAGTTCTAATAGTGCAAAAACGTCGAAAAATAGTGCAAAAACTAGTGGTGTAATGACGCCGGCATATAATGACGTGAAGGGTGCTGTTGTTTCCGTTATCAATTTGAAACGGCAATCAAGCAGTAGCAGCAATTCGATCTTTGATATTTTCGGTGATGACAAAGATGATAATGCTAGAGGCAAGGGCCGGCTGCAAACATACAGCGAAGGCTCAGGTGTTATCTATATGAAGTCAAATAACAAGGGCTACATTGTTACTAATAATCACGTTGTTTCTGGCAGTGATAAAGTTCAAGTTATGTTGTCAAACGGTAAAACTGTGAATGCTAGAATTGTCGGGACCGATGCTACGACTGACTTAGCGGTTTTAGCAATTGATGGGCAATACGTAACGCAAACGGCTGAATTTGGCGATTCCAAGAGCTTACAAGCCGGGCAAACTGTTATTGCGGTTGGCTCACCATTAGGAAGCGAATATGCATCCACAGTCACCCAGGGGATTATTTCGGCACCAGCGCGTAGTATTACCTCTTCATCAGCCAACCAGCAAACAGTTATTCAGACTGATGCCGCAATTAATCCGGGTAATTCCGGTGGGGCACTGGTTAACTCTGCTGGTCAGGTCATTGGAATCAACTCGATGAAACTATCGCAATCAAGTGATGGGACTTCCGTTGAAGGAATGGGCTTTGCTATTCCATCTAATGAGGTTGTGAACATTGTTAACCAACTGGTAAAGAAGGGTAAAATTGTTCGGCCGCAGCTTGGAATCAAAGTAATTGCACTGCAAGGAATTCCTTCAAGCTACCGTAAACACCTCAATATTAAGTCCAACCTGAAGAGTGGCATTTACATTGCGGGTGTGAATAAAAATAGTGCGGCAGCTAATGCAGGAGTTAAAGTTGGCGATGTAATAATAAAAGTTGACAATAAAGTTATTACTGATGTTGCATCGTTACACACCATTTTGTATAATCATAAAATCGGTGATACGGTGACTTTAACGGTTAACCGCGGTGGAAAAGAAATTAATTTACATGCAAAACTTGAAGCAAATTAATCTTGATAATATTCATTAATTGAAGATAAAAAAGGCTATACTTGGCGATTTTAGCTACAAGTATGGCCTTTTTACTAATAAAAATAATGAGAAACATTAAATAGTTCGTCTTTTATTTCTGTCAAGAAAAAAAGACTTGCTTTTTCCTTGTTGATAACTGTGGAAAACTTTGTGGATTGTGCATAAAATGGGGTAAAGTGTTTTCGTTTCACTGTGGAAAACCTGTGACTTGTGTGTAAATATTAGTAAAAAGTTGATAATTCAAACAATTGTTCAATGCGTCAAATCAGTGTTTTACGGGTAAAGTTTGTGAATGTTAACTGTGAAAAGTGTACATGTGGGTAATTTCAGTGGGTTTTTTAAAAATATTTTTTACAAACACAAATTAGCCGTCTGTTTACAAAAATGACCACAAAATGTAGTTTTTGCTTGTGCACAACTGTGGAAAAACAAGGTGGAAACAATGAGAATTAGGGGATAAAATAGAAAACATGAATATCAAAATCGTCTGTGTAGGTAAGTTAAAAGAAAAATATTTTAAAGACGCGATTGCCGAGTATCAAAAGCGGCTCAGTCGTTTTGCTAAAGTTGAGTTAGTGCAAGTACCTGATGAAAAAGCACCAGAAAAACTTAGTGCTGCTGAACAAGAAAAGGTTAAAGAACTTGAAGGTCAGCGTATTCTTAATAAAATAAAGGACAAGGAATATGTTTATGTCACTGCAATTAAGGGCAAAGAAAGAACTAGTGAAGCATTTGCACAGGAATTAAAGGATTTGGCTACTTACGGCCACTCTGACGTAACTTTTGTCATTGGTGGCAGTCTTGGTACAAGCCAGGCTGTGAATAAGCGTGCGGATGAATTATTGAGCTTTGGAAAGCTAACAATGCCTCATCAACTAATGCGAGTGGTTCTAATTGAACAAATTTACCGCTGCTTTATGATTATTAGTGGCAGTCCATACCATAAATAAGACAAATTGGGGCCAAAAAGCTAATTTTTCAGGCTCGATAATTTGCCGAAAAAAGAAGTCAAAATTTAAATTAAGATAGGTTTTAGTATGAAAAAAAGTCGGAATTCGTGAAGCCGCTCAGGAGGCTAATGTTTCTACTGCAACAGTATCCCAGGTCTTAAATAATCGGAGATATATTAGCCAAGAAACGCGGGATAAGGTGCAGGCAGCAATGAAAAAGCTGGAATATTATCCTAATAACTTAGCAAGAGCCGTAGATAAGAAAAGAACACATACGGTTGACCTAATTTTCCGTCAAATGTGCATCCCGTTTCATGCGGAATTGATTCAGGACATTGAATACTTACTGTCAAATCAGGGGTATAAAGTTTTATTGTGCAATCGTCTTAATAATCCGGAAAAAGAAATTGCTTGTACTAGCAATTGATCGAAATTTTGGAAAAATACGGCAACCGAGGTAAGCCACGGGAACTTGATGATTGAATTAAACAAATAATTCTTAAGCAAAAAGAGGACAGTTTTTCTGCGCCTCTTTTGTATTGTTTGTATCACATAAAAAAGTCTGTTTTAATGACAGTGATTAAGATATTCCGCTAGATTAGAAAGGAATTTGCAATGGCTGAAGCTGTGAAAGTTACCAATGAGCGCTATCGCCTCAAGTATCATGTTTCTACGCCGGGGGGATGGATGAACGACCCGAATGGCTTTTCGTTTTTTAAAGGCTATTACCACCTTTTTTACCAGTATTATCCCTATTCCGCACAAAAAGGGCCGATGCATTGGGGACATTATCGCAGTCGCGATTTAGTGCACTGGGAAGAGTTACCGATCGCCCTAGCACCAGATGACGAGCAAAATGTTTGTTTTTCAGGTAGTGCGATTGAGAAAGATGGTCGGCTGTATTTGATTTATACAGGGCACCAATATCATGACCTGAATGATCATACGCAGTTTACTGAAACGCAAAATATTGCATATAGCGATGATGGCATTAACTTTAAAAAAGATGCTCATAATCCAATCATTGCTGCTGCTCCAGCTGATAATACGCAGCATTTCCGTGATCCGAAGGTATGGCGTCAAGGCAAGTATTATTACATGATTTTAGGCAGTCAGGCGGCAAATGGCTTAGGACGGGCGTTAACTTACCGCTCTGAAAATTTATTTGACTGGGAATATTTGGGACCAATTGCTAACGCACAAACTAGTGCGCAAGAGGGCTTTATGTGGGAGTGCCCCGATTTATTTACACTAGGAGACCACGACATTTTATTGTGTTCGCCGCAAGGCATCGAATCCGATGGTTTACGCTTTTTAAACGAGTTTCAAACAGGCTATTTTAGTGGCAAAATGGATTATCAGCAGAACATATTTACTCACGGGGCGTTTACAGAATTAGACCATGGACATGATTTTTATGCAGCCCAAACAATGCTTGCCCCAGATCATCGGCGGATTTTGATTGGCTGGATGGATATGTGGAATGCCAACTTCCCGGAACAAGCCGACGGCTGGTCGGGTGCACTGACAGTTCCGCGGGAATTAAGTTATGCTTCTGGTCATTTGTATATGAAGCCGATTGCTGAATTAATGAGTTTGCGAACTGAAAAAATTATGGCTGAAGAGGGAGTGGTAACATCCCTTGAGGTCACGACGCCGGATCCGCAGCATTGTGAACTGCTTTTTGAAGCCAATACGTCATCTTGGTCGGGTAATGAAATTAGTTTTACGCTCGAGAGCAAACAGCAAGATTTGGTTTCATTAACTTGGAATAAAAAAACTGGGCAAGTAACGGCTATCCGCGCTGATAAACCTGATGGGGATGACAAACGCTATGGCAATCTCCAGACTAGCGCAAGCTTAAAACTGCATATCTTCATTGATACGAGTTCGATTGAGTTCTTCTTAAATGATGGTGAACTGGTCTTTTCAGAGCGTTATTATACCGAGAATCAACCGCAAATCTTCTTTAGCGCTGATAAAGGAATTAAGGCAAAAGTCGAAGGTTATACTTTGGCGCGATAAACTCTAGCTAAAAAGAGCAGCAGTGGTGGTTAAAACATCACTGCCGCTCTTTTATTATTTTAATGTAAATAAGGCAACGTTAGTGGCTAATAAAAGACCAGCGGCCCATAACCAATCGCTGCGTTTGACGGGAACAGCCACGATGACCGAGCGCTTGGCATCTTCGCGAAAGCCGTGCGATTCCATTCCCTGTGCCAAGTTTTCGGCCGAGTTAAGCGCGACTAGGATAGCCTTAAAATAGAGAACGGGAGACCAAAAACTAAGATAAACGCCACGCATCATTGCCGCTGTGCGAATTTGTTTAACGGCAGTTTGCATGCGTGGAATAATGTTGAGTGCTGCTAGGACCCCGTATGCGAATTTGCTAGGTAAATGAAAATTCTGTTCAAATGAACGTGCCAATTCTTCGGCACTAGTTTTTTGGGCGACACAGCAGATTGTCAGCGTGTAAACGTAGATTCTGCTAGAAAGACTTAAAGCGTTGGTTAAATTAGGCTGAGGTGCAAACCAGTAGAGTGTGGCAAACACGGTAAAGGCCGCAATTAATGGCACGGTAAAAGTTAACAGGAGATTTTTAACTTTCATGTGGCAGTAAAGTAAATAGCACGTGCAAAAGCCGATAATTAGCACGTTGGTAATTAGACTGGTTTTAAAAGATATTTCAACCGAAATAATTAAAGCGAC
Organism: Lactobacillus sp. B4015; assembly: GCF_026536055.1. Classification (NCBI taxonomy): domain Bacteria; kingdom Bacillati; phylum Bacillota; class Bacilli; order Lactobacillales; family Lactobacillaceae; genus Lactobacillus; species Lactobacillus sp. B4015. The sequence goes on from NZ_JAFNOY010000002.1 coordinate 56,686, forward strand.
AATGAATTTAAAACTGGGATTCATAACAAGCCTCACTTGTCTACGTATGTTAATTGTTGCTGGTCAAATACAAGGTGGTAATCGCACCAATCTGCCAAATTAGTTAGTTCATGGCTGATAATCAGAAGTGTCTGCCCCCTTTTTTCCTGGCTTTCGCGCAACAGACCCATTACTTTTTGTGCCGATTGGTGATCTAAGCCGCTTAAGGGCTCATCAATTAATAAAACGTCTTGATCAGCAATTAGCATTAATAAAATTTGTAATTTCTTTTGTTGACCGCCCGAAAGTGAGTAGACGACTTGGTCTAGTGTCTGGTCAAGATCAAGGTCTTTCACCTCTTTCGCAATTTTTTGATCGGAATAAAAGTTGCTGGTGCGCATTTTTTTACTTAGGTTAAGTTCATCTTCAACGGAAACGTTAATAAATTGATCACTTGCACTTTGAAATATCTGCCCGACTTGACGCAAATATTTTCGCATGCGCAAGTTGCGAATTTCTTTTTGGCGGTAAGTCAAACTACCAGTGTATGTGAGCATCTTGGTTAGCGCATTGAAAAGCGATGTTTTCCCCACACCATTAGGGCCAGTGATTAGGGTGGCTTTGCCTGCCAAAATCTTTAGGTGCTCCTGTTTTAGCAGTAACCGGTTCTGCTTAATTAAGGTATTAGTAAGTTCAAAGCGGCTTGTTTCATTAGTTGGTAGGGCAAAAGAATAATGCTCGTGGTGGTCATTTTGTCGAAGAAGCTGCTTTTTTTCGGCAGTGCTTAAGGCAGTAACCTGGTGACCGGTAAATTTAAACAAACAGTCACAAATACCCTCATAATCAGCTAGAACATGGTCGCTTAGAATAATTGTTTTTCCTAAGTCACGAAGATGAGCCAACTTTTTAATTAAAAATTGGCGGGCAGCAGGGTCGCAACTTGCAAAAGGCTCATCAAGCAGAAAAAGATCGACATCCATTGCAATTAAAACAGCAAGAGCTACTCGTTGCTGCTCACCGCCAGACATAGTATTGATTTTTTGATCAAGCAGCTGGTCGATCTGGGCAAAAGAAGTTGCTTTTTGCAATCGTTTTGAGTAGTGCTCACGGTCAATTTCCAGGTTTTCAAGTGCAAAAATGATCTCTTCACGCGGTGTTGCCATTGTGAATTGTTCGCCAGCATTTTGAAACATCATTGCACTCTTAAGCCCATTAAGATCGACAGTTCCACTAACTTTACCAGCATATTTAGGATAAAGGCCAGCTAAAATTTTTAATAGCGTCGATTTACCGCAACCTGTTGGCCCGATTAATAAGGAAAATTTGCCCGTCGGGATATTAAGATTAACATCTTGCAAAATAGGCTTTTCTTCATCATATGAAAAAGTAAGGTTTTTAGTTTTCAGCAATTTTTTAACCAATCTAAAAAAGTCGCCATGGCATAATGCTAGGCGACGTTAAAATTCAGTGCTTTTCCCTTCGCTGGCATTATCCATAGCAGGTTCAGTGGGTATATTCTCAGCCAAGATGGCACCCCAATATTTCAGGTCAATTATACATAAAAGCAATTTTCTTGTCTAGTTGCGGCAAATTAGGCTCCGTTAATAGCACTTAAGGCTCAACTTCTATCACAGATGTTAAAAACATATAAATAGCGGCGCTTTTTGCTATATAATAAAATTATGAAAATAAATTACTAATTAGAAGGTGACATCATGGCAGCAGTTAAGCTAGAACAATATTTGGCAAGTGTATTGGATTCAACTAATGCGGATACGAATGAAGTCCGGCTAAAGCCCGGAAACAAGGCCTTTAACCTGTTTAGGGTTTACCTTGAAAATCATAATACGGGCATTCACCGGTACCAAACCAGCAATCCCACAATTTTGTACGAAGCTGAAGGCATGGCAAAAACTAAAATTAACGGACAAAACTTAACTTTAAAAGCGGGTAATTTGCTGTTTTTGCAAGAAAAATGTGGCTATGAGGTCGAAAAACAAGGGAAAAATGATCTTTTGGTCAAATTAGAATTTAGTTCAAAGGTTAATTGCGCGGATTTTTGGGGAGAAAAAGCAACGCTCAATTCACGTGAACAAAAAGTAGCCGAACAGCTTGTTCAGATTCTCAAGACTAAGAGACTATTAAGTTTGCGCTGCTCACAAATGTCGCGCCCAAGTCAGTTAATGAAAAAAGTTATTGATGAATATTTAAACCACAATCTTTTTACGCGCAGTATTATTGCAGCAGAATTGCGGATACTCGTGATTACGGCAATTAGAAATCAAGACTTGGAAACAGCGCCAGTTAATCAACATAAGTTTGCGCAAACGGCGTTAGAGCGTTACATTGATGCAAATTATACTGATATTACCTTAAATGAAACAGCAGAACACTTTGGACTCAACCCAAATTACTTTTCCAGTTTAGTTAAGCAAAAAACTGGTAAGAGCTTTGTTGAACATGTTGATGAACGCCGCATGCAGGAGGCACGCAATTTGCTTGCTCGACCTGACATTTCGGTTAAAGAAATCATCGCGCGGGTCGGTTATAACGGTAAATCGTTCTTTTACAAAAAATTTAATGAATATTACCATGAAACGCCGGTACAAATGCGTGCGGAACTGTTTAGACAGGCCAATATCAATTTAAAGTAAGAGCAATATTTTTATTAAAAAAGGAGCGGACTATTTTGCAGAGCGCTCCTTTTTAAGTTACATTTTTTCTAAACGTTTAATTCGGTCACTTGTAGGCGGGTGACTGTCGAATAAGTGGGTAAGACCATGCCGCTTACGTAGCGGATCTTCGATATACATGCCAGCACTACTTGGATCAGCAGCTTTCATGGGGTCAGAACCGTCAATTTTTGTCAAAGCAGAAATCAAACCGTGAGGATTACGGGTCAACTCAACTGAAGAAGCATCTGCTAAATATTCACGGTTGCGTGATAAAGCCATCTGAGCAAGACTGGCACAAATAGGTCCTAAAATAAGTACAAAGATGATCGCCACGATTTTGAAAATAACGACAATAGTATTGCCATTATCGTTATCACTGTCGCGATCATCATCAATCCACCAAATATAGCGACTAGCAATGCCTGATAAATATGAAATGACGCCAACCAGTACGGCTGCAATAGTGGAAACCAAGATATCATAATTTCTAATATGTGAGATTTCGTGACCTAAAACGCCCTCAAGTTCCTCGCGATTCATCATGTCAAGTAAGCCCTGGGTGACAGCAACCGCAGAATGGTTTGGATCCCGTCCGGTTGCAAAAGCATTAGGACTAGGATCATTGATAATAAAAACGCGTGGCATTGGTACTTTGCCGACTAGCGCCATATCTTGAACAACGTGCCATAAAACGGGGTTGTCTTGTTCATGAATTTCTTGGGCATGATTTAGACTCATAACCATATTAGCGGGATTAGGCAAGACAATTAACATGTAAATTGCACTAAAAAAAAGCGCAATAATTACTCCTAATAAAGGTCGATTGCCCCAGATAAAACCTAATCCGGCACCAACTAAGGCGAGAATAATGACGAATAAAATCAAGATGCCAGTAGTTTTGCGTTTGTTGCTGGCAATTTGTTGAAATAACATAAAATTGACCTATTGCTTAGAATTTAACTTTAGGTACTTCTTTTTCAGCTTCACTCGTTTGTAAGTAATCAACTTTGCGGAATCCGTGGATATTAGCAACGATATTGGAAGGAAAAGTTAACAACTTTTGATCGTAAAGAGCTGCAGATGAATTGTAAAGTTGCCGTGAATAAGCAATTTTATTTTCAGTGTTGGTTAATTCTTCCTGCAGTTGAGCAAAGTTCTGGTTAGCTTTTAAATCAGGATAATTTTCCGATAAAGCAAAGATTGATCTCAAAGTATCAGAAATTTGGTTAGAAACCTTTAACGTTTGGGCATGATCATCACTTGGAATAGCAGTCAACTGGTTCCGCAATTGAACAACTCTTTCCAGAGTTTCACTTTCATGCTTGGCATAGCCCTTAGTAGTTTCAACTAAATTAGGAATCAAATCGTTGCGCCGTTTTAATTGCACATCAATCTGGCTCCAAGATTCGTCAGTGTAAACTTTAGCTTTTTGTAAGCCGTTATAGATTGCAATATAAATTGCGATGAGCAGGATAACAATAATCGCAATAATTATTATTAACCAAGTTGAATTTGACATAATTTTTCCTCCTTATGTTTATTCAATTATAACTGATAAAGTTAAACTTGAGTATTAAAAAAAGCTTTAGCAGCATTTGCAGGTAAAGCTTTAATAATTATTAAGTTTTATAGTAGTATCAATGCCCAGCCAATTAGTGTCAAGATGATTAAACCGGCGTATTGCATTAATAGCCATTTTTTGAAAAATTCACTGCGGGAAACAGTTGCATTTTGAGTAAAAGTTTTTAAAACAAGCATATTGGCCATAGAACCAATTGGTGAACCGAAGCCACCGATATTTGATCCCAAAAAGAGGGCTTTGGCAAATGTGGTAAACTTGCCGACTAAAATGGTTGCTGGAACGTTGCTAATGATTTGACTAGAGATAATAGAAGTAAAGTAGGTAGATGTCTCAGAGTTGACCATGGTGTGAATCAGGGTAACAATCATTGGAATCTGCTGGATATCGCTAATAAAAATAAAGAAGCAAGTAAAGGTTAGCAGCAAGGCGTAGTCGATTTTTAACAAAATGCGCGGATTAATTATTAAAGCTAAAACAGCTGCCACAATCATTGGGATTGCAACGTTAATAACTTTGAAAACACCCAAAAAGAATAAAGCAAAAACTGCGGTAGTGATCACAGTTGGGCGTACGCTGATATTAATCTGTTTGACGTCCTGAACGGGAATTTTTTTCTGGGGGATAAAGTGAAAAATGATGAAAGTAATCACAACAGCTGCAAGCAGGTATGGCAGTGACCATGAGAAAAATTCTAATGCAGTGACGGAATATTTGCTAACAAGAAAAATGTTATGTGGGTTACCCCACGGAGTAAATGCGGCCCCGATATTGGCTCCCATTCCGATTAAGGTAACTGGTAGAATTTGCGGTAAATCGCATCTTTTAGCAATGTTTAAATATAAGGGAATTAATGTAAGCGCTGTTATGTCATTACCCAAAAACATCCCAGAAATAATCGCCAGTAGCGTAAACAGGATATTGAGCTTGCGCATGTTATCAGCAATACTAGTTAATTTGTAAGCTAGTACATCGAGAACATGCAGGTAAGCATAAATTTGAATAATAATTAACATCGCGGCGACAGAAAAGATTGTGTGTAAGTTAATATCCGCCAGCCGAGGTCTAGCAAAGAAAAGACTGATTACCGTCACCACAACGGTAATTTGCAGAATTTTATCGCTAAAGATCTTTTTTAAGACGGTCATAAAATGTCCCCTTTCACAAGTTACAATCATCTATAGTTGCTATATCCATTTTGAGCTTTTTTTCCTGTATACGCAATATAAATATTTGGATAGAAAAAAAACCATAAAATAAATAGCGGATAAAAGGGGCCCATAAACATAACTTTTGACTTCTGAACTTGTTCCACCCTATACTTGAGGAAACAGGCATTGATTAGGAGGAATTTTTATTATGAGTAATTCAGAAACAGTTAGTGTTAATATTAAATCTGCTGCTGCAGATAAAGTAAAAAACCAAGTTGAAGACGGTCAAATTGTTTTGCTATCTTTGAATGATGGTTCAAACAAATACTCTGATGTTGGCGGTTCTTGTGCTGCTGGCTCACGTTTCCAATTTGTAATTTTGGATAAACAGGATCCTGATTTCTCAATTGAAGTTGAAAACAATGCTGGTCTTAAGATTTACACTAGTCCTGCTGAAATGCAATATCTTGGCAATGACCTAGTTGTTGATGTGAAAAATGCAGCAATGAGCTTGTCAGATGATAGTGGTGTTATTGACGGCGCAATGACAATAAATAAACATTAAAAAGTATAGTTATAGTATTTAAATCCATTGTTGGAGACAATCAGTTTTGATTGTCTTTTTTTTGGAGAAAATTCTTTAGTTAATTAGATCAGCTAATATTTTATATACATTAATATAAAATATTTATAAAAAATATAGAAAGCGCTTGCTAAAAATAATATATAATGTATTATAAAAATATGGCGATGTTATAAAATGATTTATGCTAAGATTCATGTTATTCATGGGCTTCTAATCCTCAATTATTTTAAATTTATATTTAGAGCAAAGGAGAAGAAAGCTATGAATAAAAAGAAATTGAATAAAGTCATTTCTGCTGTAACTATGTCTGCCGCTTTATTAGCAGTAGGGCCAGTTTCTTATAAGGGGAACAAATATCGTAGTACAGCGAAAAACTGCATATGCAGAATACCATAAGATACCTCCAACAGGCTTGTCTTATTGGTGGAATACTTATTAAATTTTATACGTAACTTCATATTAACCCTGATAGGTGTAGTTGGTTATTAACTGCACCTATTTTTTATAGGAGGTTCCTGATGAAAAAGATAGTTTCTGGCTGTTTAATGGTTGTCACAGTCCTCACTTACCTGATGATTATTAGCTTTTATCAAGTAAAAGATTATGACCAAATAGTTCGGATGGGACAGACAAAATCTTCATACCAAATTTATCTAAAAGACAGCCAAATAACTCCTAGTGATCAACTGGCCTTTTTTAAAAACTTGGCCAAGCAAGATGGCGTATCAATTATTTTAACAACAAATAGTCTGAATAACGTAGTTGAAAAATCTGTCATTGTCAATCCACATTCTTTTCCCAAAACTTCCTTTCGGCTCAAGCAAATAGATTTGGCCGACAAGAAGAGCTTTTATGCTAGTTATAATACAAAAAAATTGACACAAAAGGGTACAATTCCTGTTTTTGCTAAAAACAATAAAGTAATTTTACAAAGTATGGATAGGTATTTTCAAAAAAAGCAAATAGTTGATGGCGTGTATACCATTATCCCTGGAAAATCAAGTAAAAAAGCTGTTCTTAAGAAGTTGACTCGTTTTTATGGTGTTTCCCGGGCGCAGTTACTAAAGCCAACTATTGGGAATAAGTTTGAATATTTTACGAAGAACATTCTTATTCTAGGATTTCTCTTGGTGTTGACTATTTTAGTCTTTCTTTTAGTTAATACCTATTACCCGATTACTCAATCAAGTACAATTGGCATTAAAAAGTTAAATGGCTGGAATAATAGGGATATTTTATTTGATATGATCAAATTTGGTATCTTGACGATCCTTATTGTTGCTACTGGCCTTGATTTAATTTCTTTCGTGCTTTTTTCTTATCAACCGCAAGGCTTTTTACTTTGCTGTATATTAAGCCAGATAATAATTCTGTGTTTGTATACATTAGTTAATATTTTTACTTATATTATTATTAAGCACTTATCAATTGCAGATATGCTTAAGGGGAGTTTTCACTTTGGTTTTGGCATTAAATTAGCCTTTATTTTAAAAGTCATGATGACGATTACTTCGACAGTTTTACTAGTTAATGTCTCAAATGCAATTACTTCTGTAAGGTCAGACTACCAGTTGCAACAGGATTGGAGTAAAGAAGGCAAGTTACTAACAGTCAATTCTGTTAGCTCTTTTTTTCAGACTAACGAAAAGCAAGCAGAAAAAATCATGAGCAATTGGTTCAAGGCAATAGCTAAAAATAAGGGAGTTTATTATGTAGATAGCGAAATATCAACTGCAAAGGCTATCTTACCCGAAAAAGCCACGATTCATAATCCAACAGCCAAATACGCTATGATGACTGTTAATCGTAATTTTATCAATGCCAAGTTACCACGAGTAAAGAAATATTTAGATTCTACTTCCCACATTTTTTTAGTACCAATTAAGTATCGCAGGGCTGACTCGCAAATTAGGTATCTTTTGCAGTGCTATCGGTACAACGATTTAGCTAGTAAACAACAAGAAAAATTAAAACCTGAGCAAGTAAAAATAAAGATTAAATATTACGATGAAAAAATCAGCCCAATTACTTACAATGTAAGGTTAAAAAAGCGATTTGTTAATCCCATTATTGAAGTCATGGAAGAATCGCGAATAACAGACGGACAGTCTTTATTCTTGAGTAATACCGATAAAAATAGTCCAATTAAAATTGAAAATAATCAGCAGACTAAAAGAGTATTAGAAAAATCAGTGCAAAATGCGCAAGTTAAGCAGCTAGGGCTAAAGTTTGTGACCGTAAGCGAAATACTAACAACTAGTTTAGATTCTTCATATCGCGGATTACAAGCACTCTTAATAGGCTTAATCGCTATTTTTATTATTAATTTATTTACGACAACTTTTCTAATGTTATACATCATCTCAAGTAAGCAAAAGAAACTAGCTGTTGAACGTTTATTAGGTTATCGCAAAGTTGATCGCTATCAAATAGAAATTTTGTTGATTTCTTGTCTCGGTATTAGCGAAATTTTGGTTTTAGTTTATTTAAAGGCAACAATTATCTCACTGTTATTAGCAGCTTTGTTAGTTTTAATCGATTTATTAGTATTTGACTTAGTAGTACGATTAATTGAAACACGGGACTTGTCATTTCTGCTTAAAGGAGGACTAGCATGATTGAACTGGAAAATGTTAGTAAAGCTTTTGGAACTAAGAAAATATTTGATCACTTTAATTTGCAAATTGATAAAGGAGAAATGGTGGCAATTATCGGGCCCAGTGGGTCAGGTAAAAGTACCTTATTAAATATTATCGGCCTAATTGATAATATTGACGATGGCAAATACAGGTTTGAAGAAAATACTAATGTCAAACCAAATAGTAATTTGGCGCAAAAAATTATCAGAGAAAAAATCAGTTATCTTTTTCAAAACTTTGCCTTAATTGAAGAAGAAACAGTTGAGCAAAATTTAATGCTGGCATTAAAATATGTTCACCAGAAAAAAGTAGAGAAGTTGGGGTTAATTAAGGCAACACTCAAAAAAGTTGGATTAGCTGAATATGAGCAAAATAAAATATATGAGCTTTCTGGAGGACAGCAGCAAAGAATAGCAGTGGCACGTGCCCTAATAAAGCCTAGTAAGTTAGTCTTAGCAGATGAGCCAACTGGTTCTTTAGATAGTAAAAATCGTGATGAAATCCTTCAACTGTTATTAGAACTCAACCAAGCGGGCAAGACTGTCTTGATAGTTACTCACGATGAGCAGGTTGCACAGAAATGTAATCGAATAATTAAATTGAAGAGCAATATCAAGAGTTAATCATTGCTAGCCTTATTTATATTGAATTGCAATGACAATTCTTTGTTTGATTCTCAATATTAGCTGCTGCTGAACGGTCACTTGCCTCATTATGTCTGACGTGTTAAACTGAATAAGATTTTCGAAAATCTGAAAGGAAGTATAGTACTATGCGTAAAGGTGAAAATTACAACACTGGTTGTGAACCAAACCAAAGACCTAAGAACAAGAAAAACGGTAAAAAGCGCGTTGCTCACGTAGCAGCAGTTGTTGCTTTCTTGAACAAGGCCAAAGCAGACGAAAACAAATAATCTGCTAGTAAAGAATTAAAAAGACAGATCATGTAAGTGATCCGTCTTTTTTTATTATCTAAATTTGAGTAAAATTAACATAAACATGAGTTAAGGGCAAAAGGAGCTGTTTTAAGTGAAATTTCAGTGCAGTGCATGCGGATTACGGATAAATTCCAGACATTTTAAACAAGAAGGACTAGTTAATCCGCAATTAACCAGTATTTGCGATCTCTGTATTCAACGTGGAGAACAACCAGCCGATTTTGCCAATGTTGCCGTTAATATTTTTGCGCAGGGCTTACTCTATACTTTTATTGGCCTAAGCGATGACAATGTTCAATCTGCACCCTTTTTCGTTACTAAAAAAGAAAACCGCAAGCGCTACGAAGCTTTTATCCAGGATTATGATGGCAACGACTTAGCTCAGCAGCAATTGCCACGACCAGACTTTAATCAAGCAGTAATTGACAGTGAGAAAGGCAGCCTTGAGTTTGTTCCTAGTATGGAACTAACTTTTGCCGAAAACTTGCAAAAACTTGGTCTAAACGTTGATTTTAAACTAAATGAAGTTGACTACATTGATCGTGAGCGCATTCGGGCTAAGTATCATTATCGCTGTCAATACTGTGGTCGGCGTGGTCGCAGTGTCGATCATAAGGACCCAGTATCGTTATCGCATAATAACGATTTTGACAACTTGATCTTATCTTGCCAAGAATGCAATCGCATTAAATCAAACATGCCCTATGAATTGTTTGTTCAGTTAAATGATCAAATTCCTAAAATTAACCAAAAATTGGTTAAGTATGAAAATGCGCTGGCCACGCTTAAAGGCGAGTTCGACCAAAAGCGCCGTGAGTTAGCAGCTACTATGCACCTCAAGGGCGTGGTTAATGATCCGGAACTAAATCAAATGCGTAAACAAAATAAAAAATTACAAGACGCAATTGATAGTCTGGAAAGTGATTATAAAGACTTGCGTTCTTTGCGTGAGCAGCACTTCATGACAGGCTGGAAATTAATGCTTGAGAATAAAAAAGAAGATATTATTTAAATTTGATTATTGGAATAGTTGTGAATTAAGCAAATTAATTCTAATAACTTTGAATAGCGTTGATTGAAAATCAGCGTTTCATAGAAAAGATATGTAAATCTAAAATGAAGAAAAGATCACAAAAATCTAGATTGTTAATTGGTTACGCTATTTCTGGTTTAGGTGATCAATTCTATATTTTCGCTATCCCGCTACTACTACTATCAAAAACTCATTCGTCAATTATTATGGGGCTCTTAACGGCAATGGAATATTTACCTACAGCATTGTTTGGTCTCACTATTGGACCAATATTTGATATTTGGCCAAGAAAAAAAGTAATGTTGATATCATTACTCATGCAAGCAATCCTTGTCGTGTGTGCCCCCTTGTTGATTATCAAAGATATCCCTATTTTTTGGATTTTAGTAGCTGTGTTTCTATTTGGAACTTTTGATTTAATTACGTGGACAGGCTATCAAGTTTTTATTGCAGAATCTGTCGACAATAATGAACTGTCAACAGTATCTGGACAAGTAGGACTAATTTCTGCTATTCAGAAAACCTTTGGACCGGGAATAGCGGCGATTATAATCAATTTAGTTAATTATGCAGGAGGCTTTCTGCTAGACGCACTCAGTTTCGGCTATTTAACTTATGTTGTCAAAGATTACGAACCCTTAAATAGAGAACCAGGCTATTTTGAAAATAAGCGATCTTTTAAAAGCAGCGCAAAGAACGGTTGGACTTTTTTGTTTTCGCAGCCCATTATTAAGTGGATTATTATAAGCTTTTTTGTGGCCAATATTGGTTTTCAAGCGGTGGTTCCAATGCTTACGTTTTTACTAAGACAAGTAATGAAAACTTCTGTGAACATGATTAGCGTGTTCTTTTCGATTGCAGCCATAGCTAGTATTATCGGCAATTTTATCTATCTACGCTTAAACAAGAAAATAAAGTTGGGTTTGCAGCTTGTATTAATTGGCATTATGATTGCTCTTGGCTTTGTATTAATGTTGAATGTTAAGTCATTTATCATGGTAACTTGTGGCTATGCGATTGTTTCATTTGGTAGTGTTTGGTCACAGGCAAACTTTTTTACCGTTATTCAGTCTAAGACACCGAATCGTTATAAGGGGACAATAACTTCAATCGCAACATCTTTAACAAGACTAATTGGACCGATTATGTCAATCTTTAGTGGTGTGCTAATAAGATATGAAGTGCATTTAATTTTTGTGATTGCAATTTTTTGCATGGTCGTGTCGGTTGCCATGACTTTTACCAGCAAATTGTCACGCCTAGATTAATGTAAGTAAAAACTGTATCTCCATTTATTTCTAGCCATAATTAATCATAAAAAAGCACCAAGTTACATAGTAACCTGACGCTTAAATAAACTAACTTTGCCAATAGTTAGGACTCTTATGTGCTTTAACGCTTCTTATTTGGCTTATAGACATATTTGCTCAAATCTTCTTTGCAGTCATTGATAGTAAAGCCATATTCATATTCGTGGACGCCGTCGAAACTTTCTCTCTTATCAACATTAAAATATGCACCTATAGCGCCAAGTATATTTACCATATCCAGAAAGCTGTCAAAAGAATAGACTGCTATATATAATGCGCCATTTATTGACTTTTCACATTTATACTCATACAGATCTTTAACGCCCTGTTTTAAAAGCAAAATTAGGTTATCTCGATTGACTTCATCCATTCTTAGTCAGCCCTTTCTATTTGAAATGCAGCAGTAGGCTAAAAAAAAAAGTAGACGTTGGCAAAATGTTAGAAGAAGCTCTACTTATTAGAACTACATATCCGTGATTGCCTACGTTAGGAATAGTGATATTCTTAGTGCAAGTTACATTGAGGGTTCCAAAAGCGGCTCTTGCCACCTTAATAATTTTCATAATCTTACCATTATAATTTGAATAAAGATAGGAGAAATCCGTTTAATTTCTATGGAAAATAAAAAATCAATAGTTTTTGCTATTGATTTTTTAACTATTTAGTTGTTTTTTAAAAAAGTCTTGCTTTTAAAAGCCACGCAATTGCACTGTGATCATAATGCACACTTTCTTGTCACAGCACTAGCACTATTAATATTTTGATTTTCAATAAACCAATTAGTCACCAAGTGGATAAGACATTGTAGTGAGTTGCGTGCTTGCTGTTTTAAGATACCAAACAGCTTCCTTTACTTCGGCAACGGTTGCTTTATCAGATTTTTGAATAAGAATAGCGTTTGTTAATGCACTGTCATAGTTTGCTTTTAAGTTTGTGTATGCACTATTTATTTTTCTATCTTTTTCTTGATCGATTAGTTTAGCCAGTTCCTGTTTATCAGTTTCTGAGGCAGTTTTTTGATCACTTTCAGCCTGAGCAGCGGTATTTATTGGGTTTAATTTAATACCGCTAATATATTTGACATCACTTGCCTTGATAAAGTTGTTGCCATAATTTAATTTTTGCTTTTCAACAGGGTGAGCGGGACTAGAATTTGTTGTCGCTGAATTATTAGCATCGATAACGCTGGAATTTTCATAATTTAGGCAGTGATAAAATAACTCGGCCTTCTTTTCCTCGGGTACCCAAAGATACATTAGACCATCAACCGTGAGGTCCCTGTACTTTTGCTTTTTAATGCTTTTACCGATTGATTTGCCAGTAGTATCGTAAAGCTGGACGGTGTCACCAGAAAGTGGCTGAACAAAGGTGTAAGTTAAATCTTCATAATTTACGATTGGCAAGTTTACCTTTAAAGAAACATTATTTTGAGCAATATATTCATCTGGATGGTCGTGTAGTCTAAAAATATATCCTTCAAAACCATCATTGGCATATGGAATCACAGCTAGATCAACTTTGATTTTCTGACCCTTTTTAAGAGTACGTTTAATAGAAGAATAGTTGACTGTAGTTGTTGATGACTCAGTTAACACTGTTGCGGTGGCAACGCCGTTATACCGTTGAGCATGACCATCAATATAGCCCACATTAGCAGCTTTAATATAGTGACCTTGACCCAATGAATAAAAGTTTTTACCTTTTATTTTGGCTGTTGGCAAGTATTCAATTTTTAAATGTCGTGCGGAATCATCTTCATAAAAAAAGTATGTTGGAGCTTCAGTTGCAGATTTAATCTTGCCTTGGTAGCTCACAATATCTTTTTTAAATAGTTTTTTGCCTGTGGCATGACCATTTTTGTTATAAACAAACGAATTGTGATTTAAAATCAGTTTGTTTTTCTTTGTGTTTTTGCCATTTTGATTTATAACGATGGCTGCATCAAGATAATAGTTGTTGGCAAGCTGATAGTAAGTACGACCATTAATTTTCTTAGTGCCATAATAAGGATAGGTACCATAATTTTCTCCAGTATCCTTCACGCTGTTAACATCTGTCATGGCAAAGCCTTTTTTGTCGACCCTAAAGTCTGCAGGTATCAAATAGGCCTTTGAAGTTGGGTCTTGCTTAATTTTGATTTTATTACCAAATTGGTTATAAACGTAGTCATCTTCTAGCAGTTGAACTGTTCCTTTTGCTTTTTTAACGCTCCTCTTAGCAGCCAAAACTGGTTGTACTTGAGCTAAAACTGTCGATAATGGAGTGATTGCTAATACTGTTGCTGTTAGCCCAATTCTAATCTTTTTTATTAATTTCATTTTTTACCTCGTAAATTATCTTAAACCTCATAATCATATCTATTATAGAACACTTTTTAATAACCATATATATAAATCTGAGTTCAACATAAAGCTATTTTTAAAAAACGGTCTTTTTTCTTCTTGTAAATTTTATCTTTTAACCAATTTAACCAGCAAGCCGGTCTATAATGAAGGTATGAGAAAAGAGGTTATGTTATGAAATCGAATAGCATGAATAAATTGAAAAAAAGCAAAATTGCAGTTACTGCACTCTTGCTCAGTTTGCTGTGCCTGATTAGCTTCACGGCGACGACTAAAGCCGATACGCCAGCTGGCACGTCACTAAGTAATGAAACTAATTCTTCAGCCGATATTGGTTTATGGACGGGTAAAGACGGTGACTGTGATTGGAAATTTGACCTAGTCACCAGAACGCTCACAATTAGTGCACCGGTGAAAACAAGTCAGCTGTCAAGTACGCCTTTTAAAAAGGAATTTAACTGGTATGACATTATTGAACACATTGTCTTTGAAACACCAGTTAGTCTCGCCCCTGATTCAAGTTCAAAATTTGCGGAACTCCGCCAGTTACAAGATATTAAGGGCTTAGATCAAGTTGATACCAGTCAAGCAACTGATCTGTCATTTTTGTTTGCCAATGATAGTTCTTTAACCAGTGCAGATGTGAGTCATTTTGAGACTGGCAAGGTTACCAACATGAGTCGGATGTTTGACAACACCAAACTGCCGACGATTGATTTGAGCCACTTTAACACTGCCAATGTTACCGACATGAGCCGGATGTTTGCTCTTGTGAAAGCTCCCAGGCTGGATCTTACGAGCTTTAATACCAGCAAGGTCACTGACATGAGCGGGATGTTTGACGAAAGTGACCTCAAACAGCTTGATCTGTCGAATTTTGATACTAGCCAAGTGACGGATATGAGTGGGATGTTCCTTAACACCGCCATTGCACAGTTAAATCTGGCTAATTTTAATACTAGTAAAGTCACTGATATGAAAGCCATGTTTGCTCAAACTAAGAACTTGCATAGTCTCGATTTGCACAATTTTAATACGGCCAATGTAACTAAGATGGACAATCTGTTTAAAGGCAGTAATCTGACTGAGGTTAATTTACAAAACTGGAATACCAGTAACGTGACCAGCATGTCATATATGTTTTATGACTGCCCTAATTTGACCAACCTGGACATAAGCAGTTTTGACACGGGCAAGGTCAGGAATATGTCTTATATGTTCGCCAAGTTTGCGCATCTGGACCAAGTCGATCTAAGCAAGCTCGATACACACAATGTCGAAAACATGCAGGATCTGTTTGCGCACAACCCGAACCTGACCAGTTTGGATTTAAGTCATCTAGATACGGGTAGTGCTACCAGAATGACAGCCATGTTTCGCGACGATAGTTCCTTAACAACTGTGAATTTGAAGGGCTGGAATACCCAAAATGTCAAGTACATGGATTCGATGTTTCGTGACAATCACAAACTGGTTAAACTTGATTTAAGCCACTTTAATACTAAAAATGTAACCGAAATGTTTGCCGTCTTTATGGGTGCCACGAGTTTGAAAAGGGTTGATTTGCATAACTGTGACACGCGTAAAGTTGAACGAATTAGCCAAATGTTTATGGACTGCCCTAGCCTTGTCTCTGCGGACTTACGCGGCTGGAAACTGCCAAAAATGTATGTTTCAACGCGAATGTTTTACAATGACCGCCAGCTCACTAGCGTTGACTTAAGTCACTTAAATATTCATAACAGTCAAATCTTGGCTAAGGCAGGTAACACCAAGGGCTTTGCCGTGAAATTAGGACATTACCGTTTGCGCAAGAGTTCCGGTGTCGGCCACGGCTTTAAGCATATTCAAGCGGTTGGCAAGGGGACGATTAACAAGCCAAAAGGCAAGAAATATACCGAAAAGCAGCTTTTACGGCTTTATAATCACTCCGCTAAAAAAAGCCCAGTGGAAGTCTACGTGATGTATAACGGCAAGAAACCTCATTTTTCAAAAGAAATGACTATTAAATAGTTTTAGTCAAATTGATAGTGAGGCTAGCTATTATCACAAAGCTGAATTATGATGAAATTAATTAAAAAACTATTAAGTTAGGAGAAATAATAATGGATAAAAAAATAGCAAAAAGAATCGCCATTGCCTTATGTGGCGTGGCTTTAACTGGCGTTGGTGCAACTTCAATCATTAAAGAAAATACTTACACTGCAAGTGCTAACGATGCTGGTACTAAAGAATGGCTACAATATGGTACTTTAAAGTATGACCTAAGAGGTCCATCTGGACGTATCTATAGAGCTGGTGCCAAAGTTGTACGTGAAGCTGGTACAAATGAAAAACCAGCATTTTCTGTTCCAAAAGGCCCATTCTATTTAACTATGCAAATTGGTGGTCTGCCAGGAAACAACCTGATACAAGACACTGGTGGTGGCTACATTGCAGAATCATATGTCAACATTAGTGGTGACTGGACAGAGATTGACTATCCAACAACAACAACTGTGCTTGTTAATAATACTACGGACTATACTGATTTAAAATCAAGTGATTTTCATCCTGTAGACAGTAGTAATCCTGATGTACCTCATGCTAATACTGATAAATTAAATGCAATAACTAACGATTTTATTATTGACATTAATATATCAAAGTTAGGTAAAAAAGATAAAGAAATTGCATCTAATGCTTTAAAGCAATCAGAAGAGGCAATGAAAATTGGAGTAACACAAGCAGAAGTTGATAAAGTCACTGATTATATCAGCGGGCTATTAGCTAACTACAAGAAAACTGGTCACTTAACCGATTCTGGTACTGTTGACAAACCGGGCGATAGCAATAGCAACACCAATACTACTAACAAACCGACCGCCGTGGATACAAGCAAGTCACGCTACGTGAAATTGCGTAAAGCATCATATTGCTATAACCACAAAGGCAAGCGTGTTTCCAAGAAACTGCTCAAAAAGAGGAGTATTATTAGAATTAACGGCAAAGTGTACCGGATTAAGGGTAAGACGTACTACCATATTGCCAAGAATCGTTATGTCCGGGTTGTCAACGTTGCTAAATAAATAAGTTAGGAGAAATAATAATGGATAAAAAAATAGCAAAAAGAATCGTCATTGCTTTATGTGGCGTGGCTTTAACTGGCGTCGGTGCAACTTCGATCATTAAAGAAAATACTTATACGGCGAGCGCTAATAATGCTTATGGTACCAAGGTGTGGATTCAATATGGAACATTAAAATACGATTTACGAGGGCCATCTGGTCATATTTACAGAGCTGGCACTAAGGTTGTTCGTGATACATATTCATTATCACAGCCACCTAAGTCTTTGCCAAGTCATGTGTTTTACTTAACTTCTGTAATTGGCGGTACTCCAGGCTTGCAAGGCATTCAAGATGAAGCTGGTGGTAAAATTTCAGAGACTTATGTCGATGTTGAAGACTGGAATCTGCAAGATTATCCAGCTGATAGTGTAACATTAGTTAATAATGCAATAAATGATACCGATTTATCATCGAGTGATTTTCATCCAGTAGATAGTGGCAATCCAGATGTCACTCATGCTGATGTAAGTGCTTTTGAAAAGGCAATGGGTGAGTTTGATTCTGTTGTAGACTTTAATCATCTTACTAGCAAGGAACGTGAATTAGTTGCATTGATCGGCAAACAAGAAGATAAAGTATACTCTATCGGTACTTCCCAGGAATATGTCGACCAAGCAACTGCTTACGTTAACCAAGTAGTTGCTAACTATAAGAAAACCGGTCATTTAACTGACTCGGGCACCACTGCTGGTAAGCCAGCCAATAGCAATACTACAACTGCCAAGAAATCAACCACAGTTGATCCAGTTGATCCAAGCAAGTTCCACTACGTAAAATTGCGTAAAGCATCATATTGCTATAACCATAAAGGTAAACGAGCTTTTAAGAAACTGCTCAAAAAGGGGAGAATTTTCTTAATTAACGGCAAGGTTTACCGGATTAAGGGTAAGACGTACTACCGTATTGCCAAGAATCGTTATGTTCGGGTTGTCAACGTTGCTAAATAATAAAATCTGTCCTGTTGAACCGCGGCTTTGGTGGCAACAATAAAAACAAAAAAGAATGCTAAATCTTTTTGATTAACATTCTTTTTATTTTCCTAAGGGGAAAAGCAGACTTTGTTTTATCAGTCGTTTAGTCACCCAGCGGATAGCTCATGGTTCTAAACTGGGTAATGGTTGTCTTAATGTACCAAACTGCTTCCTTAACCTGTGCAACCGTTGCCTTGTTATTGCGCAGGACAAGGGAAGCATTGACCAGTGCACAACCATAGTTTACCAGCAGGTCACTGTATGGACTATTGGTATACTTGTTTTTACCGTCATTGAATAGTTGCACCAGTTCCTGCTTGTCCGCTTCTGAAGCCACCTTTTGGTCGTTTTCAGCTTCCTTAGCCGAATTGATTGGTTTCAACTTAAGGCCGCTGATGTACTTAACGTCACTTGCTTTGAGCAGGTTATTGCCGTAGAACAACTTTTTCTTAGTTGGTTTATCACTGTCTGGTTCCTCCGGTGCAGCGGGTAGCTGATCATCAAAGACGCTCTGGTCATCGTAATTTAGACAATGATAGAATAGCTCGGCCTTGTTTTCACTCGGCACCCAGAGATACATGAGGCCGTCAACGGTCAGATCGCCGTATTTTGGTTTTTGGATTTTTTTGTTAATTGCTGCTCCAGTAGTATCGTAAAGTTCAACACTATCACCTGATAATGGTCGAACAAAGGTGTAAATTAGATCCTCATAATTAACGATTGGCAAGTTCTTGTCCAATGAAATACTGGACTGGTCAATGTATTCCTGATGATGGTCATGTAGCCGGTAAAGATAGCCGGCAAAGCCGTCATCTGCATATGGAATCACGGTTAGATCAACTTTGATTTTTTGTCCTGGCTTCAGATTATGCTTAAAAGTAACATAGTTAACTGATGTGGTATAGGTTTTGTGCAAAACGGTTGCGGTAGCTGTTCCATGATAGCGTGCAACGTGACCGTTGATGTAGCTGACATTGGCCGCATTAATGTAATGTCCCCGACCTAAAGAATAGTATTGCTTCTTCTTGATTTGGCGGGTTGGCAAGTATTTGATTTGCAGATGCCGGGCCCAATCATCTTCGTAAAAGAAATACTTGGGTTCCTTTTTGGCAGCTTTAATCTTGCCCTGGTAAGCAACTATGGCATTTTTAGGTAATTTTTTCCCCGTAGCGGTTCCGTTTTGATTGTACACAATTGAGTTGTGACCCAAAACTAGCTTATTCTTTTTGGTGTTATGCTTGTTTTGCAGTAAAACTGCAGCTTCGTTAAGGTAATAGTGATTAGCAAGCTGGTAATATTTTTGCCCGTTAATTTTCTTAGTGCCGTAATAAGAATAGCTGTTTGCCATCTCATCATCGTTTATGTCAGCATCTGTTGTGACAAACCCCTTCTTAGAGTCAATCGTAAAGTTGACTGGCACTTTATAACCTCCGCCAGGCAGTTGCTTGAGCTTTATCTTATGGCCCAGCTTGTCATAAACATAATCATTTTTTAGCAGGGTGACTTTACCCTTGGCCTTAGCTTTTTTCTTAGTAGCTAGCACAGTTTGCATTTGGCTTAAATTTGGCAATAGTGGGCTGAGTACCATAATAGTTGCTGTCAGCCCAATGCCAATTTTTTTAATTAATTTCATCATTTTAGCCTCGCAAAATTTCTATATAAGCTTATTATAGCTCACTTAAGTGTCTTTAAATATAACAATCGGTACAGATAGTGCAGAAAAAGGAATATTTTCATCAAAACCAAAAAAGACGGGCTCTTCGAATTGTTGTAGCACTCGGTCTCTTCTGCTTGGTCAGTGCAGGAGAACTTACTGTCTAACTCGGCAAAAATATCTGCTTGACTTAAAGAATACTTGAAGTGCTAAGCTCTGAATAAATAAGGAGGCAAAAAGATGCAAAGAGCAAAAGTCGTTGTTCACATGTATGTGACAATTGATGGCAAAATTGACGGGAAGACCGAGAGTCCTGAATCCGGTCAATATTATAGTGATGAATTATTTGTTTTAAGTAACGCTGACGGTAACGGCCGGCGCACAATCCAAATGTATGCTGCACCAGACACAATTGACTTGACGAAATACAGTCCTGAAGGTATTGACGATCAGGATTGGTTACCTGACATTAAGTCAGACACTTGGTCAGTTGCGTTTGACCGCAAGGGCAAATGTGGCTGGAATCAAAATTATTTCTTGTATAATCAACACCGCATGCACGCAATTGAGGTGGTTACGCGGCAGGCTAAAAAAGAATATCTTGCTTTTTTACGGTCACTCAATATTCCCTACATTATTTCTGGTGATGAGAACTTTAATTTAGCGGAAGTACTGGTCAAGTTAAAGCAGCATTTTGGCATTGAAACACTGGCTGTTTGTGGTGGAGCCAGAATTAATGGCGTCTTTTTGGAGCAACATGTCGTTGATGAAATTTCGCTTGTGATCTCGCCCTATGTTAATGGGGACAAAGAGATTAAGGCGGCTTTTGAAACAGCCACGCGCATCGATGACCGCTTCAAAATCGACATGGTAAAAAAGCTACCTGACGGCGGTGTTCATTTACTTTTTGAAAAAGATAACTGAAAATAATTGAGTAAAAGATTAGCTTGCATCTTATGCGGGCTTTTTTATGTAAAAAATTCGTAATGATCTTTTGTTAGCAAAACTACTACTGCCATGTATAATGAAGGTAACTGGTTACAATTAGTAGAGAAGATAGAGCGATGAAACAAGAATCATTATTTGCAAATAATGCAGCTAGTGAGCCACTAGCGAATCGGGTCAGGCCGCAAAATTTAACTGAATTCGTTGGTCAAGAGCAATTGCTTGGCCCGGGTAAGATTTTGCGGGAAATGATTGATCATGATCAGGTTTCCTCCATGATTTTTTGGGGCCCGCCTGGAGTGGGTAAGACTACTCTGGCCGAGATTATTGCACGGCAAAGTCAGGCGGGTTTTTACAGTTTTAGTGCCGTTGATAGCAGTATTGCGAAAATTCGCAAAATTATGAAGCAAGCTGAAGAAGAAAGCCAGTTGGGACAGAAGACGCTGGTTTTTATTGACGAAATTCACCGCTTTAACAAGGCGCAGCAGGATGCTTTTCTGCCGTATGTTGAGCGTGGCAGTATTACTTTAATTGGCGCAACCACCGAGAATCCTTCCTTTGAAGTTAATTCAGCTTTGCTGTCACGTTGCAAAGTTTTTGTTTTAAAGGCACTTGAAGTTACCGACATTATTAAATTGCTCAAAAATGCCATTAATAACCCTAATGGTTTTGGTAAGGTTAAAGTTAACATTGACGAGCAAGAGATTAAGGCAATTGCTAAGTTCGCGAATGGCGATGCGCGGACTGCGCTCAACACCTTGGAAATGGCTGTTTTGAATGGTGTAAAAAATGGTGACACGATCAGGGTGACGATGGCCAGTTTAAAACAGCTGATTACGCAGAAGTCAGTTTTATATGATAAAAATGGGGAAGAACACTACAACATTATTTCCGCCTTGCATAAGTCGATGCGTAACAGTGATGTTAACGCCGCAATTTATTGGCTGTCGCGCATGCTAGAGGGCGGGGAAGACCCGCTCTACATTGCGCGGCGGCTCGTGCGTTTTGCCAGTGAAGATATTGGACTCGCTGACACCAATGCTCTCAACGTGGCAATCAATGTTTTTCAAGCCTGTCAGTTCCTAGGGATGCCAGAGTGCGATGTTCATTTAACGGAAGCCGTGATTTATTTGTCGCTAGCACCAAAATCCAACGCTGTTTACAAGGCACGACTTGCGGCCGAAAAAGACGTTAAAAAAACAATTGATGAGCCGGTTCCGCTCCAAATTCGCAATGCGCCAACTAAATTGATGAAGGATTTGGATTACGGTAAGGGCTATGAATACGCTCATCAGACCCAAGATAAACTGACAACGATGAAGACCATGCCGCCTAATTTAGAGAGGCACGAGTACTATTTGCCAACTGAGCAAGGGCATGAAGACCGATTTAAAAAGCGTCTGCAGCAGATTAAAAAGTGGCACCAAGAACATGATTAAGTAGATATTTAACAGCATATTAAAACCGCCTTGAAACAGTGTTCAAAGCGGTTTTTTACTTACCGATTTTCAGTGGCTCGATAGGTGTTTCACCAGGGAGTTTATTGATGACTAACAGCTTTTTCTTAATAGCTGGATAGTATAAATATGATTTTTGATTGCTTAAGACCATCACGCCGTCAGTTTTATTATTTGATTTCAAAACGCAGGCGTTATCATTTGAATTTTCATAAGTACCACTATCAAATTCTCTGCCATTTTTGAAAAGCCGATATTTGCCGTTGGTTCCTAAAGATATCGCAACATGAGGATTGACCGAACTTGTAGGAACGCCATGATTGGCAAAACCACCATAAACTGTAGGTGGCTTTCTTGTTACATAGAGTAGAACACCTAAAGTAATGATAAATAAAATTCCTAATATCCAGGTGCTAATTTTGTAGCTGTTCTTTTTCATGGTTTTTCTCTAACTTAATTTCTGCAAAAGCTAGGGCTGCTACTTTTGCTAGCAGACATGACCGCGGTCATTGTCAAATATGATTAAACTTTTCTAATTAGATTCTAACTTTTATCATAATTTGCGTCAATTAGTTTAAGTAAAAGTTGCGACGGCTTCAAGCAAAAGAAGAAGATTTTGCTAAATTGTGTCTGTGTTTGAGTTGAAATTGTTGGAAATGAGTCAATATAAACTAAAACTAGTATTATTTCAATTTGTCGAAATTGGTAAATTCTCGATGGTATGCAATACGTTTTAGTTGGTTGTTGATATTAAGCTGTCGCTCAGCTTAAAAAGACCGAGGACGAATCGTTCCTCGGTCTTTTTTATTGTTAATTTTAATTATTTTGGAAGTTACTTAAGAACTTCGTGGTTTTTTCGTTTTGCGGATGGTTAAATAATTGGTCAGGATTGCCCTGTTCAGCAATTACACCATCACTGATAAAGAAAATCTGATCGGAAATATCACGGGCAAAAGCCATTTCATGGGTAACGATAATCATCGTTAAACCGGTAGTGGCCAAGTTTTGCATAACGCTCAAAACTTCGCCGACCATTTCTGGGTCAAGTGCACTAGTTGGTTCGTCAAATAGCAAAATCTCTGGGTCCATGCTAATCGCCCGTGCAATTGCAACCCGTTGTTGCTGACCGCCTGAAAGTTGGCTAGGGCGGGCATTAATGTACTGCTCCATGCCAACTTTTTTTAGGTTTGCGAGGGCAACTTGGCGAGCCTCTTCTTTTGAACGCTTCAAAACAAGTTCTTGGCCTACCATGCAGTTAGCCAGGACATTTTTATTTTCGAATAAATCGAATTGTTGAAAGACCATGCCGACCTTGGCCCGGTAAATGTTCCGATTATAGTTTGGCTCTAGGACATTTTCACCGTGAAAAATAACTTTGCCAGCGGTTGGTTCTTCTAGTAAATTGATACACCGTAAAGTAGTCGATTTACCACCACCAGAAGGTCCAATAATCGTAGCAATTTCGCCTTTATTAATATCAAGAGAGATGTCACGCAGAACTTGATGTTCACCAAAAGCTTTTTGAATGTGCTTTAAGCTTAAAATAGTTTCATTTGTTTCAGTCATTATTTATTAGCCTCCGTGTCTTTTGTTGCTCCTACTTGAACCTGGTTTGCCATTAAGTTGTAGTTTTTGCTACCCTGCAGGTGCTTTTCAATTAAATTGAAGATTCTGGTAGTCGTGAACGTTAACAACAGGTAAATTGCGGAAATGGTTAAGTAAGTCGGGAAGAACTTGAAGGTTTGACTGGCAACCGTTGTTCCGACAAAGAATAATTCAGAAACAGAAATGATGCTCAAAACGGAAGTATCCTTAATATTGACGATAAATTCGTTAGTAATTGATGGCAAACAGTTCTTGATTGCTTGTGGCAAAATAATGTGCCACATTCTTTGATTATGTGTCATTCCCAAAGCACTAGCTGCTTCAAACTGACCTTCGGGTGTTGAAATAATCCCACCCCGAATAATTTCGGCTAAATAGGCACCGGTATTAATCGA
The DNA here is from genome assembly GCF_026536055.1 of Lactobacillus sp. B4015. NCBI lineage: Bacteria > Bacillati > Bacillota > Bacilli > Lactobacillales > Lactobacillaceae > Lactobacillus > Lactobacillus sp. B4015. The sequence continues at coordinate 81,054 of NZ_JAFNOY010000002.1, forward strand.
AACAATGACTAACGCAGCAATTGTCCGGTCAATATTAATGTGCCAGAATTGGGCTATGCCATAGTAAATTACAGCGGCCTGTACCATCATTGGCGTGCCCCGGAAGATCTCAATGTAAACGGCTAAGAGCCAATTGACAATTTTTAAGAGCCATTTCTTACCCTGGCTGGTTGGAGTTGGAATAGTTCTGATGATACCGACAAACAGGCCGATGAAGAAGCCGGCGATGGTGCCGACTAAGGCTAAGAGCAGGGTCATGCCAATCCCGTTTAAAATCATGCCGCCGTATTGCTTCCACATTGAAACTAGCCACGGCTCGGACTTTCCGTTTTTACCCTTTTTCTTATCATCAGTTTTTGGCTGCTGCTTAATGGCCGTCGTCATTAACTTTGTTCGCTGGGAATTTGGAATTGTACCTAAAACGTGGTTGACTTCTTTTAGCAGCTGCTTGTTTGGCTTAGCAATTCCGATAGCAGTCGTTGAATCTTCCTTGGAAACCTTGAACCCGGCCATTTCACTAATTGGAATCGCCTTAATGTCAGGATCAACCATCTTAAAGGAAGTTGATTCGGTATCTTCGGCAACGTAGCCATCAATCGTTCCTGAAATTAAACTTTGGCGCATTGCCGCAAAGTCGCGCATTGCTGGCTGTCTTTTAGCGCCCTTTAATTGCTTAATCAAAGCATAATGCGAAGTACCTTGTTGGGCGGTTAATTTCGCACCCTTAAAATCATTTAATGTTTTAGCATTAGCGTATTTGCTATTAATCTTGGTGATAACAACAAAAGTGCTGTTTCTGTAAGCATTGGAAAAATTTATTGCCTTGGCCCGTTCAGCCGTTGGGCTCATCCCAGCAATAATCAGGTCGGCCTTGCCACTAGTTAAAGCTGGCAGCAGTCCATCCCACTCGGTTTTGACAACTACGACTTTGCGGTGCAGCTGTTTACCAATAATTTTGGCAATCTTCACATCGTAACCGTTGGCGTATTCGTTTGACCCCTCGATCGGAACAGCACCATTAGCGTTAGTAGTTTGGGTCCAATTGTATGGTTGGTAATTGGCCTCCATAGCTACTTTGAGTTCACCGCTATTACTTTTTGCTTCAACTTGAGAAAAGTCGAAGTTGCTGCCAATAATAAAACTAAGCAGCATAGAAAGCAGAACGGTAATCCACTTATTTCTTGACTTCATTTTGAAAACCTCCGAAAATCTTGTTTCAAATAAAGCCAATACAATAAAAAGCGTAAACAAAAACCTCGTTGCTCTTCAAAACAACGAGGTTATAATTAATCATCTTTAGACAAATCATATAGCGCTCCCTGGGAATTAATCAGGACAGTCTGCAAGATATTCTCTTTGCAGCCCAACAAAAACATCAAAACGAAAATCTTTTTGTTTCGGCGACAATTCTTACGTTATCTTTCTTTGTGTTCGTTCACTCCAGATAATTTTGTAATGGTCGCGACCTCTATTGCATTGGAAATTATTTAACTTATGAAAAATAATAGGCTAAAAACAAAGGCTTGTCAATCTTTTCATTTAAAGATTATTTTATCATTATCTCATTTCCAACCATGATCTGAGCGATAGTCACGCTTTTTCATGCGGGAAACATATGGATTTCCAGCCACATAAAAGCGCAATTTTTTGTTAGCCCATTCGCGTTCCGACTGGTTGACACCAATGCGTGGGCTAGTTGCGATTTTCTGGGCATTTTTGCGGTGATGGTCGTTTAGGTCAATAGTAAAAGGGGAATCACTAAGAAAATGTAAATCCCATTTTTTATCATGAATACCAAATGCCTGCATCATTTTTGCTGGTCCGCTGGTTAATGCAATGCCACTTTTACCTGAGCGGTTTAAACACATTTGTTCAATTCCCCAGGTGGGTTCAATTGCTCTAATTAAAACTCCCTGTGGTTCATCTTTTTGTCTGGTTGCTACGTCAAAAAAGAAATATTGTCGCTGAGCATAAATATAGATTGTTCCACCGGGGCCATATAGTCCTTCATTTGCCAGACTGCGATGACCGCCATATGAATGTGCCGCACGATCTTTAACACCCAAATAAGCTTCGGTTTCGACAATATAGCCGCCAAGTACCTGGTTATTGCTGCGGTAAGTTAATGGCCGGCCGATTAAGTCAGCACTGATGGTTTCGGTTGATTGATTAGTAAAATAAGTTGTGTAATTCATTTTTTCCTAAAGTAGTACACTAATAATAATTGAGGTGAATGTAATGACAAAAATAAAGCTAGTCCGTGTATATGCTCAAGATCAGCCGGAGGGCTACCGTATTTTGGTAGACCGTTTGTGGCCAAGAGGTAAGAGTAAAAGTGTGTTGCACCTTGATTGTTGGGCAAAAGAAATTGGACCGACAACTGCTTTACGTAAATGGTTCAATCATGATGATAATAAATTTTCTGAGTTTAGGCAAAAGTACCTGGTAGAATTGGCGGAAAATCCGGCAGGGGCCGAGTTTGTTAAAACTGTTGAAAACAAGCTGCAAGAACAGGATGTTTTATTTTTATACGGAGCAAAGGACTCACTGCATAATCAAGCTGTGATTTTAAAAGAATACGTTGAAGGGCAAATAGTTAATTTGCACAAGTAGACAATGAAGTAATAGCGGCCTTGTTTTACTTAAAAATACCAATAAAAAAGTTAAGCCCATTAAAGCAGCTTAACTTTTTAATTTTGTAGTTTTGCCCTTAGCAAAATTTATAGCTTGCGGCCGTGCTTTTTAATCCGGATAAAGTGAAACGCAATTGTTAACAGCAAGACGCCAAAAACGATTATTGCAAAGACGGTATTAGGTAATTCATAGTGCAGAGGTGGCAATGAAACTAGCAGTTTTAGAGCAATAATCCCAATAAGAACATAGGCCATTGGCTGCAATTCTGGGATAATATCCATTAATTTGATGATAATCTCAGCTACACCTCGCATGCATAAGATCCCAATCATGCCACCAATTAAAACGACGACCGGATTACTGGAAACGGCTAAGGCTGCTAGAACCGAATCAATTGAAAAGACGATATCCATCGCTTCAATTGAAATAACTGTCCGCCAAAATAGGGATAGGAAATGTTTGCCTTTTTTTGGGCGATGACTAGCAATTTTGGCTTCTTCAGCCTTTTCTTCGGCTGCGGCTTTTTGTGGATGGTGCTGATCATAAAAATACTTAATGGCGAGGTAGAAAAGATAGAGACTACCAGCCAATTTAATTTCCCAAAAATTAATTAAGTATGTACCAATTCCAATTACAATGAAACGGAAAATGTAGGCACCCCACATGCCGTAAAATAATGATTTTTCTTGTTGCTTCTTATCTGGCAAAACCTTAGTTTGTGCTGCCAAAACAACGGCATTATCAACGGAAAGCAGACATTCCATGAGAATTAAGGTTAAAATAATTAGCCAGTCTTTACCGCTAGTTAAAACATGCAGCCAGTTATTAGCGCTAAAGAATGGGGCATACAATTTTAAAATTGCCATTTAAAAGTTCTCTTTTCTAGTTTAATCAAGTGATAGTCACGTTGCTTTGCTATTTTAGCATAAGTAAACTGTTTTACTGATTGCAAGAGCCTAAGCTAGTTAAGCTAAAAACTTATAAGGCGCTAAAAACATCAAGAGCATCGCCAATAATTGCGGATATATCATTTGCCGGGATAGCGGTTTTATTAATTGCCCAAACTTTTGCGCCTGCTTGGCGGTATGTTAGTAGTTGAGCGAATGGATAAACGACAAAGCTAGTACCGGAAATAATAACAAGATCAGAATTCTGCATGGCATTAACTGCCTGAGCTAACCGATCACCATTAATTGCTTCTCCGTATAAAACGATTCCGGGACGAATAATGCCGCCACACTCTTTGTGACGAAAAGAGTCGGCATATTCCGCATAAGTAACTGATTTATGGCATTTGGTGCAATAAATTTCGTATAAGCTACCGTGAAATTCGGTTACGTGCTTATTGCCAGCCTTTTTATCTAAGCCATCAACATTTTGGGTAATTAATTCACCTTTTTGATTACAGATTTCGGCAATTTTTTGGTGGATTTTATTAGGCTTAGCTTCTGGAAAATACATGTTGTCCATAACGAACCGATAAAAAAATTCAGGTCGATTGTAGAGCATGTCTGCACTTAAAATTGTCTCGGGGCTCTCACTCACGCCGTCGTAGATACCGTTTTTGGAGCGATAATCCGGAATACCAGAATGAGTTGATACGCCTGCACCAGTCAAAAAAGTGATATGCTTGGCCGCGTTAATATCTGCCTTGAGTTCAGTAAGTTGCTGTGAATCAATCATAAAATGTTTCGACCTTTCTCAAAATTATTACTATGTGATAGTTTACTACAAGATTTTTACTTTAAACCAGGTTTATTTAGTAAATAAAAATTCACACGATAGTAACTTAACGTGTGAATTTAAACATAATTACAAAATTTGCATCTGATGCTTTTGACATTGCTCAATCATTTCTTGGGGCCAAACACTTGCTTGCACTTCGCCAATGTGTGCCTTAGCAAGTAAAAGCATGCATAGACGAGATTGACCAATACCGCCGCCGATAGTATAAGGAAGCTTGCCATCTAAAAGCATCTTGTGAAATGCCAATTTTTCCCGGTCTAGGCAGTCAGCCTTTTTCAGCTGTTCGTGCAAACTTTCAGGACTGACACGAATACCCATTGAGGAGATTTCGATCTTCTGGTCGAGCGGTTCATACCAGAAAATCAAGTCACCGTTTAATTGCCAATCATCATAGTCAGGGGCCCGGCCATCATGAGGCTCACCGCTGCGTTTTAGTTTGTCACCGATTTTCATAATAAAGACGGCTTTTTCTTTTTGGGCAATTTTATCCTCACGTTCTTCGGGACTTAAATCTGGCCACGTGTCTTCTAGTTCTTGGGTCGTAACGAAGTGCACCTTTTCGGGTAAACGGTAAGTTGAAGCAGGGTAGCGAGCCGCACATTCTGCTTCGATTTGTTTAATTGCCGCAAAAATCTTAGTTACCGTTTCTTTTAGAGTATCTTCTGTCCGCTCTTTTTTAGCAATAATCTTTTCCCAATCCCACTGGTCAACGTAAATTGAGTGGAAATTATCGAGATCTTCGTCGCGGCGGATAGCGTTCATGTTGGTATATAAACCTTCGTGCATGCCAAAACCATATTTTTTCAGGGCCAATCGTTTCCATTTAGCAAGTGAATGAACGATTTCAATTGTGTCATCTTCAGGCAAATCCTTAGCATCAAAGGCGACTGGACGTTCAACCCCGTTTAAATTGTCGTTTAACCCAGTGCTTTTTTCGACAAAAAGCGGTGCTGACATTCTTTGCAAGTTTAGCTTTTGACTCAAAATTTCTTGGAATCTTTCTCTGATAAAGACAATTGCGGCTTCAGTGTCACGAATTGTTAAAGTTGGTTGATAATCTTTTGGCAAAATTAAAGACATGGTAATTACCTCCAAATTTTTGAGCCAAAGAAAAAGCCCTTTGTCCCGTAATAATAAAAATAAGGACGAAAGGCTTTTTCCGCGGTACCACCTAGATTGCCCAAACTTTGGGCCACTCATGAAACACAATTATGCTTCACCAGTTTGATAACGTACTGGAGACGGCACCACCTACTTTAATTAATAGTTCAGTGTGCTGCTAGAAGTGTTTTTCGATAATTCAGGGTCTGCCGATTTTCCACTATCACCGGTTCACTTGTAAGAGATAGATTATTTACTCGTCTTCATCACTGCATTTAAGTTAATAGTAATTTAACAACTATTTTAATTAAAATGCAAGTAAAAATTAATATAAAATAATAAAAAAACGGTTTGGCAATCTAAAAAGCCTTGTTCTGTTATAATAGATAGGAATATTTATTGAGAGGAAATTTTATGGCAAGTTTTTATCTTATTTTGGATGCCTTGCTGCTTGGCTATACTTGCTATAGCTGGTACTGGCAGGCCAACATCAACTTAAAGGGACATTATCGGTCCTCATCAATTATTTGGGCGATAATTTTTATTTGGATTGGCTTTGCTTGGCAACTGATTGAAAAAAGTGATCCTGGCCTGTCTGTTTTTTTAGCAATCCTGTTAGTGATGAGCATTATTGACGGTTTTACCGGGTTTGCACCTAAAAAAGCAGTTGTGTCGGGCTACTTTCGTCGAACTGTACCGTATTCAGAAATTGCGTTGGTAACACTAATCAGAGTGCCTAATCCGAAAAAGAAAGCTGTGATTTGTATTTTAACGACGCAGAAGAATCGGCAATATTATCTCCAATTTTCAACGGGGGTTGCTCAGATCGTGGAGACGATTAAGAGCTACGCGCACCGCAGTATTAGGATTGAAATTCAGGATATATTATAAATATAATTTAGCAAGCAAGAGACTAGTTTTAGCTGATAAGCAGGACTGGTCTTTTTATTACCTATAAAAGTGAAAAAGCATCACAAAAGGCTGCTAGCTATACTATAATTGGTGTTTTAAATTAGAAAGCGAGTAACTGGTGCTTAATAATGATTTTAAAGATGTTGGACAAAACAACACTTTTGTAAAAATTTTGAAGAAACTATTACCGCCCCATCGGGCTGCAATCTGCAGGGCTTGAACTTTGAAGATGCTGATACACCTGAAAGTTAAAGAAGTGCATGTGAAGTTTAACGATCCTCAAATGAACACTTATATTTAATTCGATCAAGCAGTAAATAATCCGAGGTAGTTTATGGATTATTGCGATTGTAATCGTCTTAAAATTACGTTCTTGGGAAGATTAGTTATAATAATTGCTAATTGGCAGGAGTGCGTGTGGCTTTCTGTTTTAATTTGAACGATATTGTGATACAGAATTTGCGTAAAAGTGCGTCATCATGTTTATAATCAGTCAATACTAACTTTTTGAAATCATATTGGCACATATTAAGATCGACAAAATGTTTAGGACTTTAGAATTCCAAAATCATCTAAATTATTCACAATTACTTCTTTAAAGTTAAAGCCTTAGCTGATTGATCGTATAATTTAAACTCAACTTTTCTACTAGACACCGGGTGTTAACGTAATCAAAAAACTAAAAATTGATGATGTAGATTAAAATTAAAACATCGTATTAAGCTACATAAGGAAATATCTTCAAAAAGTCTTAGTTCAAAGCCGAAAAGTATCTGTATTAATTTTTTAAACTCGCCATCCAACATCATTGATGATCTGAGCGAGGCTATTTGCTATTTGCTGTACTTTTTTAGATGCTTCATTACTAATACTTAATCCCGTATCCAGGTTAAGCATTGATAAAGGCAGCTTCATATAATTAAACTCTTCTTTAGTGCTTATATAGTCAAGAGTATTGGCGAGGGTCACGTTTATTCCCCAACCTTGAATGGCTAGTTCTGCTGCTCCAATAAAGTCATTCATGATAACAGACTGTTTAGTTTTTATTCCGTTATCCAAAAATACATGATTAACAGCTTGTTGAAACCAGGAATCACTCTCTAGCGAAACCAAATTTGTTCCATTTAGTTGGTTAAATTTTTCATTACTAAAAGCAATCTCTCGTTTACCTCTTTCAAAAAGAGGAGAATTTTTGGGTATTAAGAGATAGGCAATCTGTCGATATAAAAAAGTAGAGGTGATTTCTTTGCCTTTGAGGTACCTACCCCAGAATATATCAGAAGTATGATTTACGATTAAATTATAGGATGTGTTACTAGTAAAAACATTGCATAAAAGAAATTTAGTATTTGGATAGTGCTTTTGTAACTCGTTAAAGATAATCCCTTGTTGTCTTGACCAAATAGGAGTATATGAGATTCGAATAGTATTCTCTTCTGATTCAATAAATGGTCTAAGATTTGTATTAATTTTATTTCTTTCACTAATTATTTTAGATAAGCCTTCCTTAACTTGTTCACCGGCAGGGGTTAAATAAATAGGAATTCTTTTACGATTAATTAGTTTAACATTGTAAAATTTCTCAGCGTTTTTAATGACCTGGCTAATGTATGGCTGGCTTAAATATAATTGATGTGCAATTTCACTAATACTTTTACAATTCTTTGTAATTTCTAGAATTTTAAAAATTAATTCTTCATCGAGTTTCATTATTGCCGTTTGCTTATATATCTTTCTTAAAATAACTATTTAACAACTCTGATTATAGCATTGATAATATGTATGTAAGCGATTTAATATAAATGTATCGTGAGGTAAATAATAATGAAACATGAATACAAAGCAAAATATGATGTTATTGTGCTTGGCTTTGGTGGAGCTGGTGCAACTGCTGCTAGATTCGCTGCAGATAAAGGAGCGAAAGTTTTATTAGTTGATTCTGCACCTTATGGACATGAAGGCGGAAATACGCGTTACTGCATTCAGTTAGTAGGTACAGCAGATAATTATGACGAGATGTTAAAGTATTATAAACAGTTGTCTGAACCAATGGATGAAGATGAAAAACTACAGGCTGTTTATGTTAAAGGCATGGCTAATATGAGAAGCTACCTAAAAAAGTATCTAGGAGTTAATCCGGTTAGTGTGCGTCACGACAAATTGGATACGTCTAAATATGCTTTTCCATTAAAAAAAATGTTGGAAGAATTTCCAGAGTTTGATGGGGCAAATACATTTGATTTTTCTTTAGTTCATGAAGGTATAGCAGACAGTGCTTTATGGAAAATCTTACGTAAAAAGGTACAAAACAGAAATAATAAAATTGATGTTTGGTTAAATTCGAGAGCTAAGCATTTAATTAAAGACACAGAAGATGGAACAATAATCGGCGCGATAATTCAACGCAATGGTCAAGATATCAGCGTTGCTGCCACTAAAGGGGTTGTTCTGACTTTAGGCGGTTACGAAAATAGTCGTGAAATGGCCCAAGCCTATTTAAATAGTCAATATTTGGCACCTTTTGGCACGCTTTATAATAAAGGAGATGGTATTAGATTATCTATTGAGGCTGGAGCACAGCTTTGGCATATGTGGAATTATGAAAGTGCGGGATTGATACCAGGTCTGTCCTTTTATACTAAGGAAGGCAGTAGAGCCAGGTTAGTATTTGGCAATCCACAGTTTTCTCATGGCAGTATTATGACTGTAGCAGAAGATGGTACTCGTTATATTAAAGAGAACGGTTCCAATCGTCATGGTCATGTTTATAATCATGGCAGATGGGATGTACCGAATTATCATACTAATATTCATTTAATTTTTGATCAAGCTCAATATGAACAGATAATGGCTCTACCTAAGCCTTTTGAAGGCTATGATGAAACCTTGGTAAAAGCAGATAGCATAACCGAACTCGCTAAACAAATTAATGTACCGGCTGATAATTTGAAGCGAACAGTTAAAGACTTTAATTATTTTGTAGAGCAAGGTAGAGACTATCAATTTGGCAGAGATGTTAAAACCATGAGAAAGTTTAGAGAAGGCCCATATTATGCTATTAAAATGATAAATACTGTACTTAATACTCAAGGGGGGCCAAAACGCAACAGTAAAGCCCAAATTCTTGATGGAGAAAATAAACCAATCAGACATTTATATGGTGCTGGAGAACTTGGAGGCGTTTGCGTCAATAATTACCAAACTGCTTGCAACATTGCAGAATGTTTAATATTTGGAAAGATTGCTGGAGAGAATATTGCTGCGGAAAAAGACAAGGAAATTGATGCTTCACAAGAAATGAATGGTCAAAATGATTTATTAAATCATGGGGAGAATATTATTCTCAATAATAATCAGTTTCTAGGAACTTCTCATGCTGGTATGGGCGATGAGATAAAAGTCTGCGTAACCACAGATGGTAACAAGATTAAGGATATTGAAATTATAGAGCAAAATGAAAGTGAGGATATTGGTAAAAAGGCTTTAAAGGTTATACCACAAGAAATTATTAAAGCAAATTCTACTCAAGTTGATGTTGTTACCGGGGCTACTAGAACTTCACATGCAATACAAGATGCAGTTTCTAAAGCCTTAAAGAATAAGCACTAATTAAGATAATCGAAAGTGTAAGTAAATAAATGTATTAAGTTAACGATAACTAGCTTTCCTTGAACTTGAAACACAAAAAGCAAAATAAACTAATTGGAAACTGTTTTGTTAATTCACTAAACTTAATAAAAAAGATTTGCAATGTCTTGCTTGTCGGTTTCTCGCCAAACATCCGAAAATAGAAGCAGATAGAAGTATGACGATACTTTTATCTGCTTCTTCTTTATGCTTAAAGTTGAAACTGAGGTCGTAGGGCAGGAGTGAATCCTTGAATTTGAATGTCAGACGAGCCCATGAACATAGTCCTTTTTTCAATATAGTTAAGTTGAGGATCCTTGAGATCAAATTAGGAAAATAAATAAGGGAGCCTAAGTACTTACTCAAACTGTTTAATCTTGCAATTGATTAGACAGCTATTATATTGATCATATTTGGCTGCATTGAGCCAGTCTGGTAGACTATTACGTTTGAATGTTTTATATGTGACTTTCATTCTCTTGAATCGTTTTTGCAATTATGTTAGGCAAGTTACAAATATCGGCAACTGGTAACTCATTATGCAATCTCTGTATTATAATCAGCTGATATTGACTGCTGTTAATAAACATAATTTCATTGCTTAGGTAATTTTAATCAAAATAAAAACCTATTATCGGTTTACTTTGATAATAGGTTGCATATATATTATTCAACTTTGATCCAAAAATAAATAGAGAAATTCCAGAAAAATTATTTTTTATTTTTGCTTTCGATCTTTACACCGAAAAGACTCAGGCCTATTGCTAAAACACCTAAGAGAAGAATACCTACTTGCGATTTTCCATCTCTACCCGTCTGTACTAAAATTCCGGTTTTTTCTTTTGCAACAGAAGATTTATTAGCCACCTGTCTACGGACTTTATTACGTTTATTAATTAGCTTGCTTTCCTCATTTGCTTTTTTACTAGTTTTATGTGAGCTATTCTTTCTCCTATTAGACTTTGTATTATCACTAGAATGATTACTATTGTTTTTTGAATCATTTTCAGGTTGCTTATCGTTTTGGGTATTCTGGGTATTCTTAGTGTAAATATAGACTACATTCTGATTTTGGCTAGTAAAGAAGCCTGTAGCATTATTAGGCTTGGACTTTAACGTATAGCCGGAAATACTTTTTGCTTCAGTTTGATAGTTGTCACCAATGTTACCGCTTAAAATTACATTAGGGATCAGTTGATTACCGTTTTCATCTTCATAATGTACCGTCACGTTACCTACCTTAATAGGTATTCCGCCGTTATTAGCAATTTCTTGATAGACAAACGTAATATCATCTGTGTTTTCACCTATGCGTCCCGAAGCATTTTTCGGTCTTGTGATTAACATATATCCAGGAATTTCTTTAGCTTTAGCTTCATATGAAGTGTCATAAGTACCAATAATAGTTTCATCGGGTGCAAGTGACTTTCCGTTTTCGTCTTGATAATGAACTTTTAGCGTAACTTCACGCACATACGTTTCTTCTTCACCATTCCAATTTTTCATTAGCTCTTCTGATGACCACTTGTCTCTTGCCTCAGGTTGTTGTATTGTTCCAGTACCAACATTTAGCCAAATTCCTGGGGTTTTAAGCTCCATTTTTGGAAAGTCTTTGACATTATTTCCCAACTTCAAAACCAACAGTTCATTTAGTCCATATAGCATAAATCCACAGTTTTCGACATTTCTCATGTCAAAATTGCTTATATCAAGAGTCTTTAACTTGCCATCTTGATCGTAGTGATAAAACATGGAACCCATGTTTTTTACTTTAGTTGTATTGAAACTCGACAAATCCAAATTGATTAAATCACGAGTGTCACGGAACATAGACTCCATACTTGTAACATTAGCTGTATTAAAATTCCGTAAATCCAAGGTTGATAGTCTTCTACAGCCATTGAACATGTTTTCCATGTTTTGAACTTGAGCTGTATTAAAGCTAGAGATGTTTAAGGATTGCAATTTTGTACATTTAAAAAACATTTGCGCCATAGTTCGCACGTTACTAGTATCAAAGCTGGAAAGATCAAGGGATGTCAGCTGAGTATCCCAACCAAATACTTGACCTGTACCGCTGAACTGATAATAATACATGCTAAACATTGAAGTCATATCTGTAACTTTAGAAGTATTGAAATTGTGTAGGTCAATAGTTGGTAAGCTTGCACAATAATTGAACATATATGACATATTTTCAACGTTAGAGGTGTCGAAGCTGCTAACATCCAGTTTATTAAGGCCAGAGCATTCGGCAAACATAAATGACATATCTCTAACTTTAGAAGTATTAAAATTTTTCAAATTTAGTTCTTCTAGGCTATTACATCCAGTAAACATATATGACATATCTGTAACTTGAGAAGTATCAAATTTACTAATGTTGAGATCCCTAAGTTTGGTACAGCCTTCAAACATGGAAGCCATGTTTTCTACTTGAGAAGTATTAAGAGACGAGAGATCTAAGTGGGTAAGACTGCTACATTTACAAAACCATGCATACATATTTGTAACTTCAGACGTATCAAGGTTTTCCAAGCCTTCAATATCAGTTAAGCTGCTGAAACTAATAAAAACTGATCGCGCTTCACCAACAATTTTAAAATGACCATCAAAGATTATTTTTTTAGCCTTTGATGCATTAGTGCTATTCTGGGCATTTATAGATGAACATAAAGGACCGGGATTATTTACTATCGTCGGATTATCCTTATCAGTACTTCCATGTACAGTTACTGTTTTAGTATCAGTATCGTAATCTACATCGACGTTACCCCATTTACTTTTAACGAGAGACTTTGTAGTAATTTTATCTTCGGGCTTAGTAGTTATGGCTTCTGGTTTGTCATTACCAGCAGAGCCCTTAGAGGGTGATTCCTCACTTATACCCTGCGATGAGTCCACATTTTCATTTTGATCTACTTTTTTATCATTTTTACTATTTGATATTTCATCATGATTTACACTAGTATCTTGATTAATATCCTGTTGAATTGAGTTAGTTGTACTTGTAGTTTCAGTTTGATTTTTGTCAAGCTTTTGTGCAGTTTCTTGAGCTGTCTGGCCACTATCAGCCTTGACAACGTTAGTATTCAGTATCGTTAAACCGAGTGCAGCTGCTGTTAAATTACTAAGAAAAAACGCCTCAGTCCGTTTGTTATGATCCAATCTTTTGTTCATTATTATTCTCCATTATATAGCTAGTTTATTAAGTTAACTTATATTCTATAATGTAAACAGTTTCTTACATATCGATTGTATATCTTAATTAATAACAAATCAAGATACCAAAGCCCTTAAAAAAAACTAAAATAATTGATAAAAGCTTGATAACAAAGATTTATAGTATTTAAAAAATAACAATATTTGTACTTAAATCATTATATAAATAAAAGCTATAGAAACTTAATTAAGATAATCTATGAAGAGCCCTATAATAGTTAGACATGAGCACTTTTATTCATGGCTAAATATTCAATTGTTTTGAAAATCGAAATTGCTTGTAAATATCTAAACGCCAAAACTCTTTGATTGACTTAAGCAAAGAATATGACATTGATTACACGGCTATCAGGGTCTAGTTAGAATTGAATTAGTCCGCGAGCACGGCATAACCGCTTTAAAGATTAAATACGTTAAGCAAATCTATTCACCTGAATTCAAGTTGAACGTGGTAGGCTATCTCATTATCACATCCTTTGGGGGCAATTGCGATGAACGATTTCTCTATTGCATAAACTTTTTAAGCCATTTATTATTAAATGTTAATACTCTAATGGACTTCGAATTCGAAAATGCCCTTAACTGATTAACTGATCAAGCCAATTTCTTTAACTCTATATATACCGCTAAGTATAATATTCTGATCTATATATTATTATATTATTGTTATCCATTTCGGATATGAGATTGATCCAAATGCCTAACTGGCAAGCATCTAGTCCATCACGGAATTGACGTAGCCCTAATTGGTAAAGCTTAGGATGTTGTCAGAGGTAATAAAATTAGGAGATATTCCAGGAGTAGATAGTAACTATTTTTTTGACCAATTTATAAAGCAGGCTAAAGAAATTAAAGATGGTCTAATTTTTATGAACATTCAAGAAACTGATTTTGCGAGACATTCCGAAGACACTGATCATTATGCTGATATCCTTGAAATAATGGATAAGAGACTTCCTGAAGCTGAACAGCCGTTTACAGGTGAAGATATTCTAATTGTGATGGCTGATTATGGCGATGATCCTACAATTGGGTATGCTCAACATACTAGAGAAAAAGTTCCGCTACTTATTTATAAAGAAAAAGTCCATCGTAAATACGTTGGTGAAAGAACCTCTCTTACAGATATTGGTGCTACTGGTTCTGAATTTTTTAGTGTCGAAATGCCACAAAATGTTATTAGTTTTATTAATACAATAATGAAGTTATAGATATTTCTTAAAATTTTAGGCTGTATAAAAATTGAAGACTAAAATCTTAGGCTAAGTGTCTTACTTGATTTGAAAGGCTACACCATTTTCATATTGTAGATTTTGCTAAGTCATAATCCTTGATGAACTCGGTATAAGGTATCTAATTAAGCCTTTGTACCTCTTCTTTTAATCGGACCAATTTGTGCAATTTAAATGTTTTGTATGGTTGCATTGATGAAGCACTTTGACGTCATAGCGGTGCAGTTAGCCATGACAAAGCAGAATTAGACTCAGGATCTGGTTTTTGTTGAAAGTTAGATATCTGTTATTTAAAATGAGTAAATATTGTAAAATTCAGTAAGTTTGCTGAAAACATTTTTCTAGAATTGGTGGATAATTACATTCTTCTGTGTCTAGGAAAACTCTAAAAGTGAAAATTCCAATAAATTAAAGCTTATTGTAGTGAATCGTAAAAGCTAGATACTTTTACAACTTTTTCTATGGCCGAATTGTATAAAAAGTTAAGGTTTAAAATTTATATTGTTTGGAAAACTTGAAATAAATTCTTGTCTATAATTGGATCTGAAACAAAATGGCATCATTATAATTTACATTAGTCGTTTAAGTTAATAGTTCACCATAAATCTGTGATGGACCCAATAAAAGTATGTATTAGAGAGTGCAAAAAATAACTCAGGCAATAACTAAGCTAAGGCCGAAATTTAAGACTAATTTGGATTATATTTATGATTATATTTATAATATAGAGTAAAGAACTATTTCTTATTACCTATGGCACTCGTTACAATGTTGTTAATGCTAAAGTAAGTCTTTGCAGTATAATGGCTACCTTCGCGCTATTAAGTATTAGAATACATAAGTCCAATCTTACACAACAAAAGTAAATATTCTAATTATATCGGGATAATTGTTCAACTTCATTCTGTAATTTATTGCCTCTATAAATTTAAGACAATCAAGTACTAAGAGAAATTTTTTTCATTGAATTTTATATGTTGTTGCAACTATTCAATTTAAAATAACTTTAAGATAATTTACAGTTCTATAAAATTGGTGATAGCATCCGTGAAAAACTTTGAAGAGTTCGTAACCAACGGCCTTGTTGCTCAATCATTTGTGGTGTCAGTAAAGTGGAAACTTGCATGTCGTCTTCAAATGATTGAGCAACTTCTTTAGTGAAGTTTTTATCATAAAAAACGGCCACGTCCTCAAAGTTTAGGTCATAAGAACGATAATCTTGGTTCATTGAGCCTACGGTTGCGAAATCGTCATCAACAACAATGGTTTTGGCATGGATAAAGCCGTTATTGTAAATATAAACCTTAATGCCATAGCGGGATAATTCGTTAGCATACCACTGCGTTGCCCGGTAAATGAAGGGATGATCCGGTTTGCACGGAATCATGATGCGCAAATCAACACCAGACATGGCAATTGTTTGCAGGGTGGCAAACATGGCATCATCTGGAATAAGGTAAGGTGTTTGAAGCCACAAGCGTTTTTCAGCTTGAAACATGAGCCGGATAATGCCATTACGCATATTTGCGTTGTAACGGTCAGGCCCATCAGAAATAATTTGGGTGGCTACATCACCGGGATGAATTTCATTTTCATCCAAATTAGGGAAGAGCATCGTGTTAAAAGTAATAATCTGCTCCTCTTGCTGAATTGAGGCATTCCAGTCCATGACGAAGCGTTCTTGCAAAAGCAATGATGCGGATCCAACAATTCGCACTTGACTGTCGCGCCAGTAGCCGAACTTTTTCTTGCGACTCAAATACTGATCACCGATGTTGAACCCGCCGGTCCAAGAAGTTTTTCCGTCAACGACAACAATTTTGCGGTGGAGATGATAGTTGATGCGGTAACGGGTAATCATATTGCGTGAAGTAATGAAAGGTAGAACCT
Source organism: Lactobacillus sp. B4015 (assembly GCF_026536055.1). Classification (NCBI taxonomy): domain Bacteria; kingdom Bacillati; phylum Bacillota; class Bacilli; order Lactobacillales; family Lactobacillaceae; genus Lactobacillus; species Lactobacillus sp. B4015. The sequence continues at coordinate 97,418 of NZ_JAFNOY010000002.1, forward strand.
CGCCTCCGGCCTTACGCAGCTGGTCAAACCAAGTTTTGGTTGCACCCATTGAACCCCAAGCATCATAGAGTAATCGTACCCGAACACCCTGTTTAGCTTTTTTAATTAGTAAATCAAGAATTTCGTTACCGATTTGATCATTATAAAAAGTGTAGAATTCAATATTGACAGTTTGTTTAGCATTTTCAATATCGCGCATCATGTCGCGAAACATTGGTGCACCATCAGTATAGAGCTGAACGTGATTGTTTTTGCTGAGCGGCGATTCGCTGTTACGGTCAAAAAAGCGGACCACCATGCTCGCTTTTCCTGAGGTGTCTGAGGGACTGGTCTTTCTCGGCGCCTTGGTAATTGACTTTTGCACATTGCGCAGTCCGATATGGTGTTGCTTATTAATGGCAAAAATATTTTCCTGCGAAATACCTCGTCCAAAAAAGCCGTACAAGATAATGCCGATAACAGGGAAAACTAGTAAGATAATTAGCCAAGCCCAAGTTGTTGAGACCGAGCGCCGGCGGTGAAAGACGATGTAGAAAGCTAAAATAGTGTTAGTAATAATGATAATGCGAATAATATCGCGGAGTAGAATCACGTAGTTCCTCCAAAAACAAAAGATTATTTTTTAAGTCCAATAAATTTATCAATAATACTGATTACCAGCGGATTATCATGCATCCAGCTGTGCTCGGCGTATTTTTTACCCCGAATTTCGACCTCATGATAGGATTTGGCGTGTGGTGCCAGAATATAGCGAATGCTCTTAGCCGAGATAACAGAAATAAATTTATCGCTATTTGTGTTATCAAGTACATTACCATAAATATTTAAAACCGAAATATCGGGATTGAACCTTTTACGCCTAAATAATAAATAAAGATAGTGCAAATTAATTACCGCTGGTCGACCGTTGCGATTGAGGCCGTTAACGTTGGGAATATCGCCCATATAGGTAACACCGTCAAATGGACCGGCAATGAATGCGCACATTGTTAGCCGCGGGAAATTTTTCCTGTGGTATGTCCGCATTTCGGTTCGCACAATACAAGGACAAGCTAAGGAATGAGCCACAGCACGATAATGCTTAAAATGATACCTGTTAGCCAAAAATGGCAGGATTAATCTTAGATAATAATCAATTGCGTAGACACCGACAATTCTCTGCCGAAAAACTACCTGCACAATAGGATTCTGATCCCCCGTCCATGTTCCTTCAAGCTTAAAGTTACCAAGCAAATCAGCGGTTACCTTGAGAAATTTAGCATTATTTTTATCTTTTAAGGCCTGCTTAACCATAATATTGGTGGTGTAGTCACCGCCGCGGAAGCCGTGAAAATAAATAATCGGTATTTGCTCAAAGTTACCGGTTTTGCTTTCAACAGTAGCATTATCTTCAATCCGTCTTTTATGTAGGCGTAAAAAAATGCGCATTGGTGCAATTGTTGCTAAAATAGCTAAGGAAATCATGTTGAACCGACTAGGTTCTTTTGATAAATTGTGCTTACGGTTCTTCTCAGCTTCTTCTTTATATTTTTTTGTATTGAAGAACATAATACCACCTTAAAAATAGAGCTACCTACATTTTAACATTGACTACGAAAATATAGTGATAGAGGTACATATGAAATTTTACGCCGTAAAAAAAGGCCGTACACCAGGTGTTTATCGCACATGGGATGCAGCCAAAAAACAAGTTGATGGTTTTCCTAACGCCGAATATAAGTCCTTTAGCAAAGTTACGGATGCAACGGACTACTTGGATTGGGATCAGCCAACAATTAAGCAGGTTTTTCAAAAAGACGAAGACTCCTTAGAGCAAGCAATTGCCAAAATACAGCGGGCTAGTCAGACAGTTAATAAAAAGCAGCAAGTGCCTAAACAGAAAAAGACACATGCTGCAACAGAAAATGAGACTAGTGGCGACTATTTTGCCACGATTTACACTGACGGTGGAACACGCAATACGGGCAACTTCAAAGGCGGTCACGTGAAGGCAACCGACAAGGCTGCCTGGGCTTATCTAATTGAGTGGTATGACCATAACCAAAAACAAACGGCATATGACTCGAATGGTGAATTTGGTGCTACTAATAATAAGATGGAGCTAACCGCCTTAATTGAAGCTTTGAAAAAGTTGCTGCAACTGGGCTTTAATCAGCAGCCATTATTGTTTGTCCTCGATTCTCAGTACGTGTTAAATCCAATCACTAAAGGCTGGCTCAAGGGTTGGAAAAAACGGGGCTGGAAAAAGAGCACACCGGGTGCAATTGCCAATTTGAAATGCTGGCAGGAAATGGACCGGTTGCTAGAGCAATTTACTAGCGCCCAATTCGAATGGACTAAGGGCCATAATAATAACCGCGGCAATGAATTTGTCGACCATACGTTAAATAAGTTTATGGACCAAATGTGATTAGTTAAAGACGACAATTGTACCGCCAAATAAGTGACTAAAGAAATTAGTTACATTTTGCCAAGCTTGTTCTAGCCAGTTGCGGTTTTCAGGGGTATTGACTTTGTCAAAAATGCCCTTAGCATCTTTTTTGATGTTATCGGATAAAGCTCCAGCTTGATCTTTAAACTTGTTGTCTTTTAAGGCTCCAGAATTGCGGATTTCAATTAAAACATTAATAATCTGCTGTTTTTGGTTATTGTTAATAACATCACCTAAGTGGTTAATATTAATTTGATTGTTAACGATGTCACGAATTTGGCTGTCAGAAATGTTGTTGCCAATTTTACCCATTTCTTGTTTGGCACCAGCAACAGCGTTGTTTAACTGAGCGTCACTGTAACCATCTTTACTCTTGTTTTCCTTGGTAATTTTACTTAAGGTTCCCATTTCGTCTTGGGCGGCGTTAACCTGGCTTTGATTGAGGCTTTCACCGGTTTTGTGGTAAGCAGCATAGACACCAGCTAAAGCACCAGAGCCATCGATTGGCACGGCACTAGTCACATAGATATTCGCGTCGGCAATTCCGGCCGTTAGTGCGGCATTTTTATACTGATCGGCGGTAATAGTCGTGATATTGTTTTTACCTTGATAATCCAAGATTTTGACATTAATGCCGCTGCCTTGAGCAGTCTTTTGAATCATTGCACTGGACCAAACGCCAGAATTAGTGGTGAAGTTAGCCCCCGAAGGATTAAGATATTTAACTAAGTCGCTTCCTGTAATGGTAATAGTTTGGTAACTATTGCCGTTTAACGGCTCACTAAGCGTTTTAACTGTTCCGCTGCGCTGACCATCCGATAAAGAAGTTCCTAGACAAACAACGGGAAGATCATCTGCCTTGACTGTTTGTTGGGGCAGAGATAGTCCCAACGCTCCGATTAATAACGTTAAAATAGTAGTAATAATAGTTGTTGCTTTTTTCATAAAATAATCAACTCCTTGTTTATTGCTATTAATTATACTAAATGCTGATTACAAAAGTTTAAAATAGCTTTTTAGACCATCCAGTTTACGATATTTTTAATAATTTAGATGGTATAATAAAAAACAATGAGGGAGGTAGCGATGATTCAGCAACCTGAATTAACTGTCATAATGCCGGTCTACAATGTTGAAAAATATTTGCCGCGAGCACTAGAACACTTGGCTAAACAGAGCAACCCGAATTTCAAATTGTTGATTGTCAATGATGGTTCAACTGATAATACGAGAAAAATTGCGGAAAGTTACCGGAATGATTTTCATAATTTAAAAATAATAAATAAACCTAATGGCGGTTTGTCTGATGCCCGTAATGTTGGAATCGACAACGTTGATACGCCGTATTTTACCTTTCACGATGGTGATGATTGGGTAGATTCTGGTTATACAGACTTTTTTGTCCAAGCTTTTCATGAGCATCCCGAAGCAGCAATGGTTTCTTGTGGCTTTTGGCTTGACTATGAAAATAAGGAAGGCTCCGTACCGGCGACTAAGAAAAAAGTAAACGGGATGAAAGAAAAGTTGCGCAGTTATCAGCTTATCTGCAATCCGCTGGGATCACTATTTGACAATCACTTCTTAGCAACACCAGTTAAGGGCTACACTTGGAATAAGGGCTATAAGCTTTCCGTTGTTCGGCAAAACCATTTGCGTTTTATGGGCAACCTGGCATTTATGGAAGACCAAATTTTTAATGTGCAATATTTAGCCAAAACAGACGGCTTCTTTTGTGACAGCACGCCGTTATACCATTATTGGCAACGTAAAGACAGTATGGTTCATAACTTCAATTTAAAGATGATTCCTGATAACTTTCGGGCAAATCATATTATCCTTAAAACGATGATACGTAGTTTGTGGCATGAGCATAAAAAGGAAAAAAATTCTGAGCAAGAGTTGCTTGAAGCTAGTGAAAGGGATCAGCGATGAGAGAGAAAGTTAACGGTAACGAATTATATTACAGCAAACTGGGTAACGGAGAACCACTTCTTTTATTGCACGGTCATCACTTAGATGGTGGGATGTTTGACCAGATTATTGCCCCGCTCGGACTTTATTACACAGTTTATGTCCTTGATATGCGTGGACACGGCTTGAGTGAAGGCGAAATAGCGCAACATTACCAGACAGAAGTTAAGGATGTCGCTGATTTTATTGATCAGGTTGGTATTAGGGGCTGTTACTGTTTTGGTTTTGATGCCGGTGGTTTAGTTGCAATGATGCTTGCAAGTCAAGACCAAAAGGCCTTTAAAAAATTGATGGTTGCTGGTGTATTTGTCAATGGTAATGGCATTAGGCCATATCATTACTTAACCGAGGGGATTTTGCGCTTTTTGAGGCATAATCGTGACAGTGAAGTAGAATTGACCGAAAGCTTTATGTCCGTTGATAGCTTAAAGGCGATTTCAATTCCAACATATTGTGTTGTTGGTGAAAAAGACTGGGTCAAGGTTGAACACGTTCGCTGGTACAGCCAGATTATTCCACAGGGCCAGCTTCTCGTAATGCCAAGGCAAAAACATGAAAGTTATGCTGTGAAAAGTTTTAAACTTCTTAATTTAATGGAAGATTTTTTTAAATAACTATTTTTTAACAAAACGTCGAAAAAGTTTTCGGCGTTTTGTTTTGATTTTTACCTTTTCTAGGCACTAGGGACTTTTTTGGTTATAATAGATTTGCAAAGTTAGTATTTTAAATAAAGAGGTAGCTATGAACAAAGAAGAACTTCTTCAGTTAATGCATCCAATGAAGTTAATTGGGTTAAGTGGTAATCCTGCTTTAAACGAAAAGATCGCCACGATTTTGAAAAAACCGCTAATTGAAACTGCTGTACAGCATTTTAGCGATGGCGAAATTCAGGTTAATATTGGTGAAAGCGTCAGAGGGTGTGACGTTTTTGTTATCCAGTCAATACAAGATCCAGTCAACGAAAACTTTATGGAGTTAGAAATTGTCTTGGATGCATTGCATCGCGCTTCTGCGCACCGAATTAATGTTGTTGTGCCTTACTTGGCATATTCGCGTTCTGATACTAAAACACGTTCCCGTGAACCAATCACAGCTAAGCTGGTTGCTAATTTATTGCAGATTACGGGCTTAGACCATTTAATTGCTTTAGATTTACATGCTTCGCAAATTCAAGGCTTTTATAACGTTCCGGTTGATCATCTGCACGCAATGCCGCTTTTAGCGCAATACTTCCTTGATAATGGAATTGCGACTAAAGAAGAAGACGATATTGTCGTTGTTTCACCTGATCATTCAGGAGCAAAATTAGCGCGGAACTTTGGGCAGTTCTTTGATGCGCCAATCGCAATTGTTGACCAACGTCGTGAACGTTATGATACAGATGTGCATGACATGATTGGTGACGTTAAGGACAAGAAATGTATTATTGTTGATGATTTGATTGACACTGGTTCACGCATTTCTTCTTCAACTAAATCAGTTTTAGCAGCTGGCGCTAAAAAAGTTTATGTTGCGGCTACGCATGCACTTCTTTCACAAAATGCACTGGAAACGCTTAATGAATTGCCAATTGAGCAAATAGTGGTAACTGATACAATTAAGCACAGCCACTATCCAGACAGAATGGTTCGGATTTCGGTCGATTTGCTTTTGGCTCGTGGAATTAATTATGTATATAATGATCGATCCATGCATTTGTTAAGTGAAATTGACTTGAAATAATTTAATTATTTAAAGTGTTTTTGTAAATACTTATAAGTACTGTTGTGCCAATGTTTTTTACTACTATAATGTATTTTTGTTTATTTATTTTTTAACATTGGTATAATAGATAAACAAAATGTGTAGAACGGAGAAACCATTATGGCACGAAGGAAAAATTATAAGAGAAGACGAATTATTTTAAGTAATACCTTTCATTTAATTAGGGAAAATGGCATGGACAATGTGTCATTTCAGATGATTGCAGAAAAATCAGGGATTTCAAAATCTCTTCTTCAATCATATTATCCCCATAAAGCAAAGTTAACGGATGATGTGATTCGCAATATTCTTAATACCTTGGATGAACAGGTGAGAAAATTCAACCATGCCAAGGAGGGCAATATATGTGCCCGAACTAAGGCTTTTATTTATACGGTTGCAATGCTAGGAATTTATGACAAGGGCCTTAAGCGAATTATTTCTGAAGTTTTCAGTAGTAATGAAACTCTTGATAACTGGGGAAAAATGCTTAATAGTTGGGTAAAAGAAAACCAGATTTTTAATGAAGATACTTTTGATTTAAACGAAGTAGAGTACGGTATTGCATTTGTAGTAACTGGAGTTGGACGGTTATATCATGATAGTAAACGGTTTAATTTGTCTGCCGAACAGTTGGCTGATTACGCTACTAGTTCATTAATGTATAGTTTTCTGCATTGCACGCCTGAGCAGGTTAACCGTGCTCTTGAAGATGGTCATGAGATCATTAAATCAACTGATATCGAAACAATTCATCACGCAATTGATACGATGTTTGAAAAAGAAAAAGAGATCGTCTGTTAGGAAGGAAAAATATGGCAAATGGCGCGCGAGATGATCTGCGCAGAGTAACTCGGGAACAGGATGACCAATATCAAAAGGTACTGTCCTTTATTATCTATCTAATTGTGACGCTTATTATGGTTACGGTTACTTTTCTCAATCCTTTTTTTATGAAGAATCAGATTAGAACTAACAATAATGAAGCCATCATTGTTAGGCAGGTCAACAAGCACTTTGATACACTAGCTAACGAGATTGGAGCCAATAAAAATGGCAACGCCAATCTTTTGACTACTAAGCAAACGCAACCGATTGCCGATCATATTATTGATTATACTTTGGGTGCATTTTTTAAGTTTAATAATCTTAATTTAGCTAACCAAATTTTATATGATATTGATTTAAATATTGACCAGGGAGCATCAAGCGATGCTCAGTTGGTTCAACAAAAATTAAAAAAGCAGGGCAGTAATGCACCTTATGAAGTAGTTGATGCGTTCAGTTTAAATACAATGATGGTGGGCAGTAATGTTGCAACGGCATTACTGCTGCTTAACATTGTTGTGTTAGTTATGGCTGCTATCAGCTTGCGCTCGCTTATTAGTGACCTGCGTACAGAAATGACTTCGAAAAAATTAACCCATACTATTACGGGTGCAGCCATGTGGGCAAGTTTTTGGTTAATGCTGATTGCAGGAATCATTGCACTTGTTCCAATAGTTTTTAATGTTAGGGAAATTGCTGTTTTTGGCTATATTTTAGAAATTAGCAGCAGCATATTTTTGGATTTTGTAATTGTGGGGGTTGTTCTCTACATTTTAAGTGCTATTTTATGGGAATTTACAGCACCAGAAAATTAGCTAGTTAATTTAGCGTTAGTTCCCTTAAAACAGTACTTGACTACTAAAAAGTTTTTTAGGTAGGCTTGTCTTGCCAGAAGATTGCGAAAATAAGGAGTTAATAATGAAAATTTACTTTGCAAATGCTCTGTTTTCTCAGGCAGAAATTAATTATAATGCCCAATTAGCAGCTAAAATTCGTCAACTAGATCCTGCAATTGATCTATATTTACCACAGGAAAACGCTACAATTAACGATAAAGAGGCATATGCCGACTCAAAAATGATTGCTCAGGCCGATACTGATAAGCTCCTTCAAAGTGATTTAATGGTTGCCGTTCTTGATGGTCTCAGTATTGATAATGGGGTAGCAAGCGAAATCGGTATTGCCTACGCTAAAGAAATTCCGATTATTGGTCTGTACACTGATACGCGGCAAAAAGGCAGCAATAATAAGCAAAAATTAGCTGCACTAAGTGAAATCGCTGAAAATCAATTTCACTACGTAAACCTTTATACAACGGGACTAATTAAGTTAAGTGGGACAATTGTTAATAATGAACCTGATTTATTACAGGCAGTTGCAAAGTATTTAAAATAGCAAAAAAAGCCGCAGAAGTAAAATTTCCGTGGCTTTTTTCTGTCATAAATTAGTTGCTGCCTAGTTGAAAGAGCTTGAAATGATAAGAAAAAATTCCCGCAATATCGACCCGATATTCATGTCCACTAACTAAGGGAGTAGCTCCCGGAGAATAAGTAATAATGGTTGTAAAATTGCCATAGCCGGAATTATGATAATTGTGAACTTCCTGAGCTTGATAGGTGGTTTGTGTATCCTCATCGGTAATAGTAATTTGCGGAATTTCTTTAATTACCTGATCGGAGCTATAAAAAGACCAAGCAATGTTTTGTCCTTGGACTAATTCGAGCGGAAAAACGCCTGAACTAGGATAAGTAACTTGCTGTTGACTTGGCTTGCGAAAGACATCAGCTGAATTAAGAACTTTTTGAACAGAATAGCGGTAACCATTTTTTCCGTAGGCGGCTCCGATTCCGGTTGTAGTCAGTCTAGTTGAGAGTAACCAGGCACGGTGTCCTGTGTCTGGTCCGGATAAATTATAGCGATCAGTAATTAAATCAGTAATTACATCGCCTGCAGTTTGGTCATGGGTATTAAAGTTAAGATTAGCAGAATTGGAAGTGGAGCGGGCGATTTGCCAAATCGCTTTGCTAACGTTGCGCGGCCTTTTTTCATAAGGAAGGTTGTGCTGGTTAATTAACGGATTGGCATTTAAGGTTGCCAAAACGGCAGCCGTTTTTTGTGCATCAATACTGTCTTGTTTGGCCTCAGCTATTGGTGTTAAGTCAAAAAGTCCGCGATAATAATTAATGTAAGCTAATTGATCACTAAGATAAGTCGGGCTTAGCACACCTTCTTTAAATTTGCGGTTGAGCTGCGGCTTAGTTACATAGAGGTTATCTTCGTTAAAAGGAGTTTTATCTAAAGCAGCATATTCTTGTTGCAATTGCTTTACTTGGTTTGCTTCACTTGGCGTGAAATTAGCTGCGTAAGTAGTTGTAGCGCTAAATGGAAAAATGAAAAGTAGGCTGGTAAATATAATAGATAATTTGCGTAACATTTTTCAAGACGTCTCCTAACTATGAAATATTATAAGGCAAAAAAGCCCTTTAGATAGCTACAAAACAAAAATTTAAAAAAGCTGGTAGAAAAGAGCGTTTATTAAATATGATTAACCCAAACATACCACAAGCAAGAAATGTTGAGCTGAAATTGGTTAGTAATCTTGATGATTGGGACGGCGTTACTGGACCGGTTGATCGTGATTTGCGTCAAGTCGTTGTTCAAAAAGCAACAATCGGCAAGAATTATACTTATGCCTTGCAACACGTTGCTGGTGATACTTTTGTTTATCGTGGCCATAATGGTCAAAATGTTAACTTTAATAAAAATAAGCCGGTGTTGTTCATGACGGGAACTGCTGCAGGGCATACCCAAACATTTGAATATGCGAATAAATTTGATCAATATTTTGTGGGAACTAAGCCAAATGACCTTAATATGAGCAGTACGTGGTCGAGCTGGTCAAAGCAGATTGCCCGGGTTTCTCTGTGGCACGCACAAAAATACAGTTCTAATACAAGCATGCAACCTCGGCTAGCTAACTTGAATCATGCAGGTAGCGACTTTGGTGTTGGTTGTGCGGGTGACCAATTTGCCCGCGTCGAGGCGGCAGTTTCACCTGATGGCCAATATTTTCTGATTGCTTACGGTGATAACGATCATAATGGTTACTTTGCACTATACCGTCTGAGTGCAATTAATGATGCCTTGGATCACGCCACAACTGTCAGCAAATATGTTGATATAACAACTGTACAATGCCTTGCCGCCTTTAAAATTCCAACTTTATCTGGCAATCAAGGACAGGTAGGGTCTTTGCAAGGATTTGCCCTTGATCATTATGTTGCTAATCATAACGACCAGTTTAATCTTTATCTTTCTAGCCAGCCGTCTACTGATACAGCTGGCTTTGACCGTAAAATTGTTAAAATTCCGTGGGGCGAAGTTAATGCTACCGGTTGGGAATTAGTTGATTTGACAACTGCAACAGAACTGGCAATTCCGGGCTATTATACGGAAGTTGAAGGCATTCAGGTTGTAAGTAATAACAATGTTTTGGTGACGGTTGCCTACCACCAACTGCACGATTTTGCTAATCCAACTAAGCATCCCACTAAAATTAATAAAATTTACCAAGTAACTTGGGGACTTTTATAGCCAACACTAATGTTCGGGAAAAATATTATACTAAAAGCCAAAATGATTATTAGCAAAGTGAATTTTCACAATAAAAAAAGCGGGCTATTAACTAATTGAAAAATTACTCATGTTTTTTAAGATTTAGGTTCGGATTAAAAAAATATTTCTAAAATTCGGCTAATTTGTGCTTTTTTAGGCTTACATTGCCGTATAATTAAAAAGTTAGAAACATTAATTAAGAGGTAAAAATAAAATGACTAGGAAAACACAGGTTGGCCTGATTTTTGGTGGCAATTCATCCGAATATGAAGTCTCAATTATGTCAGGCCACAACATTTATAATGCAATTGATCAAGATAAGTTTGATGTTCACCCGATTTGGATTACCAATGACGGGTACTTGGCTAGTGAAGCAGATTCTTTTAAGGTACTTAAAGATCCACACTATACGGTGCAAAATCCGCACAAAGTCGCTAATATTTCTAATCTAATTGAGTTAGCAAATTTACCTGAAATCGATGTTTTCTTCCCAATTGTCCACGGCAACTTAGGTGAGGATGGTTGTCTGCAAGGTTTATTTAGAATTTTGGATAAGCCATTTGTAGGTGACGATGTTTTATCTGCTGCAGTAACAATGGATAAGGAATTTACCAAGATTTTGGCACAACGAGCTGGTGTCCCGGTTGCTGACTGGATTGCAATTAAACGCTTTGAATATGACGAAGAAAATAATGCTAAATGTGATTACGCAAAAGTAAGCGAAAAATTGGGTGGTGACTTATTTGTTAAGCCATCCAATCAGGGTTCATCCGTTGGGGTTCACCATGTTACAAGCGAGAAAGAATACCGTGAAGCTTTAGCCGATGCCTTTAGGTATGACGATAAAGTTTTAGTAGAAGAAACGATTCATGGCACTGAAGTTGAAGTTGCTGTTTTAGGCAATGATCAGCCGCTTGTTTCTGGGGTAGGTCAAATTATTAACGCTGCGGGAACCTTCTACAGTTATGAAAATAAATATGATGATGATTCCACCACAACATTGCAGATTCCAGCCGAATTACCAGCCGAAATTATTGAAAAAATTAGGGCTAATGCCTTAAAAGTTTACCAGGTAACCGAATGTAGTGGTTTGGCTCGGGTTGACTCTACTTTACGTGAAAGTGACCAAAAGATTGTTTTTACTGAAGTCAATGCATTACCAGGTTTTACTAACATTAGTATGTATCCAAAATTGTTCGAAGAAGTGGGTATTCCTTATTCCGAATTGATCACACGGTTAATTAATGTCGGTCAAGAACGTTATGAGCATAAAAAGACGTTGCTACATAAAATCGGTTAATTAGATTGTGCTGGGAGTAATATTTTATGACTAAAGATAAGCATGATTTTGAAGAATTGACCGCCCCTGCAGCAACAGCTAAGGAATTGCAGATTAGCGTTGCCACTTTGCGCAAATATTCCTTAATAGTTGAAAAAGTTGCCGGTAAGCCTGATTATTACGCTAGAACCAAACAAAATGCCCGGTTATATAGTAAAAAGGATGTTCAAGACTTAAAGGACTTTCATAAGTTAGCACAGGAAAATGGCCTTACTTTGCAAGAAGCGGCACAGCAAATTTTTGCTGTGAGTGATAAAAGCGCAAAAGAATCAAATGCCGTGGACGAACCTAACAATGAAGTGATGAGCACACCGCAGGTGATGAAACTTCTTAATGCCTTGCAACAGACTATTGGACAGCAAAATTCAGCGCTTGTTAAATTACAAAAGCAGTTAAATCGAATTGAAAAGCAGAATAAAGATCTACTAGCAAAACAGAAGGAGTTAGAAAATTCATCTGCCAAAGAAGCCGATTTTGCTAGCTTACCTGATATTTCAGGAATTGTAACCGATGATCTGGCAACTGCACCAATTTTTGCTGAAGAAAATAAACCACTGACACCTGCTGAAAAGCGTGCGCAGGTTGCTAATGATGAACAAAAATCAAGCAAAGAAGTGCATGATGAAATTTTGTCAAAAGCACAAGAAAACGCCCAAAAAAGTACGGTTAATGCGCACCGGACATTGTCAGATATGCAAATAGAACCGGAAAAAAAGCATTGGTGGCAAAAACTTATTGATATGTAGATTAGATAAAAACGACTTTTAGAAAAAAGTCGTTTTTATTAATGCCAAATTTAGCAAACTTAAGTTAAACTTTTAATTATGATATCCGCTTTTGAGGTACAGTAGACAAGAATAGATTGAGGATGATTACATTGAAAAGAACTAAGCAGCGCTATGTGTTGGCGCTAGTTGTAGCTATTATTGGACTGGCCTTGACGGCGTGTACTTATTTTGCCACTGACATCTACACTAAGCATGATGTAGCAGTAATTACGGACCGCACGATTAAGGACACTTTAGTTGAAAAAAGTACGGATGTGTATAACAACAAGGACGAAACCAGAAAACAGGTGCTTCACCTCAAAGTTTTATCTGGTAAGCATAAGAACCAAACTTACCGAACGGTCAATTATTATTACCCATCGCAATTGATTACGCAAAAATACCGGGCTGGTCAGCGGATTTTTGTCAATATTAAACATAATGATCCGGCTATTCAAACGCCCAAACGCGATTGGGTGTTGGTTTTAGCACTGACAGTCATGGCGACACTAATGGTAGCCGTTTCTGGTAAAAACACGCTGGGACTGATTGCGTCCATGGCTTTGAGCTGGCTCTTGTTTTACCTCGTAATTATGACCGATATTAAACTAAACGGTTCGTATATTGTGTTGCTCTTTGGCTTGGCTGACATCGTCTTTTCCTTTTTCAGCTTATTGCTTGTTCAAGGACTTAATAAAAAAATGCTGGCGACCTGGGCCGCGACGCTTTTAGGCGTCTTTGTTTCGTTTGGCTTGTGCTACTTAATTATGCGCCTTACGGGAGAGTCTGAAATCAAATATGAAACTGGCGATTACGCTACCCAAGATCCCCGTGGCATTTTTTTAGCACAGACCTTGCTCGGCATTTTAGGAGCAGTGATGGATGAAGCAACGGATATTATCTCAAGCTTATATGAGTTAATTCAGACTAAAAAAGATTTGACTGCCAAACAGCTGATTGAAAGTGGCCGAACAATGGGCCAAGAGATTATGGGACCACTGATTAATGTGTTAGTGCTGATTTTCATGTCTGAAGCGTTGCCGCTAACAATTATTTATTTACGTGACAACAACACTTTAAGTTCCACCTTTGGCTTCACCTTATCTTTAGGAGTAACGCAAAGCGTTATCTCCGCAATCGGAATTGTTTTAACGGTTGTTTTCGCGACTGGCTGCAGTTTGTTCTTTTTAGAAGGTCAAAAATGGAAGGAGTGGAATAAAAAGTGAACACATTAATGGCATTGATAATCGTTTTGGCAATATTAATGACGGTCATTGGCGGTGAAACCGGCATTCGTAGTTTTTTCAGTGTGCTGATTAACACCTTATTGTTAATTTTGCTGGCAATTCTGATTTCATGGGGTATTAGCATTCCCGTGTTAATTTTGATTTTTATTCCACTCAAGTTAGTGACAATTATCTTTTTGGGAACGCATGACTATCAAGTAGCGAAAAACTCATTTTATTCTGCTCTAATTGTGTGTTTAGTTGTCAGTTGTTTGATTTTAGGATTCGAATGGCTGGCACAAGCTGCTGGCTTAGGCCCAGAAGCAGGAGAGATTCTCGTTGGTTTATCACAAATGCCGGGGCTTAGCTATCCGTTAATTGCCGTAGCTGTTGCGATTTTTTCAACGCTTGGAGCGGTTGCGGAAGCGGCGGTTGCAATGAGTTCTGGATTATTAGAAATTAAAAAGCACAATCCCGAGATTACCCATGAAGAACTACTGAATAGTGGGGCAAAAATCGGCAACGATGTTTTAGGAACAGCGATGAATACCATTTTATTTGGCATGTTTGGTAGCTTTCTTTCCCTATTTTTGTGGTATATTAGGCTCAATTACACATTAGGTGAAATTTTAAATGAAAAATTATTTGTCAATGAAACGCTTATTATTATGTATTCATTGATTGGTGTATTACTAACTGTGCCATTATCGACTGCTTTTTTAGCAAAAAAGATGGCTAAACGTGAGGTGAAAAAATGAAAGTAAATGATTTAACGTTAACTAACTTTAACAAGCGGGAGTTTAAAGTTCATACTTATACTCTGGATTCAATTGGTGACTTAGTGACTCCTAAGCATCCGCTTGCCATTATTATTCCAGGCGGCAGTTTTGACCACTTGTCTTTACGAGAAGGCGAGCCGGTAGCACTTGCCTTTAATAACTGCGGCTTCAACAGCGTTGTAATGGAATATAACTTGGTTCAAGATGAAGGTGATATCTATCCGGATGCGGGGCTAGATGTATTGACTACGGTTAAGTACTTTCGTGATCACGCGCGTGAATACAATATTGATCCTGCAAAAATTGTTACTGTTGGTTTTTCAGCTGGCGGTCACGTGGCCAGCTTTGCCAATAGCATGGCTAACTCTCCTAAATACCAAAAAGAATTTTCTTTTACCAGCAGTGCCGTCTTACCATCTAAGACTATTTTAGGGTACCCGTTAATTAACTTAGCTAAAATTGGCTTTGATGTCCCCGCTGAAGAGGAGGGCAAGGTACCGACAGATGAGTTTGTTAAAAATAGTGCATTAGGTGTAACTGCCAAAACGCCTGCAACCTTTATTTTTCATGCGTGGGATGATCCCGTTGTATTAGTGACAAATACCATGGAATATATTGCTGCTTTACATGCCAAAAATGTGCCATGTGAGGTTCATATTTTCAATCGTGGTGGTCACGGCTTTTCACTAGCCCGTAAGGATATGGTGATAAAAGGGCGCGAGTGGCAGGAAAATCCGCATGCGGCCCACTGGTTTAAGTTAGCTCAAGAGTGGTTGGCCAGCGAATGGTCATAAACAGGCAGTGTAGCTGCTTTTTTGTGGGCTATTTGCCAGCATTAAGACTTACTAGAAAGAATATTAATATAAAAATTAAAAAGTGCGAATTTTTTAAACAAAAGTATTGCATTTATTTCTAAAAGGTATATAATTGCACATATTTGAATCAAAAGAAAGGACATGATTTTTTGAAGTTAACGAAAATAAAAATTTTAACAGCAATTAACGGCGTACTAACTTTAAGCAGTCTAATCATGTTATTCTTTGGATTGTGTAATCAAGTTAATGAGTCAAGTCGCCTTTTAGATGATGAGCAAACAATTGCCCTTAATAGTGGGAATGGTTTATTCATCTTTACAGCAATAATTGCCGTAATCATTTTTGGATTTGCCTTCTTTGCCAGTTGGCTGAGAAGTGAACCTGCGAAGGCTCATTTGTTAAGACACCATGCTTAATTAAGGAAAAGAGTCTGGGAAAAACTATTTTTTTAGACCATAAAAAAACGTTGAACATAATGGCTCAACGTTTTTTTTGTATACATTCTTTCTTGGTCTTGTTATTATTTAATTATCTAACTTCAAATAGAAAGGAGACCAAAAACAATGTACCCAAATTATACCACAGGCCAGACTGCTCTAGTACTTAATTTAGACTTTTCTATTCTGCAAAATCACCTCGTTCATGCCATTAGTCAGTTTGTTGATCCTATTCCCCTAGCTGTGCTTGAGGGTAAGCCTTCTTTTACTGGCCGTCCAGCCTTCCATCCGGCTCTGATGCTTAAAGTCTTGCTTTTTGCCTAACACTACTTATGAAAAAGAGCAGAAGCGCAAGTATCGTCATGACACGACTAAGTTAGACAACTGGTATTATGATGAAACCGAGGATTATTACTTAGACCATCAGGGCGTGCGCTTCAACTTTAAGCACTAGAAACGATCGTTACGGCTTTACCCGTCAGTTTAAAGTCTACGAAGCAGAAGAGTTTCAGCTAAATGCGGCCAAAACTGCTCTAGCTAAAACGCCCAGCGGGCACCAGCGCTAGCTCAATTGCAATCCCACCTAGCAGTATTTCAAAGCCAGGCCCAAGCAGCCCTTCAAAGCAAAACCGGCAAACGGATTTATGGTCAACGCAAGATTGATGTGGAACCGGTCTTTGGCCATTTGAAGCACGTATTTGGCATGTGCCAGGTCCACTTAAGAGGATAAGCAAAAGTTGAAAATGATCTAGGATTAATGCTAATGACCATGAATTTGAAAAAATATTGGCAAAGGAGTAGTCCTAATAGTCAACTTTGGCAGGCAGAAAGAAGCAAAAAGCATCCAAAACACTTTTTTCGGTGTTTTGGATGCTTCTTTTTTTGCTTAAAGAGCTAGTTTCTTCCCAGACTCTTTTACTAATAGTACACTTAAATTAGTTAATAATTTAAATAAAAATAAATCTTGATTGCTTAAGTACATATCTAAATATAATTCTTTATAATAAGCATTAAAAATAGAAAAAGCGCTTTAAGTAGTGCTTAAAATTTAAGTTAATGTTTAAAAAGGAAAAATATGAAAGCAATTGAGCACTTATATCGTTTACTTCAGAAAGAAAATAAATTATTGACAACTGAAGAAATTGCCCAAATAGCCGGTCTTAGTCGAAGTGCAGTAAGTGGCTATTTAGCTAAATTGTTTAAACAAAATCTGGTAGAAAAGCATGGTACGCGTCCAGTATATTGGATTGTTAAAGCTGAATCATCTGTATTTGATCATATTATTGGGTCTGATGGAAGTCTTAAATACCACATTCGAGCTTTAACTCAGGCGATTTTGTATCCACCACATGGTCTACCCGTAATAATTACAGGTGCAAGCGGCACTGGTAAAAGTCTTTTGGCCAAACTCATGTATCAAAGGGCGCTAGAATTAGGTAAAATTCAAAAAAATGGTAAATTTGTTACTCTAAATACTGCAGATTATGCTAATAATCCTGAGTTGCTATCATCAGTTCTGTTTGGCTATAAAAAAGGAGCATTTACTGGTGCTGATGAAAATACCATAGGATTGCTTGATAAAGCTAATAATGGCTACCTTTTTTTAGATGAGGTACATCGCTTGTCAAAATCCGATCAGGAAAAGCTATTTTCTCTTTTGGATAATTGTACTTTTTATCCATTAGGGGAGGTCAGTCATCCGCATAAAGTAAATGTTCGATTAATATTTGCAACTACGGAAAATTTAGATAATTGCTTATTAAAGACTTTTTTACGGCGAATACCTCTTCACATAAATCTGCCTAAGTTTATTGATCGTCCGTTGACCGAACGAGTTGCTATAGTGGCACAGTGTTTTAAACATGAGGCAACCGAAACAAAGAAAAAGTTTTCAGTTTCAAAAACTTTGCTTATGGATTTAGCCAATCGGAATTATCTTGGAAATATAGGTACTTTAGGTAATAAAGTAAAACTATTATGTTCAAAAGGATACACCATGTATCCAAATGCTCAAACTATTCAAATTGGTTCAGCAACTGACAACGAGTTCGCTTTAATTGATTCAGATTTTAATTGGAGTGAAGTAATTAAATTAACAGATTACGTTTTTGAGCGTTTTCAAAACATTCAAAATGAATTGATTGCTTCTTTTTCTAAAGGTTCGTCAATAAGCGATTGCAAGTTAATCATCTTGCGTTCGCTACGCTCGCTTCCGCGTATAGCTAATTCAATCCCAACTCAATTATTTGGCAGAAATATTACACAGGCAGTTAAAAAGGTTCTAGGTGATAAATATGGATTGAGACTTAATCTACATCAAAATGAATTCGAGCTGTTTGTGCTTGCATTTAGTTTAAGTTTTACTCAGGAAAAGCCATTGGCACATTCTAAAGAGCTGGTTAAATTATTCGAGCAGAACTATCCGCGTTCTTTTTATATTTATCGGCAATTTTTAAATTATTTTAAACCTAAAAATTATGCTAATTTTTATTTATGGTTTATTTTATTATTTTCAGATTTAATCAATCAAATTGAAAAAATTCGTTATACTTGCATTTTACTTGCTCATGGAGAATCAACAGCTACCAGTATTCAGAAAATAGTTAATAATTTGGCAAAAAGTTACGTTTTTGAAGCATTTGATATGCCAATAGATGCGACAGTTGACGACATAAATGTGTGTGTTCAGAATTATTTACAAACCCAAAAAGCACATGATCATGGAATCATCTTGTTGTTTGATATGGGCTCATTAAATCAAATGTTTACGAAGATCAAGCACGCCTCAAATAAGAAATTACTTGTAATCAATAATTTAACAACTGCTTCCGCTCTGGACATAGCCATTCGCGTACAACGGAGTGAATCTTTTAGTGATATTACTGAAAAGGCTAAAAATTACGGTAAGTATATGGGTGTACAATATTTTGAAGGCCTTTCAGATCAAGATAATATTATTGTTTCCTGTCTATCAGGTGCGGGGCTATCTCGGGCAATTAAGGATATCATTGAAGGCACACTTTCAACAAAGAAACAGATAATTACAATGGATTACCGTAAGCTTCGTGAACTTTTAGACAATAATGATAGTAGTTTCTTTAAAAACACACAGTTAATTGTCACAACTACTGACTTTAAAATTAAATTAGATATTCCTATTATCAATATTTACAATATTTTAGATCAGAAATGGTTTAATGAACTTAAAACTTATCTCCTGGATTCAGGAGAAGAGAGTAAAAATGTGGATAATCTGCTTGAAAAATTTTTAAAATTTTTGACTATTCAGGGAATAAAAGAAAGGCTGCAATTTCTTAATCCAAATACTGTAATTGATGAAGTGCAAGCCGTAGCTGCTAAATACCAAAAATATTATGGTGTAACTTTTAGTGGAAAAATAAAGCTAAATCTATATATGCATCTTTCTTTAATGATTGAACGTATCCTTTTGAGTGAAAACAAGGATAAAAATAACCAAATTTTTTTTAAAAATGACATTGAAAAAGAATTTGCCTTAATTTCGAATACCATTTTTAAACCAATTGAGATGAAATATAATATTAAAATAAATAATTTCGAAATATCATTAATTTTTGAACTGCTGGAAGATTATTTATAGTAAAGAAGTGCTTAAAAAATTTTTAAGCACTATTTTTTTGCTGCCGATTTTTGTTGAGTTGTAAAGCTTGGCATAATATTTGCTAATTATAAATTGAATAAGTAAGACTTAAAAGGAGGTAATAAAGCGGGCTAAATAAGTTCTTATTAAAAATTCTTACAGATGTTGTAATTTAATGTTTTGAATAAGGAGAAATGTAAGTGAAGATTTATTTATTAAGTCACGGAAAACTAGCAAGCGGAATGAAAAGTACAATTGAATTGCTTGCTGGCAAGCAGCCTAACTTAGTTGCATTTGATTCATATTTGGAGAACGGGCCAGATTTATTAGAATTCTTACAGAAACTGGCGAAAGAACATTCTCCTTTTATCGTAGTAACTGACTTGCTGGGGGGGAGTGTTAATCGATTAGCTCTTGAAAAGTTAGCATTTAAGGATGTTTGTTTGATTAGTGGGATGAATGTGGCCCTAGTTTTAAGCCTAGTTTTGCTTGACAGTGAAGCTAGTATTGAGCAAATTAAGCAAACGGTAGAAGTTAGTAAAGATACGGTGAAAATGTTGATGCCGAATACTGTGAATAGTAAGAATGCAGTTGAAGAAGACTTTTAGAAGGAGAGAAAAAATGATTTTGTTATTACGAGTAGATCATCGGTTATTACACGGTCAAGTGGTTTTTTCGTGGAGTTCGCAGTTGCAGCCAAATTGTATTTTGATTGCTGATGATAACGTAGCTAAAGACGATTTGCGTAAGTCGACTTTACGTTTGGGCAAACCACAAGGTGTAAAACTTGTTTTTAAAAGTGTGAAGGACTCAATTGGAGCAATTAATTCGGGAAAAACTGATAAATACCGTTTGATGATTGTAGTACCAACTGTTGAAGCAGCAGTGATTCTTGCTAAGAATGTTAGTCAAATTAAAGCAATCAATTTAGGAGGAACTAAGGCTACATCCCAAACACATGCGCTGTCTAAGATGGTAAACGTGACAGATAAAGATGAACAATTGCTCAAAGAAGTTGCGGCTTTGGGTAAGGAAGTTAACATTCAGGCCGTGCCAAGTGATCCTAAAAAAATTTTATATAAGTAGGAGGAAAAATAATGTTGCAAGCGTTTTTAATTTTTGTAGTAGCATTTATTGGCTTTTTAGAATGTGGGTTAGGCAATTCTATGATTCAGCGACCAATAGTTATGGGACCGCTAGTAGGACTTGTTTTAGGGGATTTACATACCGGCCTAATTGTTGGAGCTACTTTGGAGCTTGCCTTTATGGGCAACATTACAATTGGTGCCGCATTGCCACCAGAAATTACTGCTGGTGGTATTTTGGGAACAGCATTTGCTATTAAGACAGGATCTGGGGCAGCAGCTGCACTGGCACTCGCTATTCCAATTGCGACAGTTGCTCTGTTATTGAAAAATTTTTATTACTTAACTGTGCGTGTTTTCTTTTTACATAAGTCAGATGACTATGCAGCAAAGGGGGATGTAGCTGGTGTAGACAGAATGCATTTGATTAGCTTTTTATCATACGACATACTAATGTCGTTAATTTTGGCAGTTTGTTTTTACTCGGGAAGCAGCGTAGTTAAGTCATTTTTAGCAGTTATTCCTAAGTTTATCATAGATGGTATGAATATTGCCGCTGGTATTTTACCCGCACTAGGCTTTGCACTATTAACTAGCATGCTTATAAATAAAAAAGTGGCACCATACTTATTACTGGGCTTTGTCTTAGCAGCATATTTAAAAGTTCCTGTATTAGGCGTTGCTTTAATTGGAATAGTAATTGTAGCTTTAAGTATAGTAAATAATGATAAACCTCAACTGGATTCAGTTGAAATGGAGGATAATGATGATGACTTCTGATATAAATAAAAAGAAATTAACTAAACATGATATAAATAAAATTTTCTGGCGTTCTTTCACAATAAATGCTTCATTTAACTATGAACGGCAAATGAGTCAGGGCGTACAATATGCTTTAGGCCCGACACTTAAGAAACTTTATCCAGAAAAAGAACGCTTAGCTGATGCTTTAAAACGGCATGCTGAGTTTTTTAACACTACACCAATGCTTGGTCCCTTTGTTTTTGGTATTACGGCAGCTATGGAAGAAGAAAATGCTAACGATTCGAATTTTGATGAAGGCTCAATCAATTCGGTAAAAGCTTCGCTGATGGGACCACTTGCTGGTATCGGTGATTCGGTATTTTGGGGAACTTTGCGGCCACTTGCAGGAGGCATAGCTTGTTCGCTTGCATTAACGGGTAATCTGTTTGCACCGATTTTATTCTTGTTGATTTTTAATATTCCCAATATTTTAGTTAGATATTATGGAGTACACTGGGGTTACGACTCAGGCATGAAAGCCTTAAACAAATTCGAAAAATTGGGTATTACGGATAAAGTTTTCCAAGGTGCTGCAACTTTAGGTCTGTTAGTTATTGGTGCAATGATTGCAACAATGGTTACTGTCAAAACTGGTTTAACAATTGGCTCAGGTAAGTCGGCAATCAGTCTAATGTCAGTTTTAAATGGAATCATGCCAGATATGCTAGGTGTGATCGCCACAGGAATAGTTTATTGGGCAATTAAGAAAGGTTATAAAGTTAACACAATTTTGCTTTGGATTATTATCATTAGTATTATTGCAGCATTTTTTGGGATTTTACAAGCATAAAGAAGGTAGGTTAAATGACAATTCTCAGTAATTTTATGGATTACAGTTTAGAAAAACATTTTAATATTAATAATATACAGATTTATCAAAATGATAAACTTGTAGATGAAAAAAAGGAAGTTGATCCAATTACGCGGCTTAATGTTTATTCAGTTTCTAAAAGCATTACGTCGATTGGAATTGGCCTTGCCTGTCAAGAAGGACTTTTAAAGCTATCTGATCCAATTTTTCATTTTTTTCCTCAAATTGACTTTACTACGCTTGATTCGAGGATCAAAAAAGTTACAGTTTTAAATCTGTTGACTATGACTACAGGTCTCGAAAATCCGCTATTTTTTGCTGACGATTTAGAGCGCTACCAAGTAAAAGATTGGATAAGATATTACTTTACTAATGGTAAATTTGTTTATGAGCCCGGCACTAACTTTCTGTATTCCACTTTTAACAGCTATATCCTTAGCTGTATTGTGGAAGCGGTCAGTGGTGCTACTCTTGTTAATTATCTGACGCCAAGATTTTTTGAGCCTATCGGAATTGGAAATCCGGATTGGCTCTCCTGTCCGATGGGTCATACAATGGGTGCCCATTCTCTAATGCTGACTATTGATGAAATGTCCAAAATTGGATTACTTTTATTGCACAAAGGTAATTGGCATGGGAAACAAATTATTAATACTAAGTATTTAGAAGACGCGACGAAGAATCAAGTTTTTAATGCAAAAGGTAGAACAAAATTTGGTTATGGTTATCAGTACTGGATTAATCCTGATTATCAGTCATATAGAGCTGATGGCAAATTAGGGCAATTTATTATAGTAGTACCCAAAAATAATTTGGTGGTTACGGTTCAGTCATTAGAGCAGAAGAAGCTATTTAACGAAGTTTGGAATAATTTAGTTCAGCCTTTAATTGCAATGAAAAATATCTAAAAGAGCTTCTAATACTAAGTTATTTACTAGTATTAGAAGTTTTTTCTGTTTATGCGGTATAATTTTAAAAGATAAAAAAGAAAGCGTGATCAGAATGATTAAGATGTTGAGGATTGATGAGCGTTTAATTCACGGACAAGTCGCAATGGTCTGGTCAAAAGCACTATGTATAAACAGTATTTTGGTGGCAAACGATTACACAGCTGCAAACGAGTTTCAGAAAATGTCGATGAAGCTTGCCGTTCCTTCTAATATCAAATTTGATTTATACAGCATTGATAAATCAATAAAATTTCTCAATCACTTTAAACAGCAGTCCTTAGCAATCATGATTGTTGTTGAAAATTTTAAAGATGCATTAACTATTGCCCAAAATGTCGAGCAAATTGGTGTGATAAACGTTGGCAATTATGGACTATTGTCATTAAATAAGCGTGATAAAAAAAAGATGCAGCTTGATACTTGTGTTAAAGTTGATAATAGTGACCTTAAATATATTAGACAAATTGCCACTTTACCTTTTAAATTTGTCTCTCAGCTAACGCCAAATTCTTCAAAAAAAGATTTAAAAAAATTAAAGGTTATTTATAAATAATAAGCTTTAATCATTAAAAGATTAGTTAAGTATATTTTAGTTTTAGTATTTTTATAGATTATCCGATTTTATAAAGTTAGTAATTATTGATAGTTACTTTAACTAAAGATTGTTTGCACAGAAATTATTTTAATTTCTTTAAAAAGCGTTTTGCTTGGAGTAGATTATTAATAAGACAAAATAAAAAACAGCTTAGTCAATTACTAAACTGTTTTTATTATTAGGAAAACTGAAATCTATTACTCTTTTTAATACCAATGATGACTTAACCAAAAGCTCTTGGCATTAACCCATGAACCGTAGCGGCCGTAAACGTAATTATCGGCAACTCGTTCCTGGTTCTTAGGGGAATAATTACCATGAAGGTAATTAATGTTTAATTGGTACTTACCGTAACACACACCATTTCTAGCATAGTAGTTACCACCGGATTCTCTCATTGCAATCCAGTTCTTGGCAGCACGTTCACGCTTAGATAATTTTCTAGCAGCTTGAACAGTTTGAACATTTGAACTGGTGTTAGTTGTTTGCGCAACAACAGTAAAACCAAAAGATAGTGCTAAAGCTGCAATTAACTTAGTTAACAGACTTTTATTTTTCTTCAATTTCTTCATTCCCTATAAAAAAGATCATTCATTTACTATGGATAATCATACACATGCAATATTTCATTGTTGTTACAGAATTAACACGCGACTCTTACAATCAGGTTTTAATGTTATTTCTGCATAGTTTTGGTAGAATTTAGAGGAAACTATTCTAGGAGGTAGATTATGACTGCAAAACATTTTTATGAAACTTTTCATCCTGATCATTATGACTTGTTTATTGATGTTAACCGTGAACAGAAAACAATTACCGGTACTTCAACAATTACTGGTGAGGCAATCGAAGATACAATTTTAATTAACCAAAAATATATGACTATTACGAAAGTCATGTGTGATGGTACTGAGGTTCCTTTCACCGTTGATGATGAGGAAGAAGCAATAAAAATTGCGGTAGGCAAAACAGGCAAAGTTACAGTTGAGATTACTTATTCCGCACCACTAACTGATACTATGATGGGAATTTATCCTTCATATTACAAAGTGAACGGCGTTAAAAAACAGATTATTGGAACACAATTTGAAACTACCTCAGCTCGTCAGGCTTTCCCATGCGTTGATGAGCCTGAAGCAAAGGCCACTTTTTCGTTAGCCCTTAAATATGACGAGCACGAAGGCGAAACGACAATTGCTAATATGCCGGAAATCAAGGTTGAAAATGGCGTTCACTATTTTGAAAAAACAGTTAGAATGTCCAGTTACTTGATTGCGTTTGCGTTCGGTGAATTGCAATCTAAGATGACAGAAACCAAAGACGGCGTCAAAGTAGGCGTGTTTGCGACTAAAGCGCATCAAGCTAAGGAACTAAACTTTGCGCTTGATATCGCCAAGCGGGCAATTGAATTTTATGAGGAGTTTTATCAAACTAAGTACCCATTACCACATTCTTGGCAATTAGCGCTACCTGACTTTTCTGCCGGGGCAATGGAAAACTGGGGCTTGATTACTTACCGTGAAGCTGCAATTTTATTGGATCCAGACAATGCTACTCCGGAGCAAAAAGCTTATGTAGCAACAGTTATTGCCCATGAACTTGCTCACCAATGGTTTGGTGATTTGGTAACGATGAAGTGGTGGGACGATTTATGGTTAAACGAAAGTTTTGCCAACATGATGGAATATGTCTCAATTGACGCTTTAGAGCCTGAATGGCACGTTTGGGATAATGTTTACCAAATATCAGAAGTTCCTGCTGCTTTAAATCGTGATGCCACTGATGGTGTCCAACCAGTTCACGTTGAAGTTGAGCATCCTGCCGATATTGATTCGATTTTTGATAGTGCGATAGTTTACGCTAAAGGCTCAAGAATGTTAGTAATGGTTCGCGCTTTATTGGGCGACGAGGCATTGCGCAAAGGGCTGAAGTATTACTTTGACCAACATCAGTTTGGCAATGCAACCGGTGACGACCTGTGGAATGCATTATCCACTGCAACTGACCTAGATATTGGTAAAATCATGCACACTTGGCTGGATCAACCTGGTTATCCGGTTGTCACGGCTAAAGTTAATGCAGAAAATCATTTGGTTTTGAGCCAAAAGCAATTCTTTATTGGTGAAGGCAAAGATGCTAACCGTAAATGGGCAATTCCACTTAACGCCAATTTCGCTGCGCCACAAATTATGTCAGAGCGTGAACTTGATCTTGGTGATTATCAAGACCTGCGTGCAAAAGCCGGTCATGCATTACGCATTAATGTTGGTAATAGTTCGCACTTTATTGTTAACTATGACGAAACATTGATGAATGATATTATGACCGAAGTTGATCAATTACAACCAGTTGACCAATTACAACTCTTGCAAGACTTGTCCTTGCTTGCCGCGGGTAACCAAATTTCTTATGCGCAAATCATTCCGCTATTACCGAAGTTTGCTGCATCTAGATCTAATATTGTTATTAATATTTTGTTCAATATTGTTGATCAATTGCGGAAATTTGTCACTCACGGATCGGCTGACGAAAAAGCGCTGAAGGCATTTTGCAATAAATTATCTGCCGAAAATGTAACCCGCTTAGGCTGGCAAGCCAAAAAGACTGATACTTCAGATGATAAACTGATTCGACCAATCGTTTTAATGGCTGCGCTATATGCAGAAAATTCTTCTATTTATGCAGCAGGTCACCAAATTTTTACAGAAAATAAGGACAATTTAGCAGCCATTGAGGCATCAGTACGACCTCATGTTTTGGTAAATGAAGTTAGAAATTATCATCAGCCTGGTCTTGTTGCCGACTTAATTAAGCAGTACCAAGAAGCAGTAGATCCATACTTTAAGCAAGACTTGTTAGCAGCTATTACTATGACTAAGGACAAGAATGAATTAGAGAAGATTGTGGATAATTTTGAAAATGCTGATATTATCAAACCCCAAGATCTTCGTGCTTGGTACCGCTCCATTTTACTTAACCAGAATGGTCAACAATTAGCATGGGATTGGTTACGTCAAGACTGGTCATGGCTTGAAAAGACAATCGGTGGCGATATGGAATTCACAAGTTATATCACTGTAACTGCGAAAGTTTTCGATACCGCACAAAGATTAACGGAATTCAAGGAATTCTTTGAGCCAAAAATCGATCAACCAGGACTTGGTCGTGAAATTAAGATGGATACACGCGTAATTGCAACAAAAGCTGCTTTAGTTGCAAATGAAAAAGCGCAAGTTAATGAAGCAATCAAGGCAATTTTGTCGCAGGATAAGTAGGAATCTAACACTTATCAAGTTCGTATCATTAAGTTAATATTGATGTACTTAAAACACCAAGCTAAACAGTGAGCTTGGTGTTTTTTTATTGGTGCAAAATAACACTTTAAGCAATTAATTGTAATTTATTAATGGTAATAGTAAATGACGTAGCAGAATAGGCACTTTTATCGTACCAGCTAAATTAAGATTTAACTTCTTAGTGAATTGCTATTTGATAGTTATTTAGTAAAATAATTAAGGGAATAATAAGGGGGTTAACAAATGAAAAAATGTCCAAATTGTGGCGCATTGATGAAATCAAATGTCAATTTTTGTACTAAATGTGGGGCCGATCTGCGGCAGATAGATAATAGTCCTCAAGAGGCTATTGCTAAGTCAGAGGATTCACACCAAATAAAAAGTCAACCGAATAGTGGAGAAAACTTTGAGCAAAATCAGACAAAGCCAAATGCTGCTAATAATGAACAAGCGCAAGAAAATCAGTTCCGGCAAGCACCGACTTCAGCTAATACGCAAGAAGCTAATTCAGAAAGACCAAATAACGTCATTCAAAATTACTGGCAATGGTGCGTTGATTCATGGCAGCATCCATTTTCAGCGCTGATTGGTGAAAGCTGGTATGGCTGGGCTACGATTCTATTAGACGACTTGCTGATTATTTTAGGCTTTTATTTTTGCTTGAAGTCTATGGCTAATGGCTATGGTATAGGTCGAATAGTTTCTGGTTTTGCCTTTAGCGGCGTCATCAGTTTACTGCTGTTCACACTTTTGTTTGAAGCAATTATCATTGGTGGCTATTATGCAGGACATTATTTTATTTATGGTAAAACTGACGGCTTAATCGCTTTCGTTAATCGGGGCGTTCACGCCAGCAACCTTAATTTGATATTATCATTATTAGTCTTCGTTATTTTAGTAATGGGTCCAAATAACGGCTCATTTGTTTCTGTAGTATTATTTATCATCTTTTCGCTCTTTTACATGGGCTTCCAGGTAACTGCGCTTGGTGAAAATAGACAGCCTATTAGAGATAAAATGTATGGTTATATTATTTCTTATCTGATAATACTAGTAGCAATCGCTATTCTCTTTTCAATACTATGCAATTCAATGTATCAATCAATCTTAAACCAAATCTTTTCAACTTTAAATTAATTACGAAATTTCAAATGGGAAAACTGGTATTTTACCTTTTTCCCTTATTAACAAATGCGCGAGTAAATTAAAAGGGCATGCTGCTATAAATTGCAACATGCCCTTTTAATTATTATTAACTTAGAGTATTCACTAGTTAGTCATAGACGATGACTGCTTCATGCTTAACAACATTATGCCAAACATGCTTGATTTCACCTGGCTTAATATTGACGCAACCGTGAGAACCGCCCCGCAAGTATGCCTTTTTACTCCAATCGCCGCGCCAACTGGCATCATGCAATCCGCAACCGCTAAGAGTAAACGGCATCCAGTATTTTACCGGAGAGGCATACTTTGAACCGTCATTGTTGCGGCCGCGTAAAACAGCGGGCGATTCTTTATACTGAATATACCATACGCCAGTAGGGGTACGGTTTCCTTTGCCGCCATTTTCAGTTCCAGTAACAACATCGTTTAAGTGAACGGCTAATTTGCCTTTTCTGACAATCCATAATTCTTGTTTCTTGAGAGAAACAACAACATAATCATTTCCGATTCCATGATTGGACTTGTTATAGCCTAGACCATAAGTACTGTAGCCTAAACCATAGATGTAATCTTCGCCATTTAAGCTGGTTGTACCTTTTAAAAAGGCCTCTTCAACTGCTTTTTGCGCTTTTTTGACGTTAACGCCCCAGCCGTAGCTCTCATTTTTGACGGTAATTGTTTTACTATTAAGCTTATTTTTAACCGGTACTTTAAACTGGTAGCTTTTATGAATTGTCGAAACTTCTTGGTCGATCTTATTTAATTTCGCTGTTAGATTCTCCGAATTAATAAACGAGAATGTACCTTGTTTAAAAATGACCTTGTTAAGGAGCTCATTTGCCTTTAATTTATAGGACTTACCGGCAACTTTGTAGGTAACGCTGGCACGACTAACTGACGTTAACTTGCTGTTGGCACTTTCTAAATCAGTATAGTAGTATTCATAATTTTTCTTGTTGGGCATGGCTGTGTGTTGTTTAACAAAATAGTCGCGCACAGTTTGCCGATCAATTGTGTTAATGCTGGGATCACGCTCGATTGCGACTTTACCTTTTTCAAGGGTCACAATATTGTTGGCCTGTCGGTTAATTTTGGCCGTTGCCTTGGCAATAGTTAAATTACCCACTTTAACACCATAAATACTTACATTAGGGTTAAAATGGTTGGTGGCAAATTCTCTTGCCTGTCTTTGTGACTCGACATGGTGGTTATATAAAACTACGCCGAAAACAACCGCTAAAATTAAAACAATTCCAATAATGATTAGGTAAAGATTGTTGCGATTATTGTATTTTTTTAAGTTTTTTCTCGATTCCATAATTTTTATCCACTGTAAATAATTTTTTTAAAATAATTGCGGTTCCAGTTTATCATCTATTGAGACTCTAGTAAAATACAATAGTTAAAAACTTGTTAGGAGGTTCGCATGGAAAATGATCCGTTAATTTTTGATGTTAATATTGCCAAGGAAAAGCCCAATTCATATCGAAAAACCAAGAATAAGTCAGGTTGTCCCTTTTGCGCGCCAGATGAATTGAGCAACATTTATGACCGTAACGGGGATATGATTTGGTTGCGCAACAAATATCCTACGTTGCGTGATACGGTTCAAACCGTTCTAATTGAGTCGAGCGATCATCAAGGCGATATTACCACTTATTCTACTAAACAAAACCGGGCGTTAATGCGTTTTTCTTTAGCATGCTTTAATAAAATGCGAAAGCAAGAAGAGTTTCGGTCAACCTTGTGGTATAAAAATTTTGGCCCGCAATCGGGTGGATCACTCATTCATCCTCATATGCAGATTGTTGGTCTGAAAAAGCAAGACGGCTACCATTATTTGTCAGAAAAGAATTTTAATGGGGTTACTTTGTTTAACCAGGAGGACGTAGAAGTCAATATTGCCCGTTTTCCGGTTCAAGGCTATATTGAAATTAATATCAATTTGCTTAATAGCGCCGGTATAGACTTGTGGGCAGATTGGATTCAATGCGGGGCAAAATATATGCTGACGGTTCTTTCGAATGGCCGGTGTGATTCGTATAACCTCTTTTTTTATCCGCGAAAAAATAATGTGATTTGTGCTAAGCTGATTGCGCGTTTTGCTGCGCCACCATATTTTGTTGGCTACAAACTATCTCAAGTAGATAACGAAGAGAAATTACAGGACGAGGCCCAAAAATTACGGCAGTTTTTTGCTATCACCGCTAATAAATAATTAAACTTGCCATAGACAGCATTGATAGTTTTTCTTTATGCCATTATTATAATTTTTAATAATCTTAAGCACGATTATTTGCGGCTTATTTGGTTTAGCAATATAATGACAACGTGTTATTTAAGGAGAAATCAGATGCGTAGAGAACAAACTAGAAACTTGGCAATTACTGCCTTATTTATTGCAATTTTTTTACTGCAGACTTTCGTCCCTAATATTGGTTACATCCGTATTTTGCCTGGCTTGCCTGCAATTACTACAGCGCCGTTGACAGTTGCTGTTTATTCATTGCTAATGGGACCGGTTGCCGGAACTTGTTTTGGTATTTTCTGGGGACTGCTACGGGTGATCCTAGCATATACCCAGCCTGGAGATATGGTCAGCTTAATCCTATTCCAGAATATTTTTATTTCATTTATACCAAGTATTTGTGCGGGACTTTTTCCAGGGCTAATTGGTAAGGCCAGTCAAAATAAGAGTAGAGGCGTTAAAGAAGGCAGCTATATCGTTGCTGGTGCAGTTACGTCATTAACGAATACTGTTTTAGTCATTCTTTTGACTAGTCTCATTTTTATGGGGAATTCCTCTAGGCTAATGGGGTATATGGGCAATTTTGCCACGGGAACACCTTTGATCCAAGCACTGATTATTGCGCTTGGCATGAATGGACTGATTGAAGCAATCTTTACTGCTATCGTTACGCCAATTATTGTTACCCCGTTAAAAACCGTAATGAGTAGAGCTAGATAGTCCGTTTTTAGATAAAAATTAGCTTTTATCGGCTACGCCAATTTTAGTTAAATAATTAAATTTAAAAGTCATTTGCTTTGCAAATGGCTTTTTTTGTTTGACAAATTCAAAAGATTGGAATAGTGTATTAGTTAAATAATACAGAGAAATAATAGTGAGGTTGAATTATGACTGAAATTTTACGGGTAGATCAAGTAACTAAAACCTACGGTAAACGAGGAGAAAAGCAATATCAGGCACTTAAGGGGATTAATTTCGCCGTTAATTCAGGTGAATTCGTTGCCATCATGGGTGCTTCTGGCTCAGGTAAAACTACTTTGCTTAATATTCTTTCTACACTTGATAAACCGACAACGGGC
Source organism: Lactobacillus sp. B4015 (assembly GCF_026536055.1). NCBI lineage: Bacteria > Bacillati > Bacillota > Bacilli > Lactobacillales > Lactobacillaceae > Lactobacillus > Lactobacillus sp. B4015. The sequence continues at coordinate 129,023 of NZ_JAFNOY010000002.1, forward strand.
CACGTTTTTATTAATCACCAAGACAACAGCACGCTTAATGCCAACCAGCTAGCAGACTTCAGGAGTAAGCAAATTGGTTTTATTTTTCAAGATTTTAATTTACTGGAAAATTTGACTAACCGCGAAAATATTGCCTTGCCGTTGACACTTCAAGGGGTAAAGTCTAGTCGAATTGATCCCTTAGTTGATCGTATTGCTGCTAGGTTAAGTATTAGTCAGATTATTAATAAATATCCGGCTGAAGTTTCTGGCGGGCAGAAGCAAAGAGTTGCCGCAGCTAGGGCTTTAGTACATGAACCAGCAATTTTGTTAGCTGATGAACCCACTGGAGCTCTTGATTCAAAGAGTGCCCGTGAACTGTTAGATACAATGAGCGACTTAAATACAAACGATGGTATTACAACCCTAATGGTTACGCATGATCCACTTGCCGCTAGTTTTGCTAGCCGTATTTTGTTTATTAAAGACGGAAAAATTGGTGAGCAACTACTCAAGCAAGATTTACCGAGACAAAAGTTTTATCACCAATTGCTTGAACACTTAGGTACTGAAGAATAGGGTGAAAATCATGATTTGGAAACTTTCTTTAACGGGCATCAAAAGCCGACTTAAAGACTATCTTGTTCTTTTTTCAGGCTTAATAGTTGCTAGCATGATCTTTTACATGTTCTTAACGATTGCTATTAATCCTTCTTTTATTAGTCATGATGTCAATGCCTCAACGGATTATCTAAATTTTACCTTTGCCTTTGGGATCGTTTTATTAGTCTTGATTACTTTTGTTTACTTAATTAATGCCAATTCGCTTTTGCTCAGTATGCGCAAGCATGATTACGGTATGTTTATGTCGCTAGGAGCTAAAAGCAGCCGCATCGGGCTATTGATTTTTATCGAAACCTTAATTACTGGGATATTGGCTACAATTGCAGGTATTGTCTTTGGCTTTGGCTTAACTGCTATTGTGTCACAATTACTCATTACAAAATTAAATTTACAGATTACTCACTTTGCTGTGATTTATCCGCCAGCAATTGGCTGGACACTCATTTTCTTCATTTTCATGTTCTTTTGGGGCGCTATTCATAATGTGCGAAAATTAACGCACACGCCAATTATTAGCTTACTCAAGGAGGATCAAAAACCTGCTAAACTAGGTAATCATCCGATTAAGCTTGCAGTTGAAGCTATTTTGGGTCTGCTATTATTAGCGGCTGGTTACCATATCTTGGGCCTGCCTTTAAACATGTTTTTACTAATTATTCCAGGTGCACTCATAACAATTGTTGCAGGAACGTATTTTATTTTTGATGCCGCGTGTGTTGGCGTCATTAATTTCTTAATTAAAAAAAGATCTCTTTCTTATCGCGGATTACGCGTCTTCATCTTGGGCCAACTGAAGTTTCGCTTGCATGACTTAACTAAAATCTTAACTATTATTTCACTGCTATTTGCTTTGGCATTGGGTGCAATCACTGTGGGACTTAACTTCACTACTCTTAAAGATTTGGGCAAAGAAAGTATCTATTACGACAATATTGTTGTCAGCGCATCGCCCGCCGTTAAAACCGAAGTTGCCAAATTACATATTTCTACTGAGCAAACCTACCATTATAAAGAAAATCGCAAGAATTTATTTTTAATGCGGGATGAGCTAAAAAAGCAGCCGGTTAAAGACAAAGAGGCCTATTTAGCAGGTCATGAACCAACATATAAAACTGTCAATTTAGCACTTAGTGACCTTGCTAAAAGTGATACACATGCAAACAATGCCTTTAGTTCACTATTAGGGACGACTAAGAAAATTAAACTTGTATCCCATTCTGACTGGCAGAACTTACCTGGTAAGCCTCATTTCTTGTCGCTAATGTTAGTTAAAAATTTCGAACAGGATTACCCAACTTTATTAAAGATTCAGCAATTGCAATTAAAAGAAAATCCGCATTACCTTAACCAATTTAATGAGAGTAAACCGGTTTTCTACCAATTAATTAGCAATTTCAGTGGCGGGTTTGAATTTATGGGCTTTTTCCTGGGACTTGCTTTCCTGACCATGCTGGCTTCTACTTTGATGTTTAAGGTACTAAGCGGGGCAGCTAGGGACCGTATTCGTTACCAGATGCTTTATCAAATTGGTGCGCGAAGAAGAGTTTTAAGTTCAGCGGTTAAAAGTGAACTGGGTACATTATTCTTGCTGCCTGCGGTATTAGGAATACTAGATGTTTTATTTGGCTTGAAACTATTTAGGATTCTTTTGCCTAATCCGTACCATCACTTATGGATCCCATTTACAATTTTTATTGTTCTGTACTTTATCTACTATGCAATCACGGTCAAGCTCTACCAGAAAGTCGTTTTACCACAGGAAAAATAAGCAAATGAAAAAACTAATCTCTCGCTTAGATTTTTTAATACTTTTGCGCTAGGAGAAAAATTATGATTTGGAAATTATCGTTAACCGGAATCAAAAACAGGATGAAAGATTATGTCGTGCTTTTTTCAGGCTTAATTGTTGCCAGCATGATCTTTTACATGTTCTTGACAATTGCCATTAACCCCGCTTTTCTTGCCAAGAATCTTCCGGTTAACCACCCGAATTACGTCAACTATATTTTTACTTTCGGCATCGTATTGTTGATGATTATTACATTCTTTTACTTGCTCTATGCCAATACCTTCTTGTTAAGCATGCGTAAACACGATTATGGGATGTATATGATGCTCGGGGCAAAAAGCATGCGGATCGGTCTTCTAATTTTCTGCGAAACTTTACTGACGGGGCTAATCGCGGTAATTGTGGGGATTATTTTAGGCTTAGGCTTAACCGCACTTGTTTCTCGGCTGCTAGTCAGCAAGTTGGGTCTAGCAATTAACCACTTTCAGGTAATTTTACCTCGGGCTATTTTAGGCACGATTCTTTTCTTTATTGTTATCTTTTTCTTCGGTGCGCTTTTTAATGCGCGCAAGTTAACAAAAACCCAAGTAATCAGCCTGTTGCACGAAGATCAAACACCCGTTAAGTTGAAGCGGCATCCACTATTACTGCTAGTTGAGGGAATAGCCGGAATTGGCCTGCTTGCCTGCGGTTATTATGTGATGACCCTGAACCCCAATAATATCTTCAAGATTATTCCCACAGCTCTGATAACAATTGTTGTTGGTTCCTTCTTTGTTTTCAATGCGGTCTTCACGTCAATTATTAACTTACTTTTAAAGAATAAAAAAATTTCCTACCGTGGTATTCGCATGTTTACCTTGGGGCAGCTGAAGTTTCGCTTGCATAGCTATACTCGCATTTTAACCATGATTTCACTTCTTTTTGCCTTGGCATTAGGTGCAATCACAGTTGGCCTTAATTTTAATTCTCTTAAAGAGACAGTTGCCCAAGGATATTACTATGATGCAAGTATTTGTAGCGATTCCAAGCCTGTCAAAAAAGAACTGGCAAAGCTGACATTAAAAAGCCAGCAGACATACCATTATAAAGAGGATCGCCAAAAAGCCTATTTCCAAAGTGCCGAACTGGCCAATAAACCACTTAAAAATAAAGAATTAGTTGACTCAAGCACTTCAACCGGCATGATAAAAATGCGCGTTGTAACCGTGTCTAAGGATAGTCTTGCGCCAATTCTTAGCAATTTCTTTCCCAATACCGGTAAGGTAGTGCAACTGGTAACAAAAGAAAAGTACCGACAATTGAAGCAGAAGCCGAAAGCAATTACCTTGATTAGGACGAAAGACTTCGTTCACGACTACCCGCGCATTTTAAAAATAGAACGCATGGAAGTAAAAGAAAACGCGGCTGCTGCAAATGTAATCAATACTAGTAAAGCTAATGCCTATCAAATGATAGTCGGCTATGTCAGCGGCTTTGAATTCATGGGTTTCTTTCTCGGACTAGCCTTCTTAACCATGCTTGCTTCAACCTTAATGTTTAAGGTGCTCAGCGGCGCTTACAATGATCGCTTGCGCTACCAAATGCTGGCCAAAATGGGGGTAAGAATCAAATTGCTCCGGCACTCAATTATGGTGGAAATTGGTGTATTGTTCGCACTGCCAGGCATTTTGGGCATAATTGATGTTCTCTTTGGGCTTAAGCTGTTTAGAGGACTTCTCCCGTATCCATACCGCGGCATTTGGATCCCGTTTACAATTTTTATTATTTTTTATTTGTTCTATTACGTTTTAACTGTCAAACTTTATAAAAAAATCGTATTGGATAATTAGTAATATGTGAAATATAAAAAGCTACGCTGTTTGAAGCGTAGCTTTTAAGTCCATTTAAAAGATTTTATGAAAATAAAATTCCAATTACTAACCCTAAGATTTGCATTAGTTGAAACCAAAATAAATTTTGTGGGGCCAAATCAAAGGTAGTCAGGACTTTGTGCCTAATATTATCTTTATCTACCCAAAATGTCATATCCTTAGTTTGCTTTTTTCTAAAGGTCTGAACGTTTTTATATAGTCGAGGAAAGGTGATAAATACTAAAAGTTGCCAAATAGGTAAAAGTTTAAAAATTACACTAATCAAAACGATTACATAAGGAAATAAAGTTAAAAAACTAAATAACTTTAAAGACCTTGGAATACCTATATATGAAGGTAAAGTATAGCGACCATTAGCTAAATCCTGCTTCAAGTCGCAAGTATTATCAGCTAGCATTGTAGCGGCATTAAAAAAAGCCTGAGGTAAAGCTATCCAAAAGACCATTAATAAATTAGCTAAATTACCAGAAAATGAAAATATAGGCCAATTTAAAGTCAAACTAGCCAGTTGTGAAAATGGTGAATTAATGTAAACAGCTAAAAACATTATGCCCAGACCTTCAAACAAGCCAGCTAAAATTTCTCCTAAAGGAATTCGAGAGAAAGGTACAGGACCGTAGGTATAGAAAACAGCAACGAAAAGGCCAGGTACTCCAACTAATATAATAAAAAGATCCGTTCGAATTGTTAGCCAAATGCCCAAAATTCCAGCAATAAAAAGCAACATAAGCATTAATATTAAAGAAGTTGTGGGAGATAAGTTACGCTTACCAATTAAATTATGCTCTTTTTGATAGCTCTTACTTTTAGCAAGGCGGTAGTCTTGAACGTTATTAAAACCTGTAACAAAAAGTGCAATTGCTCCTTGAGCAATCAAGTAAATCAACGAGTTTTCCCAATTAAAAGTATGAAAATAAAAGTACGCAAACAATACACCTAATAAGTAGGGCATTAAGCTATTCAATTTGGTGTTAAGTCTGACTAATTCAAAAAAATCAGTTATAGTAAAGCGTTTATATTGTTTTTTAGCCTCCATAATTTATTTCCTTTCACAAACTATTTTATGGTTTCAAATTAGCTAAGTGGTAACCATTATTTGAAAACAGCTTAAATTTATTTTTAAGACCTGGTGTAATATAAACATTTTTCTTTTTCGTTATAAAAATTGCTTCTATACCTGACTTTTTTTCAATATATTTGTATCCTTTCTTTAATCCTCGATTAAAAACAGCAGTGGATAATCCATCTCCAGTTTTTGAACGTTTGGCGATAATTGTTACGCTCAATAAGTTGTTTTGACAAGGGTAGCCAGTTTTAGGATTCATCAAATGACTATAAACCTTATTACCAACTTTAAGATAGCGTTCGTAAATTCCTGAAGTTACGGCTGTAGCATTTTGTTCAGGAAGGGATCCAATTGCTGCTCCGCGTGCAGCTTTAGGATCCTGAATTCCAACTGACCAGTTATTTCCATTAGTTGGTGATTTTCCTAACACATAAACATTGCCACCTAGGTCGATGATGGCACTAGTTACTCCTTCTTTTTTTAATACTTTCATTACCTCATCAGAAATAAAACCTTTAGCCATTCCGCCAAGATCTAGCTTCATACCTCGCTTTTTTAGAAAAACAGTTCGTTTTTGATCATTAAATACGACGTTATGATAATTTACTAAGGGTAATTTCTTTTTAATTGTGCTTTCTTTAGGTTTATGAGCATCAGGAAAACCAATTCGCCACAAACTAGTAATAGGGCCAATGGTAAAATCAAATGTACCTGCGGATATTTTACTGTAGTAGTACGCATCCTTGCACATCCTATAAATAGTTGGTGTTACCTTAGTCGACTTAATTCCAGCATTTTGATTGATTTTATCTATTTCACTACCCTTTTGATTAACAGTAGTTTCTTTTGCTAAAGTTTCAATGCGATCGAAACCGGCCTGTAATGCTTGATGTTTATGCTTGTTATATATTTTAATTGTGCAAACGGTACCCATTAAAAATTTAGTATCAGAAATTGGCTGAGTTGTGATCTCGGTTTTCACAGCCTTGGTATTTTTACTTTGAGTTGAGCATGCTGCCAAACTAGTTCCTGCTATTAGTAGTTCTATTACTAATAGTACTTTCAAAACTTGCTTTTTCATCTTAAATCCCTTAACAAAAAAGGAGCGGCTATAATGTCACTCTTTTTTCTAATTAATAATTAAAATTTCTATTCCTGATAAACAATATTATCTACTTTTATAGTCTTAGTGTCACCTTTTTGTGCTGCATTAATTAACTGACTGACGTAGGCAATAAAGGAATTGGAAGATTCAGTTGCTCCTGAAACTACCTGTACTTTTTCAGTATTACCCTTAGACTTTAAGAACTCTTCTTGTAATTTTGGAATATACTCTTTAGGGCCAATATTATTAATTTTCTTCATTTGTTTTTCGTATGAAGAATTTTTGGTTTTAGAAATACCCTTTTTGTTAATTTGATCATATTTAAAACTGCTGATTTTACCCTTTTTAATTACCATTGCAAATACTTGACGGTAATCATGACTGTAATTCTGTTCTTCTAGCTTGTAAGTACCATCTTTCATTTTTTTATCATTATTAATATGAATAGTACCTGTTTTACCTTTTTGTGCGGCTTGAGTTAACTGGTTAACATAGTTCTTTAAAGTCATACTGGAACCGGTTGCCCCTGATACTACCTGAATGGCACTTGAATTAGCACCATTTTTAGCGAATGATTTCCGTAACTCAGGAATATATTCTTTAGGACCTATCTTTTCCTTAGAATATTTCTTCATTTGCTCTTCATATTTATCGTCCTTTGCCTTCGATTTACCATCTTTATTAAAGTAATCATAACTAGTATCAATTACTTTACCATTTTTAACCGTCATTGCCATTTTTAATCGATAGCCATTGGAGAAATTGTCTTCTACCAGTTTATAGTCACCATCTTTTAACTTGCCTCCAGCAACTTGTTTGATGGCTTTTTTCTGAGTAACTTTACTTTCTTTTGGTTTCGAATTCTTGGAAGAATCATTGCTAGCTGTTGTTGAGCAGGCACCTAATAATAAAGCAGATAAAGATAACATAGTTGCACTGTAAATAATCTTGTTTTTTTTCATAAATTTCTCCTTGCTAATAAGATGAACGTATTTGTGTATTACTTCACTTATTAAAATTATAAAATAGGAACTTAGTTAATGCAATAGCAATTTAAAGTTTTAAAAATATTCAGAGTAACAATAAAGAAAGCGTATTACACCAATTAAAAAATATATTTGTGAAATTTAGCACTTTACCCAATATATAAAGTCTAGTATAATTAGAAATATGTACAGTTATTACTTTTGAAAGGGTGCTTAAAGTGGCTGAAATAAATGTTGTTGTGATTGGAGGGGGCTTCGGCGGTCTCTATACGACTAAGCATCTTGCAAAGAAAATGAAAAAACGGCAAGATGTTAAAATTACACTGATTGATAAAAATCCTTATATGACGATGATGACTTCGCTACATGAAGTAGCGGCTAATCGAGTAGAAGCAAAAAGTCTTAAATATGACTTACAGCGTTTATTTTCCCGCAGGAAAAATGTTGATGTTGTAACTGATAATGTTACAAAGATTGATCAGTCTGCCAAAAAAGTTATAGGTGATAATAATGTTTACCCATATGATTATGTTGTGTTAGCTATTGGTTCCCAGCCAAACGACTTTGGGACAACTGGTGTCAAGGAATATGGCTTTACTTTAGGTAATCTAGACGATGCTGAGAGATTACGTGATCATATTGATTTGATGGTACATATGGGATCTAGGGAACGTGATCCCGAAAAGAAAGCACAGTACCTAAACTTCGTTGTTGTTGGTACTGGGTTTACAGGAACAGAAATGGCTGGTGAATTGAATTCATGGCGTGGAGAATTAGCTAAAAAATATAATTTGCAAAAGAATGACATTAAAATCACGATGATGGAAATGGCGCCAACGGTCATGAATATGCTTGATCGACCAGATGCTGATAAGGCAGCACAGTATCTCTTAAAACAGGGAGTTGAAATTAAAACTAACACTGGTGTAGTCGGAGTTCATAAAAATTATGTTGATCTTAAGGATGGCTCTACATTTCCAACGAGAACCTTGATTTGGACTGCTGGCGTTAAAGCAGTTGATACGGCTAAAGATTTTGGTTTTCAAACTGGGAAAGCCGGTCGAATAATCGTTAATGAATATTCACAAATTCCTACTGATTCTCATATATATGTTATTGGTGATGTTGCGTTATATGATGCAGACGATAGTGGACGTGGTGAACCACAAGTAGTCCAAGGAGCTGAATCTGCGGGGAAGTGTGCGCTAAGAAATATTTACAATCAAATTAATGGTGGTGAGCCCGTTAAATTTAAGGGTACATACTCAGGTTTTATGGTATCTTTGGGGCCGGCTTGGGGTGTAGCTTCTTTAGTTAACACGTTTCATTTAAGTGGATTCTTTGCCATTTTGATGAAGGACATTGTTGACATGATTTACTTTATAGCAATTTATTCAGGACATTATCTTTTTCATTATGTAATGGATGAATGGTTCAGAATTAAGCGCCCCACATTGTGGCGTGGCAACCTTAATCGCTATGGGAATGTCTTGTGGACAGTGCCACTAAGAATATACCTTGGCATGATGTGGATAATAGACTGTTGGTATAAAGTTCAAGGCAGTGGTTCATGGTTCACTAATAAATTGCAACTACAGTTCCCATGGTTGATACAGGCTGCTACCAGCGGCGCTTCGCAAAAAGCTGCAGCAACTACAGCTGCTACTGGAAAAGCTGCAACTGCCGCAGCACCGGCGATATTTTCTTTGAACTATGATTATGGTCATTCGCCAATGGCGGTTTTTGATAAAATGCCAAGTTGGGTTCAAGCAATGACTAAAGTTATGATTCCTAATAAAGAAGCGGCATTGGTAGCTCAGAAAACTATGACGTGCCTTGAGATTGCTTTAGGAATCATGCTAATTTTAGGATTTTGTACTTGGTTAGCTGGAGGTATGAGTGCAGTCTTTGTAGCTATTTTTTGTTTATCAGGAATGAACTACTGGGTAAATGTATGGATGATCTTTGCTGCATTGGCAGTTATGAATGGTTCAGGCAGATCCTTTGGCTTAGATATGTGGTTTGTGCCTTGGCTGGAAAAGAAACTTACTAAATGGCGTTATGGTATCTTAAAACCAATTTATCACATTGATAAAAATGGGATAAAGAATTAACGGAATTTTCCAAAAGGTCCTATAGTAAATCTATAAGACTTTTTTAGTTTATATATCAATGGTGTTTATCTATGAAAAAAAGCAGACGGGTAAAACTGGGCGATTTAATAATTATTTTAATTTTACTAGTTATTAGCATCATTCCCTTTTACTTTTTATTATCGCCAATGAGAGAAAGCAATAATATTATTGCTGTAATTAAAGTTGATAATAAGCAGGTCAAAAAGCTATCTTTGAACCATGATATAGTGTGGAAATATCAGCATGGCAATAAACTTAATGTGGTTAAGGTAAAAAATCATAAAATTCGAATGATTGATGCAAACTGTAAAGATCAAATATGCGTTAAAGACGGTTGGAAAAGTAAGATTGGAGACACAATAGTTTGTTTACCTCACAAGTTTTTAGTTGAATTAAAGGTTGAGAATGAAAATAATGAATAAAGTTTTGCGTGCACTATGACTAAGACAAGTAACCATTTATACAATTATGTTTTTACAGGAATTTTATGTTCTCAGGGGATTATTCTTAGTATTGTTGAACAGATGTTACCGTCACCCTTTTTCTTTGCTCCGGGAGCGAGGTTGGGATTAACAAATATCATTACCCTTATTTCTTTGATGATTTTGCCTTTTAGGTATTGCTTTTTATTAACATTCCTCAGGATTGTTTTAACAGCATTAATGACTGGTGGAACTGGAACATTTTTATATGCGGCAGCTGGTTCATTTCTAAGTTTAATTTTGATGAAGCTTTTTATACCATTAACATCAAAGTTTATTAGTTTAATTGGTGTGTCGGTTATCGGCGGCGTGAGCCACAATTTTGGTCAATTATTAATTGCAGTAATACTTGCTCAAAGTAAATTTATTTTTTTATATTTGCCTCTGCTAACGATATTCGGAATTCTATCGGGGTTATTAGTTGGCCTAATTAGTAATTTCCTTTTACATTACGTTGGTGCATTCAGCTTTATTAAGAACGTTATTGACAAGGGAAATTAAAATGACGAGGTTAGATAAACAATTAATTCAAGTGCAAAAAATAATTCATCAAAATGTAGCTTTACCAAAAGGAAAATTAGGTGAAGCCCTTGAGTATGCTTTTTCTATGTCCGGAAAACAATTACGTCCCAGTTTTGTGCTCCTTTTTGGAGAAATGGGAAATAATCAAAATGAACAAAAAATATATAATATAGCGAGCTCTGTGGAAATACTTCATAATGCTACCTTGATTCATGATGATATTATTGATAATTCTGCCACAAGACGGGGAAGAGAGTCTGTTCAGGCTAAATTTGGCAAAACTATTGCTTTATATTCTGGAGACTACTTATTTGCTCTTTCTTTACAACTACTTAGTGAAAACACTTCTAGGATAACTGATTTACGGATTAATGGAAGTACTATGCAGGAAATTTTAGCGGGCGAAACTATGCAGTATGGTAATGAGTATAATATTACAATTACGGAACAAGAATATCTTGAGCAAATCCGTGGCAAAACTGCCAGTCTTTTTGGATATGCTTGCTATATTGGTGCGCTTGAAGGTGGTCTAAGTAGATCATTAGCTAGAAAAGCGCAGAAAGTAGGGCTCCTGTTTGGTCAAGCTTTTCAGTTACGTGATGATATCTTAGACTATACATCGACAGAGACAGAACTAAAAAAACCAGTGTTAATGGATGTCTTAAATGGTGTTTATACAGGTCCTTTAATTTTTGCATTAAAAAAAGATGAGACTGGTGAACTTAAGGACTTAGTCAAAATAGGAAAGAAACTTTCATTAACTCAGTTAAGGCAAATTGATAAACTGGTTAGTGATTTAGGTGGTATTAACTATGCACAGAATCTAGCAAATAAATTTACCGTGCAAGCATTACATATCCTAAAAAAGTATTTTTCTGGGTATACGGGTTTTTCCGAAATAGTTCCATTAATACAAGAAATGCAAATGAGAAAATACTAATTTAAAGTAGCTAGTACTTTACTTGTTCAAAATTAGCGATGATGAAATATTATTTGAAACTAAAAAAGTTGATCTATCAAGATCAACTTTTTTAGTAAGAAAATACCCATCTTAATAATAAATAAGCAAAATAGGTTAATTATTAGGCTTTATTAGGCTTACGTGTAAAGCCACAAAGAAACTGAAATATGACAAGAACGCAATAAGCCCAAAGTATGTAAACCAAAAAACTAATATCTGCCCTAGAAGAAGCAAACCAATACCATTGGTTCCCTTCTGTGCTATAAATCAGATTGGCTAAACCTAGCAAACCTAAAATTAAAGCATTAATAATCGCAAAAATCCATAAGTTTCCATTTTCGTGCTTAACTATATAAATGATTGACCAGACAGCTGACCATATTCCCCACAAACCAGTAACAGCAATTATGATCCAATAAAAAATTGTTGCAAACATTTTGGCCTCCTTATTATTTCTTTTATTTTAACATAAAGTTAAAAGTATCACATGATTATTTCATATCTTGGCAGAATCTAGGAGATTAATAAACTTCATCTTTTTGGTTTTATAGATGATTTTTTGATAATTTTTTGATGTCAAAGAATTATTAACTTGGGTATTTTGTGGGTAACAGCCAAAAGTTATTAAACATTGAAAAATTACAGACTAAAAACAAGAATTTTCAATTCATCTATCAATCTGACAGCTAATGTTGTGCTAAACGATTGCTAATGTGCTTAAGCTAATCAGTCTTTATTTGGAGAAGCTGATGTACATTTTGAACTGAAAAAGTATAATCAGCTAATTTCCAAATATGTTTTAAATGTGCCGGGAACAATGGTAATTGTTGACTATGTATTTGCTTTTTCCTTATTAATAAAAAATAATCTTTATTACTAAAAAAGTTTAAAAAATTTAAATTTAATTTCATATAGTTCTTGACATACAAAAAGCGTGTACCTATAATTCTAAGTATTAAATTAAATTTTGAGGAGGATATTTTAATGAACAACGGACAAACTAACAAGCAATTGTGCATTAAAATAGCTGACGCTCAAGAAATTATTATTGCCTTGTTGTCGAGAAGGACTTAGCAAACGAGAATTACTAATGGTAATTCACATAAGTTAAGCCCTTGTTTACGTCTTGATGAATGAGGCTTAACTAACAATTAGCCTGAAGCCTCATTCATTAACTTGAATGAGGCTTTTTGTAGGCATGGGATAAAAGGAGAAGATGATGAAAAGGTTTACTAAAAAGGTATTGGGTGTCCTGACAGCGGGCACGGCAGTATTGATGCTAGCGGGATGTTCAGTTGCCAAAAACGGTGGCAGTAGCGCTGGAACCAAGCAAGATAAGGATACGGTTAAAATTGGGGTCAATATGGAGCTTTCCGGAACCGTTGCAGGTTACGGTAACGCCGAAAAGCAGGGAATCCAGTTAGCCGTCAGTGAAATTAATAAAGCAGGTGGAATTAACGTCAATGGTCATAAGAAAAAGATCAAGTTAATCATGCGCGATAATAAATCGTCAATTGCTACTTCAGCTTCTGTAGCAGCGCAGTTGACAACTAAGGATAAAGTTGCCGCAGTGGTGGGACCTGCTACGACTAATGCGGGAACAGCACAAATTCCAAACATTACCAAGGCTGCCGTACCTTTTGTCAGCGCATCTGCAACTGATCCAAAATTCACTTTGCAAAAAGATGGTAAAGTACAGCAATACGTATTCCGGGCATGTTTCCAAAACAATATTCAAGGTGAGAGTGCAGCCAAATTTGTCATGGACAAGCTGAAGGCAAAGCGTGTAGCGATTTATGCTGACAATTCTAGTGACTACGGTACAGGCTTGGCTAAGGCGTTTAAGAAGACCTTTAAAGGCAAGATTGTTGATAATCAGACTTACTCGGCCGGAGATAAGGACTTCAATGCAGTTCTGACTTCGTTTAAAGCTAAAAATGCTGACGTAATTTATGTTCCTGGCTACTATACGGAAATTGGCTTAATCATCAAGCAAGCTCGTCAAATGGGCATTAAGGTACCAATTGTTGGTGGTGACGGGATGTGTGACTCAAAACTGGTTCAGATTGCTGGTGCCAAAAATGCAACTAAGATTTTCTACACCACACCATTTTCAACTCGCGTTGCTGCTCAAGATCCGGTTGCTTCCAAATTTTTAAAAGCTTTTAAAGACCGCTATCATGCAGATGCGCCTGCATTCTCAGCACTAGCGTATGACTCTGTTTACATGGTTAAACAAGCAATCGAAGACGAGAAATCTGATGATTCTACTAAGATTACAGCAGGGTTAGCTAAGCTCAAGGACTTTAAGGGAGTTACGGGCAAAATGACAATCGACAAATACCATAACCCAGACAAATCAATAGTTATTGAAGAGATTACCAATGGCAAAATTAATAATTCATTCAAGATTGAGTAGGTTGGCTTTTTGTCAGCAGATTTACTAAATTAAAGGAGCGATTAAATTTGCAAATAGTTTTACAGCAAATCATTAATGCTTTGTCGCTAGGTTCAATTTATGCCTTGCTGGCTTTAGGCTACAGCATGGTTTACGGCATTATTAAATTGATCAACTTTGCTCATGGCGATATTTACATGCTCGGTGCATTTTTTGCATACTATGCAATTAGTCTGTGGCATTTTAACTTTATTACTGCCTTGCTTTCAGCAATGATTGTTGGTGCGATTGCGGGTGTTGTGATCGAATATTTCGCATATCGACCACTACGTAAATCACCGCGGATAGCTGTTTTGATTACCGCAATTGGCGTGTCATTTTTACTCGAAAACGGCATGTCCTACCTGGTTGGTTCAAATGCCCGCAGCTTTCCCCAGGTCATGGAACAAGTTAATTACAATATCGGCGGCGTGATCATTTCCAATGTCCAGGTCTTAATCTTGGCAACGGCTTTAGTTTTAATGCTTTTATTACAAGTTATCATTAAAAAAACTAAGATGGGGCGCGCAATGCGTGCCGTTTCGGTTGACCCCGATGCAGCGGAATTAGTTGGCGTTAATGTTAACCACACTATTTCATTTACTTTTGCCTTGGGCTCAGCGCTTGCAGGTGCAGCCGGTGTCCTGATTGGGATGTACTATAACCAAATTGACCCATTAATGGGGATGACGCCAGGAATTAAAGCATTCGTAGCAGCTGTTTTAGGTGGAATTGGCTCAGTACCTGGAGCATCTCTTGGTGGTTTCCTAATTGGTATATTGGAAACATTTTTCCAATCAATTGGTCTTTCTGCGTACAAGGATGCCGTGGTTTACTTTGTGTTAATTGTTATTTTGCTCTTTTTACCAGCAGGTATTTTTGGCAAAAATACTAAGGAAAAGGTTTAGGTGGCAAAATGAAAGCAAATTGGAAATATATTTTGTCGTGGCTTGCAATCATGGTTGCCGGCTTTTATCTAATCAATACGCTGATTATGGTAGGTGTCATTGACGACTTCATCGAAAATATGTTAGTTACGATTGGAATTAACATTATTTTGGCCTCGGGATTAAACTTAATTATCGGATTCAGTGGCCAATTTTCGCTAGGTCATGCTGGCTTTATGGCAATTGGTGCGTATACGACCGCAATCATTACGCAGCATATCAATAGTGAATTAGGCTTTATTGCTTCTGTACTGATCGGAATGGCGCTAGCGATTATTATTGCTGCCGTCATTGGTACCGCAACCTTTATCAGACTAAAAGGTGATTATTTGGCAATTGCCACTTTAGGTGCTGCCGAAATTATCAGAAACATTATTAATAATTTGAAAATTACGGGCGGTTCCGCTGGGATGTTTAATATTCCGCAGTTTTGTTCGTGGCCAACTGTTTATATCTTGGTCTGCTTGACGACCATTGTTTTGATGAATTTCATTCGCTCACGTGATGGTAGAGCGATTAAGGCTGTTCGTGAAGATGAAATTGCTGCTGAAGCAATGGGCATTAATACAACTAAGTGGAAATTAGCTGCCTTCGTTTTAGGCGGGGCAACTGCCGCAATTGCCGGTAGTTTACAGGCCTCATACGTCCAGACGATTTCACCTTCTAATTATGGCATTATGGAATCTATCTCAATTCTGGTAATCGTTGTTTTAGGTGGTGTTGGCAGTATGACCGGAACCTTTGTGGCAGCTACCGTATTAGGCATACTTGATACGGTTTTGCAGAACTTTGGCTCGTTGCGGATGGTGATATACGCAATTGCACTGATTCTGATTATGATTTTCAAACCATCAGGACTGCTGGGTAACTGGGAATTCTCCCTGAAGAACTTAACGCGTCGTTTTGGTAAAAAAGAGAGGGGCTAAAGAATGGAACATTTATTGCAAGTTGAGCATGTGGTGCGCAAATTTGGCGGACTGACAGCCGTTAATGACGTCTCCCTTCACTTAGACAAGCATGAATTAGTTGCTTTAATTGGTCCCAATGGCGCAGGCAAAACCACCTTGTTTAACTTGCTGACCGGTATGGTTCAGGTAACAAGCGGTAAGATTGATTTGCACGTTGACCAGCAAAACTATGACTTAACGCGAAAAAGCGCTGTTCAGATAGCTGATTTGGGACTATCGCGAACTTTCCAAAATATTCGGTTATTTAAAAATCTGACGGTTATGGATAATGTATTAACGGCCATGACCAATGAGTACAAAGAGGGCTTTTTAACGACGGTTTTCCGTTTGCCTAGTTTTTATCGCACAGAAAAAGAAATGCGGGTTGCGGCTGAAAAACTTTTAGACATTTTTGACTTGACCGCCAACAAGCAGACTTTGGCCAAAAATTTACCATATGGAACGCAGCGCCGACTCGAGATTGTTCGGGCACTTGCAACAGAGCCCCAAATTCTCTTTTTGGATGAGCCGGCCGCAGGGATGAACCCAGAGGAAACAGCAGATTTAACTAATTTGATTAAGCACATTCAACAAGAATTTCAAATTACCGTCTTGTTGATTGAGCATGATATGTCCTTAGTCATGAATTTAGCGGAGCGGATTTACGTCCTTGATCAAGGTCAAATGCTTGCCACTGGTACTCCAGAAGAAATTAGGTCAAATCCGAAGGTAATCGAAGCATACTTAGGAGAAGGTGAAGACTAGATGGCAATGCTAAAAGTAAGTGATCTTTCCGTTAATTACGGGGTCATTCAAGCGGTAAAAGGGGTCAGCTTTGAAATCAATGAGGGTGAAATCGTCACCCTTATCGGCGCTAATGGTGCTGGAAAATCAACTATCGTAAAGACGATTTCTGGTCTGCTCAAACCTAAAGAGGGACAAATTATCTACCAGGGTAAAGACATTGTGCATCAAAAAGCACCGCAAATTGTGCTAGATGGGATTTCGCAGGTTCCGGAAGGACGGCATATTTTTTCAGGCTTAACGGTAATGGAAAACCTGCAAATGGGGGCTTTTTTACAAAAAAATAGTAGTGAAGCCGCCAAGAGCTATCAAGAAGTGTTTGACCGGTTTCCAATTCTTGCTAAACGCAAGAATCAGGATGCGGCAACTTTATCTGGTGGGGAGCAACAAATGTTGGCTATTGGCCGTGCACTGATGGCTAAACCCAAATTATTGCTGCTTGATGAACCGTCAATGGGTCTGTCACCTCTGTTTATCCAGCAAATTTTCACGATTATTAAAGAGTTAAATGAAAAAGGAACCACGATTCTTTTGATTGAGCAAAATGCCAAACAAGCGTTGTCAATTGCTAATCGGGGTTATGTTTTAGCAACAGGCCAGGTTCAGTTAACAGGTTCAGGCCATGAATTGCTAGCCAACCCTGAAGTTCAGAAAGTATATTTTGGTGGTTAGCTAGGTTAAAATAATTTTGCATTAATATGCATCATTTTATTTTAATTTAATTACCATTTTAGATTGACTTTCTTAAAGCCAATCGCTATAATTTTAAACATCAAACTAAATTCTGAGGAGGAAATTTCAATGGAAACTAATGATCATAATTCGATTGCTATTAAAATGACTTATACTCAGAATTTAGCAGCCTTGTTGTTGTCGCGAAGGACTTAACGAAATGAATTGCTTTTAGTAATTTATTGATGGTTAAGCCCTTGTTTGCGTCTTAATGAATGGGGCTTAACTATTTAGTAACAATGAGCCTCGTTCATTAAATGAACGAGGCTTTTTTATTGCCACTAGTAGTTTAAAGGAGAAAATAATGAATAAATTTACTAAAAAAATGCTGGGAGTAATGACTGCCTCAGCTGCCGTGATAATGATGTCAGGATGTAGTGTTGCGAAGAATAGCAGTAATGCAGGAACAAAGCAAGATTATGCGGTAGTAAAAATTGGAGTCAACATGGAACTGTCAGGCGCAGCCTCCGGTTATGGCGAAGCAGAAAAACAGGGTATTCAACTTGCTGCCAGTGAAATAAACAAAGCGGGTGGAATCGACGTTAATGGTCATAAAAAGAAAATTAAACTAATAATTCGTGATAATAAAACGGCTATTGCCACTTCGGCTTCAGTAGCGGCGCAATTGACAACAAAGGATAAAGTAGCGGCCATTGTTGGTCCAGCTACGACTAATGCCGGAACTGCTCAGATACCTAATATAACTAAGGCAGCCGTTCCTAGTGTTAGTCCATCAGCCACGGATCCCAAATTTACCTTACAAAAAGATGGCAAGGTTCAACCATACGTCTTTCGTGCCTGCTATCAAAATAACTTCCAGGGTGGCAGCGCAGCTAAATTTGTCTTTAATCAGTTAAAGGCAAAGAGAGTTGCAATTTTAGCTGATAATTCAAGTGATTATGGCACTGGTTTAGCCAAGGCCTTTAAAAAGGCATATCAAGGCAAAATTGTTGATAGTCAAACATTTTCAGCAGGTGACAAAGACTTCAATGCCATTTTAACTTCATTTAAATCCAAAAAAGTTGATGCAATATATGTTCCTGGATATTACACAGAAGCTGGTTTAATCATCAAGCAAGCGCGGCAAATGGGGATTAAAGTTCCAATCGTTGGTAGTGATGGCATGGCCGATCCTAAATTAGCCCAAATTGCTGGTAATAAAAATGCAACTAAAATCTACTACACGACACCATTTTCTGTTCGGGCAGCTGCCAAGGATCCAGTTGCTGCTAAGTTTATGAAGGCTTATAAGGCGCGTTATCACGAACAAGCACCGACTTTTTCAGCTCTTGCTTATGATGCGGTTTATATGATTAAAGAAGCAATTGAAACAGGTAAATCGGATGATTCAGCTAAGATTGCAACCAACTTAGCCAACATTAAAGACTTTACCGGAGTTGCTGGCAAAATAACGGTTGACCAAAAGCACAACCCGGAAAAGCCAATTGCGACAGAAGAACTGACTAATGGACAGGTAAGCAATTCATTTAAAATTGAATAATTGAGTTACTTAGTAAAGTTAGCTGGTAAGTAGTAAAAAATGCTCTTAAGGACAAACTAGATATTCAATCTAAGTCCTTAAGAGCATTTTACGTTGGCTATAAAATGTTTTACTGCCAGCTTATTTACGGTAGATTTTTTTAACTTTTTTAATATCAAGTGGCTGAATGGTATATTTGCACTCAGGATCCATAACTGATGGCGCTTTTTTATAATGACTAAGGCCAATAGCGTGACCCAATTCATGTTCAACCACTTTGACAATGTCTTCATGAGTCAAAATGATTTTTGAATGGTTTTGCAAGTAAAATTGATTTAACAGGATGGTGGCATCATGCATTCGCTTATTCTTAAGCTTGTAATGCCATGAAGTATACCCGGCAAAGTCGGTGGTGGTATTGTACCAAGGCATAATGACAATCTTAGCCTTATTAGGCTTCTTGGTCTTAACAAACGTAAACGCCTTGGTTTTGTTCCATGCCTTAATTGCGTCGTTTGAAGCGGCAATTAAATCTTTGTTTTTACCTAGTTGTAAGTAAACAGTTGTCTTAGCTTTATCCCAACGCCGGTAAGTGGTTGCTTTAGCCGCAGCATTTTGGGTCGGTATCACAGGATTGTTAAAAGTAAAGCAGCTTCCGATAGCTGCTGAAACCAATATTGTACTAATAAATTTATTTATAAAATGATATGTCCTATTCATTTTTTGACTTTCTATCTTTTTTAAATATTAATTGCAACAATTCTAGCTGTAAAGCAAATAATATACATTATAGTCTCAAAATGCTAAAATGAAAAACATATATTTTGGGTTGCAACCTGAAATATATAAGCTAGAAAGCATCTTTGAAATCTATTTAATTAGAATAAAAGTGTTTTTGGTATCAATATAAAATAAAAAAGCTGTTGCTTAATAAAAAATAACCTCATTTTCCATTATATGGTAAATGAGGCTGTAAAGTAATATTGATTGCCACTAGTAAATGAAACTTAAAATGATCAGAGCTTCAAACAACTTAGAGTTTCATTTTATTATACGAAACAATTTTTTTAGATTGTTTAGTCATATTCATAATTGTGATTGAAGAATTACGAGGCCCTTCACTGATGTCAACATCACTGAATTTAGCGGCAATGCTACGAATGGTAAATCCGTGAGTTACAAGCAAGATGTTCTCAGCACCATCAAGTTGGCTGATTAAGTTAAATCCTTGTCCGACCCTATCCCAATATTCTTGGGCATTTTCAGCATCATGAAATGGATCAGCTTCCTTAATCCAGTCTTTAATTTTATCAATGGGTTCATTCTTAAATAAATCATAGTGATTTTTGTAACCATGAGGCCCACCAATCATTTGCCAAGCCATATCGGTGTCCATGCCTTCAAAATAGCCATAAAAATGCTCACGAAAAAATGGGGTAGCAATGTGCTGTATTTCATTGCGATTAACGTTGTGATTAATAATGATGTCGCAAGTATCACTAGCACGCTTCAAATCGCTAGATAAGGCAATATCAAAAGGTGTGTCTTTTAGTGTTTCACCTGCTTCATCAGCACCCTTAGTTCCTGTTTCAGTTAAAGGAGTATCACACCAACCTTGCATCTTATTGTAACGGTTGATGTAGGTTTGACCATGACGAACAATATATATTCTCTTCATTTAATAATTACCCATATTTTCTATTTTTACTTTTTATATAGTTTCTTGACATTTTGAATATCTAGACTTTGAATTGGGTAAATTGAACCAGTAGGATACATGACGGATTGATTAGTATTATGTTTTAGACCAATTGCATGTCCTAATTCATGTTCAACAGTATTGACTACCCGTTGATAACTATAGTTGTATGAGGAGAAATTATCAAGGTAGTAGGTGTTTAATTTGGTGTCAGCCGAGAATAATATGTCATTTTTTAAATAGTAATGAAAAGTGGTGTAACCAGCATAGTCACTGTTAGGATTGTAGATTTGTTCGACTACAATATCAGCATTTTTCTTGTTATCAGTTTTTACAAAAGTAAAAGCTCCGGTATTATTCCAAGCCTTGATTGCTTCGTCTGATGCAGAAAGTAAATTTTTATTGCCATCTAAATCTAGGTAAACTGTGGCTTCGGGTTTTTGCCATCTCCATTCGGTAGAAGCTTTAACTTTTTTAGTTTTCTTAGCAAGCTTAACCTTTTTGGTCTTCTTGGCATAAACAATTTGACATGAATTATTTAGGGAAATACTATTATTAAGCAGTTCGAAGGATCCGTTGACAGCAATAACAGTGAATAAAGCTAAAACAAGTTTATTTAAAAAGTGTTGAATATTTTTCATTGTTTACAAGCTCCGTTACTTTATTTTGGGGAAATATATACATAATTATTTTTCGTTTCTTTAACCTATTATATACGTAATTTTCTATAATTTCACGAATAATATTCTAATAACAATTTTTTAAAAAAATAAGCTCTTTAGATATCGCCGAAATCGATATCATGGTAAAATAATAGACAGCTTTTTAAAAAAACTAAAAATAACGTTATGTTAAAAAGCTAGTATTTTTTAAAAACGTATAGGTGACGTTATGCTAAACGCGACAGATGATAAGAAATTTGAACAAAAACATCTTGACCAAATCTTAAAGATGGTTCGAGCAAAAAAGACGGAGTTATCCTCGTCAATTAAGTCGGCAGAAGGCGAAGCCAAAGACATTAATTCGCATTTTTTTGACGATGTGAAATTGGATTATGATGGCTACTCGACTTCAATGGAAACCGCATTATCCATTCATCAACAGCAGCAATTGCTCGATGAACGAGAGAATGCATGGCAGCATGCCGCTAGACAACTGAGTACGATTCAAAAGCTTGAAAAAAAGCCCTATTTTGCTCGGGTAGATTTTAAAGAGAATGGGCAAAAAACTGAGACTATTTATATTGGCTTAGGTTCATTTGCTGATAAAAATAATCACTTTTTGATTTATGATTGGCGGGCACCGATTTCCTCTATTTACTATGATGGGAAATTGGGAGATGTTTCATACCATTCACCAGAAGGTGAGATTACGGTTGAAATGACCAAAAAGCGGCAATTCATGATTGATGATGGTCAAATTGTTAACATGTTTGACACTAATGAGTCAATTGGTGATCAAATGCTTTTAGAAGTGCTGGGTGAAAAATCCAGTACGCAGATGAAGACAATCGTAACTACCATTCAACGTGAGCAAAATAAGATTATTAGAAATACTGACGCTGACTTGTTATTTGTTCAAGGAGCAGCCGGATCGGGAAAGACTTCCGCTATCTTGCAGCGAATCGCCTTTCTACTTTATCGCTATCGGGGCAACTTGACTAGTAGCAACGTCATTATGTTTAGTCCGAATCAATTATTTAATGACTATATCAAAAATGTTCTGCCAGAAATGGGTGAACAAAATATGGTCCAAATGACTTATTGGCAGTTTGTTGCCCGCCGTTTACCAGGAATGAGCGTTGAAAACCTCTTTGACCAATTCGAAGATGCGGCTGCTGATTCTGCGATTAGTCGTTTTAAAGATTCAACTAATTTCTTTGCCCTCTTAACGCGCTATGCTAAACACCTCAATCGTCGGGGCATGGTTTTTAAAAACATTTACTTTCGCGATAAGAAGCGGCCATTTTTTACTAAAGAAAAAATTGGTGAAATCTATTATTCATTTAATTCCAATTACAACTTGAATAACCGGATTGATGCAACGCGTGAAGATTTAATCAAGATGTTGAACCGTAAAATAAGTTCTGAAAGCAAGAAGGCATGGGTGTCAGATGCAATTCAAAGTTTGAGCCAAGAACAGCTTAACCAGTTGTATGACCGCCCGGATCAAGAGTTTGAATCTGAAGAAAAAGAAGAGAAATTCTTGAGCCGCAAAATTGTTGTGAAGGCTTTGGATAAGGTGTTCCAGCAAATTCGACGCAACAACTTTATCAACATGCGGGCACAGTACCTGAGTTTCTTACGTGCAGTGCCAAAAATGACGGATTTGGCTAAATGGAAAATTACGGAAAACGACTGGCGTGATCACGTTAATAAGGTCAAGGAAAGCTTTAAAAAGCATTACATGCATATGAACGATGTTTCAGCCTACCTTTACCTTTATGACCTGATTACGGGACGGCACGTCGATTATGAAATGCGCTATGCCTTTATTGATGAAATTCAGGACTATACACCATTTCAGCTTTGCTACCTTAAATACAACTTCCCCAGAGCGAAGTTTACAATGCTCGGTGATTTGAACCAAGCGATTTTTACTAAAGACGAAAGTAAGAGTCTACTAAAACAAATCAGTGGCTTGTTTGATCCTGAAAAAACTGATGTTGTTCAGCTGACAAAGTCTTACCGCTCAACCAAGCAGCTTACTGATTTCACTAAGCAGATTTTACGTCAAGGTGAAAAAATTGAGTCTTTCAATCGGCAGGGGCCAAAACCAGTGCTCTGGGGCCGGGAGAATGATCAACAGGCAATTGCACTACTCCAAAAGATTTTGGCAGATAATGATCAGGAGCAATTGACCACCGCCGTTATTACCAAAGACCTTGAACAAGCAAAATTTGTTGCTGACAAGCTAAAACAAGCTGGCGTTAAGGCTACCCTGATTGCAACTGCCAACCAGCGCTTGGTCGAGGGAACACTGATCATTCCGTCATATCTTGCTAAAGGGCTTGAGTTTGATGCCGTTATTATGTGGGGAGCTTCCCGCGAAAATTATCATCGAACTGATGAAACCCAATTGGTCTATACGATTACTTCTCGGGCAATGTATAAACTAGATGTTGTCTATGTTGGTCAAAGAAGTCCGCTGCTTGATGTTGACCCGCAGACTTTTATTGAAAAATAGGTGGCACGCAAAATGGAAAATGAGAAGTTTACTTTTAAAAAGATTGCTGAAATGACAGGGCGAGAGGTCTATTGCGTTGCCCGACTCAGAATTGATACTTTTGTGACGGAACAAAAGATAACTGACCCAGAGCTTGATGACCAAGATCTAACCGCAATTCAAGTCTTCCTGCTTAATGAAAATCAGACCAATGCTTTAGCTGTTTGCCGGTTATTTGTGAATAATGGTAAATGGATGCTTGGCCGGGTCGCGGTTGCAAAAGCTGCGCGTGGTCAAAATCTTGGAACTAAGATGATGGCGCAAGTTCATGAATATTTGCAAAAACTTGGGGCGAAGCGGTTATATTGCCATGCACAGATGCAAGCCAAACCATTTTATGATTACCTTGGCTACCAGGTTCAGGGAGATGTTTTTACTGAAGCTGGCATCGAGCATGTAATGATGGCTTATGATTTATAAAAATTACAAACTCGCGTTAATGTACGCGAGTTTTTTAGTTAGAAAATGCCTGCTCTGGCAGTTTTTGGTGCAAGGCAGAAATTTATTTTATAATGAATAAAAAAGATTAAGGAACTATTACTGATGAAGAATTATTTGCGTTTTAATCGTGATGAATGGGCCTCATTTTCATCTGAGGCTGCGGTTAAAATTACTAAAGAAGAGTTGGCTAATATTAAGTCATTAGGGGATGTTATTAATCTTACTGATGTCCAAGAAATTTATGGCAGTTTAATCAATTACCTCTATTTGGTTTACCAGGAAAAGTGTCGGCTGCAGCAAAAACAAAGCGAGTTTTTACGACAAAAAGTGACGGCAGCCCCTTTTATCATTGGAATTTCCGGTTCGGTTGCGGTCGGCAAGTCGACGACAGCCCGTTTGTTGCAGGTTTTATTGAGTAGAACGTTTGCTAATTTAAAGGTCCACTTGATGACCACTGATGGTTTTATTTATCCCAATGATGAGCTAAAAAGACGTGGCTTATTTGATCGCAAAGGCTTTCCTGAAAGCTACAACATGAATTTGCTCAGGAACTTTTTGCGTGATGTCCTTAGTGGTAAAGATAATATCGCGTACCCACTTTATTCCCAGGAATTAAGCGATATTGTTCCCGGCAAGTACGGTCATGTTCAACGGCCAGATATTTTGATTATTGAAGGAATTAACACCTTACAGTTGCCGACAAATGGGCAAATTGTCACGAGTGATTTCTTTGATTTTTCAATTTATATTGATGCGGACGAAGATTTAATTGAAAAGTGGTTTATGCAGCGGTTTGTACGTGTCTTGGAACTTAATAAGAATAATCCTACTAACTTTTATTACGAGATGGCTAACGGGCCACGAGAAGATGCTTTACAACTGGCTCAGGATACTTGGCAAATGGTTAACTTGATTAACCTGCGGGAGTATATTGCACCAACGAGACAACGTGCTAGCCTAGTTTTGCATAAAACGACAGGTCACCGAATTGATGAGATTTATTTAAGGCAATTTTAGTAATCTGTTTAGTTAAAAAGATGGCGAAAGCCGTGCGGGAGAAAAACGATGTTAGTATTAACAAAAAAGGACATTGAAAAGTGTTATTCACTTAAAGAGTGTATCGATGCAGTAGCAGAAGCATTCAAATACTTTTCAGCAGGCAAAGTTGACGTTCCCTTGCGAACACAGATTGTGAAAAAGAATGGGCGCGATACTTTCTTATGTATGCCGGCTTTTTGTGAAGAAAAAGATGCTGCTTGCGTGAAGATTTTGAACATGTTTCCGAATAACATTGAGCATGGCCTACCCTCAATCAACGCGCAGGTGTTAAATATTGATGCAAATACCGGTGTCGTAAATGCCATTATTGATGGTAATTACCTGACGCAATTACGCACTGGGGCGGCTTCAGGTGTTGCACTTAAATATTTAGCAAGAAAAAATTGTACTAAGGGTGCACTAATTGGTACGGGCGCACAAGCGGCGACACAACTAGAGGCAATGCTACTTGTTCGCGATTTGGCTGAAGTTTTGGTGAGTGACCTTAACTTTGAGCGTGCACAGGAATTTGCCAGCAAAATGCAAACTAAGCTAGCCAAATATCAGACTAAGATTAAAGCCGTAAAAACAGGTAATGAGGCCGTTCGGGATGCAGATATCATCATTTCAGTTACCCCATCGCATAAACCCGTTTATGATTTTAGCAATGTTAAAAAAGGGGCAACAATTTGCGGCGTTGGTTCGTATCAACCACAAATGGAGGAAACCCCAGCAGAGCTGGTGGCACATGCTGATAAAATCTGTTTTGATGCGAAAAAAGCGGTTCTAGCAGAAGCCGGTGATATTATTATTCCACTACAGCAAGGATTGATTGACGAAAGTCATTTGCAAGGTGAAATCGGTAAGGTAATTAGTGGTGAACTAGTTGGGCGTGAAAATGACGAAGAGACTATCTTCTTTAAAACAGTTGGCATTGCGGCACAAGACCTGATGACCGCCAAAGCAATTTATGCTAAAGCTGCAGTAGCTAACAATTAGGTGAGTTAAGGCAGTTGTTATAATCACTAAAAACGCTAATTTTTTGGTACCTAGATGTGCGCAACTTTGTTATACTAAACACTATGAATACGATTTATTTATTATTAATAAAAAAATTTGCCTTGCCTCCGGCGTCAACTTTCTTGATGAATAATAATTAAAGTGAGTTTTAAAGGAGACAAAAATGGTACAGGCAATTAACTTAAAAAAAGGTATGGTTTTCAGTCAAGACGGCAAAATGATTAAGGTACTCAAGGCCAATCACCACAAGCCCGGAAAGGGTAATACCGTTATGCAAATGGACTTGCGCAATATTGAAAGTGGTGCAGTGGTTCATAAGACAATGCGTCCGACTGAAAAAGTCGAATTAGTTGATATTACAAAGAAAAATGCGCAGTTTCTTTACAATGAAGGTGATGTTTACACCTTCATGGATACTGAAACTTATGAGCAATATGAGGTCTCAGGCGAGCAACTTGGTGACGATAAGCTATACTTAATGCCTAATATTGAAGTTCAACTTGAATTTGCGGATGGTACTAAGCTGCTTGGTGTTGAGCTGCCTTCAACCGTTACAATGAAGGTCGCTCATACTGAGCCTGGAATTAAGGGTGCAACTGTCACTGGTTCCGGTAAGCCTGCCACAATGGAAACAGGTTTAGTGGTTCAAGTTCCCGACTTCATTAAAGAAGGCGAAGAGCTGGTAATTAACACAGCCGAAGGTGCCTATAAGTCAAGAGCAGAAAGCGGAAAATAAGTTAAAACAATAAGCCATGGTCATAATTTTGACCATGGCTTTTTTGTATGCAACTTAGCGATCATCAACTGCAATTCTTGTTGTAGTCATTGAGTTTTTAAAACAATCTTCTTCTTGCAAACAAGAAGTTAAGATATCGATTAGATACATGTTGGAAAACTGCGAGTTAATGAATTTTTGGTTATTGGCCAAATGAGGTTCGGTTGCGTGGCTGTAATTAGATAAGCTGGTGCCGAAAGTGTTAGCTATAAAGATTGCTATGAATATTAGTATCCAAAATGACCACTTCTTATAAAATGATTTTTAGATTGCATAATTTGTTTTCCTTTTAGATAGCTAAAAACAGTTTTAAGTAATTAAATCAGATATTGGCAATAGTATTATTAAAATTTTATTAATTAGGCTAATTATCCGAAATAAACGGACAGTTGGTCTATTTGTGCAGGAAATTGTAAAAAGCTGCAATTATTATCTGATTGAAAAGGAAAAACTTGTTATATTATGAATAATGGCTAATGAGATTTAAAAAATGAATCTATTCTATCGAGTATTTGTATATTTAAAACACTAGATATTTAAAAATTCACTTAGTACATATGACTAGGTGAATTTTTTAATTATTTATACATTATAAATAATATGTAACTATATTAATAATTTATGCATAATATATAAAAACAATTGTGCTATTTTAAGCAAATACTTAGATTGCAAATAGTTTAGTAGTATTTTTTTCTAAATTTACCAGGTGATAATCCGGTAGCTTCCTTAATTTTTTTGTATAAATGTGATGCGTCTGTAAAACCACATAAACTAGCTATTTTTTCCAACGGAATAGCATTATCTTTTACTAATAAACTTTTAGCTACTTTAACGCGAACTTTTAATAAATAATGATGCAAACTCATACCTGTATATTTTTTAAAGTCTCGAGAAAGTTGGGAAGGACTAATTGAGCAATTATAAGCAATATCACTTATTCTAATTTTTTGTTTGTAGTTTCGATTCATAAATTCTAGCGCAGACTTAATGTAATCAGGCATAGAATGAAAGTCACTTGATAAATTTGTTAATTTGTTTTCCTGTGTTACTGATAAGTCACAAATCAAATTGTAAGTTAAGTTTGATAAAAATGGGTCATTTTGACCGTCGGAATTGGTAGAAATAAGTCTGAAAATTCTTATGAATAAATTCTCAATATTTTTGCGAGGATTAAAAACTGGAAGAGTATACTTAGTAATTTGATTGAAAATCTTTTGCATAAATGGACTATTGAAGTGAAGAAAGTAAAATTCACTATCAGTAATAGCCTTATAGCTGTTTATTTCTTTACAGTCAAGTAAAACAATCTTATTCTTAGCGTGAAATTCCTGATTACGAAAACAAAACTTCAATTCTCCTTTTTTGATATACATAAGTAAAAATGAGTCCATAAAATCTCTCTTTACCTGATAAGGATAAGTTACCCGATATTCAGCTCCAAACATCGGGTAAAAGTATATTTCGTGAGCTAAATCACTGGGATTGTTATAATATATGCCTTTTTCAACAGTTACGCCACATTCATTTTCGGGAATAAAATCTTTGTACTTATTCATTTTATTCCTTCTTCATTTCTTTATCCTCAGCTGTTTCGCTAGACTGAAAACAGGATTGTAACTCTTCAAGAGACTTTCCACGTGTTTCAGGGATGAATTTAATTGCATAAAACAAAGAAAGAACATTTAATATGGTAAAAATAATAAATGTATTGCTTAATCCAAAATTTGTTAATAAAATCGGAAAAATATAGCCGACTAAAAAATTTGCAAACCAAAGAAAGAAAGTCGCTATGCCCATTGCCATTCCACGAATGCTCTGGGGAAAAATTTCCGATAACAGTACCCATACAATTGGCGAAACTCCACCCTGAAAAAAGATTAAGAAAATTGCCATTAATATCAACATAATATATGGAAAAAGAGAATTATCCTTGAGCAAAAAAGACAAGATACTGATTATTAGCATAGTGGTAGTAGTACCACAAATTGCGGTAATGACCATTTTTCGTCTGTCAATTTTACCCATTAAATGAATGCTGACAATGGTTGCAATGGTTGAAATGATACCGTTGCTGATATTTGCGACTAAGGCTGCAGAATGGCTAAAACCCGCATTGCTTAGAACCGTTGTTCCATAAAACATAATAATGTTAATGCCAATGCCTTGCTGCATAATGCCTAGTCCAATGCCAATTAAAATTAGACGCCGAATCCACGGAACTTTTAAGTCTTTTAGTGTTACCTTTTTTTGTTTATTACTTTTTGCTAAGGAATCTTCTATTTCGGATATTTCAGTTGATACGTCTTCCCTATTGCTACGAATATCCTTTAATATATTCGCGGCTTTTTTATTTTGATGTTTGGTAATCAGCCATCTTGGTGATTCTGGAACTTTGCTTATTCCGACTAAAAGTAAAACTTCTGGAATTAAGCCAAAAGCCAGCATATAGCGCCATACTCCACTGTAGTTACCTAGCATTACGCCAAAAAGAGCATTGATAATGTAAGCCAGTAATTGTCCGCTGACAATCATCAATTCATGATGATTAACAAAATTTCCCCTAATATCTGGGGTAGATAGTTCAGCAAGGAAAACAGGGCTAATGACAGATTCAGCCCCTACAGCTAATCCTAAAATGAATCTAAATAGGATCATTACAATGGCATTGGGAGCAAAAGTGCAACCTAAGGTACCCAAAACAAAAATCCAGGCTGCGTACATTAAAACATGTTTTCTGCCAAATCGATCTGACAATTTGCCACCAATAACTGCGCCAAAAGCTGCACCTAAAGTTATTCCACTAGTAACTAGTCCTTCGTCTGAAGCATTTAAGTTAAGCTGATCTGGTCTGCTCATAAAGGCCAGAGAGCCATTAGTTGCTCCTGTATCAATTCCAAAAAGCAGACCACCCAAAGTGATTATCCAACCGTATAATTGTAACTTTTCTTTTTTCTTCTTATTTACGATCTCATCTTCTTTGCCAGAAGACGTAGCTTGATTATTATTCATCGTATCACCATTTCCTAATTCAAAAATAAATCAGTTATAGTGATGCAATCAGTCAAAAATATGCTCGTGAGTAATTTATTCATATTTTTAAAATCATTACAAGTAAATCCGGGTTCAAAAGAAAAAAA
Source organism: Lactobacillus sp. B4015 (assembly GCF_026536055.1). Lineage (NCBI taxonomy): Bacteria > Bacillati > Bacillota > Bacilli > Lactobacillales > Lactobacillaceae > Lactobacillus > Lactobacillus sp. B4015. The sequence goes on from NZ_JAFNOY010000002.1 coordinate 159,231, forward strand.
TGACACTTGCGATTCATTGATATATAAGCATTAGTGATAGTCAGTTTAATTTCTTGAAAACTTTCTAAATTAAGGGACAATCTGGTTAAAGTTGTTATTTTAGGGGCCATCTGAGATAAAAATTTACATTTTTGTGGTTAAAATTTACGCTTTTATTCTTAATAAAGCTCATATTTTCTAGTTTAAATTACTTTTATGCTTGGAAATTGTTCTTTATTATTTTTTGCCAAAATATTGGAAAAATCCTTATCTGACGGAACATAAATAAAAGATAAATTTGTGACGAATCTTCCAAAAAAATATAAGCGCTTGCAAAAAGGTTGACTCTAAATAAAATGATTTTTAGTGATTGCAATCACGAAAAAATAGATTTAAAGATCTATGTTACATAGGTATTTATTTTTTTGCTCGTTAAAAAAATAGGTGTAGTTAAGTTTAATCCTATGCTTTTATAAATAATAGCATTAGGTTAGAAAAATTTGGAGATTGCAAAATGCAAGAAGATAGTTATGAAAATAACCATCATGGTTATTTAGTTTTGGTTGCATGGATTGCATGTATGGGAGCTCTTTGCTTCGGTTTTGATACTGGGGTAGTAAATGGGTCCTTAGATTTCATGGCAAAACCAAGTCAGTTAAACTTGTCAGCTTTTGAGCAAGGCGTTGTTTCAAGTGGGCTGACTTTTGGTGCCGCTTTTGGTGCCGTCTTTGGCAGTCCGTTAAGCGATCGAATTGGTCGTAAAAGGCTGATGATTTGGTTAGGAGTGTTATTCACAATTACCGCTTTGGGTTGTGGTTTTGCACCTAATACAATGATTCTGATTATTTTTAGAGTAATTATGGGTCTAGCAGTTGGTGCAACTTCTGCAATGGTACCCGTTTATTTAGCAGAAATTTCACCAGCTGAAGAACGCGGTAAGTTTGTAAGCATGAACCAGTTGCTGATTGTCGGTGGTCAAGGACTAGCTTTTCTCATTAATGCCGTTTTGGGCAATACGATTGGTCTTCATGATGCTGCTGTGTGGAGAATAATGCTGGGTATTACGGCTATTCCAGGTGTTTTATTGTGGTTTGGCATGTACCTGGTTCCAGAAAGTCCTCAATGGTATGCAAACAAAGGAATGTTTGGCCAAGCTCTGGAAGCTCTTTGTCGGGTCAGGAGTAAGGCACAAGCAGAAGCTGAGATTAACGACTTAAAAGAAAACGCGGCAAAATTAAAACAAGAAAATGCAGAAAAAGCTTCGTTTAAGGATTTTAAAAAACCCTGGATTTTGCAAATTGTTATTACAGGTTCTTTATTAGGCGTTTTCCAACAATTTGCTGGAATTAACAGCGTCATGTATTACGGTACCAAAATTTTAACTTCTGCTGGTTTTGGTAGCAATACATCATTATATATGAATATTGCAAATGGAGTATTTTCAGTAATTGGCGCCATTGTTGGAATGTATACGGTTGATAGACTTGGCAGAAAGCCATTGCTGCTAATCGGATATGTTTTTTGTGCAGTTGCTTTAGTTGCAATTGCGCTAATTGGCAGTTTTGCCCTTCATACTTCATGGGCTCCATTTGCAGTTTTGATTATTTTACTCATTTATATTGTGATTGATCAGGGGACCCTGGGGCCCGTTACGTGGTTGCTCAATTCGGAGATCTTCCCAGTCCGCTACCGTGGATTAGGAACTGGTATCACGATTTTTGTTTTATGGATGGCTAATTTTATAGTTGGATTAGTTTTTCCAGTTATTCTCTCTATTTTAGGGATATCATCATTCTATATTTTTGCGATATTCTGTCTTATCGGCGCATGGTTTGTCAAAGTTAGGATTCCAGAGACAAAGGGTGCTTCATTAGACAGTATTGAAAAATTCTTCCGTGAAAGATATGAAAAATAAAAATAAGCAACTAAATAATTTATTTAGTAAGGAGAAATATTATGGCCGAATATAAAATTGATAAAAATATTAAATTAGGTATTTGTCCTATTGGTTGGCGCAATGATGATATTCCATCAATTGGTGCTGAAAACACTTTTCCTCAACTCTTAAGCGATGCCGCATTAGCTGGCTTTAAGGGTGTAGAAATGGGTGGCTTTTTCCCAAGCACAGATGAAATAAATTACGAACGAAAATTACGTCACATTGAAATTGCTGGTCAATGGTTCAGCAGTTTCATTATTAGAGACGGTATTGAAAAAGCAACGGCTGACTTTGAAGAGCACTGCAAGAAACTACAGGCTCTAGGAGCTCACATTACTACAGTTTCAGAGCAAACTTATTCAATTCAGCAAACAAGTAAAAATATTTTTACGGATAAACCTTACTTTACGGATAAGGAATGGGATGAAGTCTGTGAAGGCCTGAATAAATATGGTGAAATTGGTAAGAAATATGGCGTAAAAATCGCATATCATCACCACATGGGTACCGGCATTCAAACTTTTGAAGAAACTGAAAGACTTATGGACAATACTGATCCGGACAAGGTTGGTCTGGTATTTGATACAGGTCATGCTTTTGTTTCAGAAGGTGAAGTAATGCCGATGCTTAACGCATTTATTGACCGTGTTGTCCATGTACACTTCAAGGATGTTCGTAAAGCTAAAGAAGATGATTCAAAGGCAAGGGGATTGTCGTTCCAAGATGCATTTATGAATGACATGTTCACTGTACCAGGTGACGGTGATATTGACTTTAGGCCAATATTTAAGGCACTAGCTGATCATCACTATACAGGTTGGATTATGGTTGAGGCAGAACAGGATCCTAAGAAGCATAATCCATTTGAAATGGCATTAAAGGCACATAAGTATATGGAAGATGAACTGTTTGCACCATATAGAAAGTAAAAATAAGCAATCATAAGTTAACAAGTATTTTTATCACTTATAACGTTTACTAGTTAATATCAAGAATGCGAATTTACCCGAACTGTAAACATCTAATTATTTGAGTAGTTCTTTTAAAAATTCATAATAATGATAAATTCACTAGTTTTTAGATTGATATAACATGCTTGTTTAATTAAATTTTTCAAATTAATTTACGCCTAATTTGCCTTAAAAAAAGAGAGGTTTTTAATAAATATGATAATTGATAAGTCCATAAATTGGGATAAAGTCTACGATGTAGTAGTGTTAGGCTTTGGTGGTGCTGGTGCTAGTGCAGCCAGATTTGCTGCAGATGACGGTGCAAAAGTTTTGGTAGCAGAAAAAGCTCCGGAAGGCCATGAGGGTGGTAATACCAGATACTCGGGCCAAAATGTTGGTTATACCCCAGATCCAGAAAAGTTCAGAACATATTATAAGCAGCTTGCGCAAGGTTTCCACATTGATAAAGACGTGGAAGATACTGTAATCAAGGGCTTGTCAAACATGAAAGATTACTTCTCTAAATACTTAGAGGTAGAGCCGTTTGTATTTGGTGAACATCCGAATGATAACCCGTTAAGTCATACTGCTGATAATCAAACGACCGCAACACACCCAGAATTCACTAATTCTTCAGCTTCCGAATTAATGACTGTTCATAATGGAATGTTTGACTCTGCACTATGGACTGTGCTTAGAGAGAGGGTTATTGACAGGATGGATAATATTGACGTTTGGTTTGAATCGCCAGCCGTTCATATTATTCAAACCCCTGATAAAACTGTCGTTGGTGTTCAAATCAAGAGAAAGGGCAAAGTGAGAAATATTGGAGCACGAAATGGTGTTGTTCTTTCAACTGGTGGCTTCTCGAATAGTAAAATTAAAATTCAAGATTTTATCGGTGAGCACCATTTAGCTCCAGTGGGAACTCTTTACAACACTGGTGATGGTATTGACCTTGCAATTGAAGCTGGTGCTAGATTATGGCATATGACTACTTATAACTCAGCTGGCATCGTTGGTGATTTAACATTACCAGTGCATGAAGGTGAGCGCAGTATTTTCCAGCCAGCCGATATTGATGCTAAAGAAATGTACACAGGTAGCATTTTCTTAGTTGGTGATGATGGTACTAGATATTGTCGTGAAGATATATTTAGTATAGAGGGCTGGTTCTACAATCATGGTCAATGGCGGACGCCGCAGGCTCCAATTAAGCCGTACGTTGTTTTTGATCAAAAGCAATACGAAAGACTGGCTAAAATAGATCACGTACCATATCAACGAGCACTAAAGAATTTCTTGATAAGTGCTGACAGCGTTGAGAAACTGGCAGCCAAAATCGGTGTTGAAACAGAAACGCTAATTTTAACAATTGATATGTTTAATTCTTACGCTGAATCCGGTAACGATCTAGATTACCACCGTGCAGCTGATACCATGGAGAGATTTGACGCAACGCATACTGTATATGCTTTGCCTATGGTTCAATCAATTGCGCAAACGCATGGTGGTCCAAAGAGAAACGGCAAGGCTGAGATCATGGATCCATTTAACAATGCGATTCCTCATTTTTATGGTGCAGGTGAACTTGGAAGCAACATTGTTAGGATTTATCAAGGTGGTGAAAACCTTGCTGACTGTCTGATATTTGGTAAGGTTGCAGGTGAAAATGCTGCCAAGGTAAAGCCCGACAGAAATAATGTGTTTGACGACAACAGTGATGTCACCTCAGGTGCATCTGTAAAAGAAGACACTGACTTATCTACCGATTTGAAGAAAAAATATACCGTTAAGCTGGACAAAAACCAATTTCTTGGCGTAAGTTCTGCTGGTATGGGCAATGATATCGTTGTCCGAATCACTGTAGATGATGACTTGAACCTGAAAAATGTTGAAGTTTTACAGGAAAGCGAAAGTGAAGACTATGGTAAGCGTGCGGTTAAGACCTTGCCAAAAATCATGGTAGAGAAAAACACTTATGATGTTGATGTTGTTTCAGGAGCTTCTTCTTCGAGTCGAGCTATGAGGGAAGCTGTTAAAAACGCTTTAGATTCGGCAAAGGAATTCCATAGTAAATAAAATTTTATTGACAACAAATATGCGATGTGTAAAACACATTCGATGACATACTAAAATATTTGCTAAAACTCGTAGTTAACTTTTTCAGAATGATTAATGCAAACATTCAGCTGATTAGTTCTACGAGTTTTTTGGTAAAAAGCAAAAATAAGGAGATTGCTATGTTGAAAGGAATAATCCCTGTATCTGTTTCTGCAAGGTTAATAAGAAACTGTAAGAAAAGCACACCAGTTTTTGTCAGTGGCAGGCTCTTATCCTTAATGACTTTAGGTAGGGATAATGAAGGTCTGATTACTAGGCGTGAATATTTACAATACTTTACTACTTTGAGTATTGAAACAGATGCGGTATTAATTGCTGATGGTCAGACTGGTTTTGGTAATGAATTAAGTGCGCGAATGACAGCAGAGGAGCTGGGCAATGCTGGCGCGAAATACTTGGTAATAAACGACCAAATTTGGCCTTCAACATCGGTAAAGATTTCAGGCTCAATTGCAAAAAAAATTTTCATTAATACTGTCAAAGCAGCCATATATGGTGCTGAAGATTATAATCTGCAAGTTGTTCCTAAACTGGAGGGAATTAATGAGTATGGCTATAGCGAATTATTAAATCGTATTCAGGCATTGTTGCAATTAGGAATTACACAGATTATTGTTTCACGCTCTAATAAAAGTGACTTGCTTAAACTTAAGCAAACAGCATTTTTTAATCACTTAGGAATAGCGCTGGACGATCGAGCAATATCTTTTACTGAGGCCCGTGAATTAAAACCTTCATTTATTCTGCCGGTCAGGCAGACAATTGATCAGATTGAAAAAGCGGATAATGAAATATTGAGTTTTTAATTTAGGGGGGAATAACAATGAAAAACAAAGCACAAATAATGTGTTCGGCTTTTAATGATTTAGTTCACGAAGGTGATAAAATCCTCAAATTACCAATTGCCGGCAATGGACTATCAGCCAAAGTATGTGAAAAAGCGGGTGCAAGGGCCATTAATTTGACTGGCTTTGCAGTTAATTCTGCTTATGGTCAGCCCAACATGGGATTTGCTGATTTTTATGCATTATTTAATCAGGCAAAAGAGATAATTGATAGCGTTGATATTCCTGTTTTATGTGATGTAGGTACCGGTCATGGTTTTAGGGAAAATATTGCGAGAACTACGCGTAGCTACGAAGCCATTGGTGCAGCAGGAATTTACATTGATGACGGAGTCTGGCCTAAAGCATGCGGCATGATGGCGAAAACTATGATTGTGCCAATACCCGAAATGGTAAACAGAATTTACGCTGCAGTTGCAGCCAGAAAAAATAATGATTTTACAATTATGGTTCATACATCTTCTCGTGATATTTGTAATATTAATGAGACAATTAATAAATGCAGCAATTACGTTAAGGCAGGCGCTGATATGCTGTTCATTGATAATATTGCAAGTATTATGGAAGTTAGCAAAATTATCAGAGAAATTCCAGATACACCATTGCTAATAAATGCCTGCTCACTGAAAGAACCTATCAGCATGAATGAGTTGCTTAAATTAGGCGTTTCCATAGTAACATTCGATGATAGCACGTTATATGCAAGTGTAGAAAAAGAGCAGGAGACGCTTAGACAAGAGCTTAAGTGTACAACTGTTTCAAAAAAGCAGAAAACTTGTAATGATGCAGCACGTTTTTCGCGTCTTGTTGGGACTGAAAGTATTGCTAATCTCGAAAAAAAATTCAAGATATAATTGGGATATTTTCATGAAAAAACAAAGACTAACAATTAAATTTATCACTATTATCGTTTTATTTTGGTTTGCGCAATATGTTTATATTCCCTACCAAACTCCCTTTTTGACAGCTATCAATGTAGCTTCAAACCTTATTGGTCTTGTTGTAGGAGCCTACGGTTTATCACAGTTGTTGCTTAGAATACCAATAGGCATGCTAGCAGATTGGTATTTGAATCACAAATTACTTATCATTTTTGGAACATTTCTTTCCGGATTTGCTTCTTTGATAAGGTTAGTTTTTCCAAATGGAATAGGATTTTTAATTGGTAATATTATTTCAGGAATTGCTAGCTCAACTTGGCTGTCCTTTATGCTCTTTTTTTTAAAAATTAACACTAAAAATAGTAAAGTAGAAAATATGGCAATTCTAGTAATGTTTAATAATATAGGAATGCTTTTAGGATTTATAATTTCCAGTATTTTTTATGGGCAATTTTCGATGTCAGGTTTATGTTTATTTAGCATTATAGCTGGAATACTAGCTTTTGCATTATCCATAACGCTACCAGATGTTGCCTTTTCAACTAACTCTGATCAAAATCTCTGGTCTAATTTTTTTCGAGTTGTAAAAAACAAGACTTTACTGATATGCGGACTTCTTGCATTTATTCAGCAGGGTGTCCAGATGTCAACCACAATGTCTTTTACCACTCAAGTTATTAAAGAAATTCATGCACCAGAATATTCTGAGGGTCTTTCTTCAATTATCTTCATGATGGCAGCAGTTATATTTGCGCAAATAACCTCTTCAAGGCTTCTTTCCCGATTTTCCAAAAAAAGCATCTTGATAGTTAGCTATATTCTGTTAGCAATTTACTGCTTTTTGGTACCAATCACAAAGAATATTTATTTAATCTACTTTTTACAGCTCATACCAGGAATTGGTACAGGGACGCTGTTCGCAATTCTAAATGCTGTGGCGATTTCTGAAGTACCACAAGCCGCATTGTCAACTGCAACTGGTTTTTTTCAATCTATTTATGCGTTAGGGATGACATTATTTCCAATTCTAGCAGGCCAATTGCGTGCTAAATATTCAATGATTACAGCATTTTATGTATTAGGGATTGCTTCATTAATAGGTGGATTCATAGTACTGCTTTTTGGGGATAAAAAGACGAAAATATTTAGTTAGTTTTTACATTTTATAAATATTTATTTACATTGTGAGAAGTTTATAAAGCTCTATAATGAATTTTGTATCAAGTAAGCGAAAGCGCTTACCTAAAAATAACTTAAGTCTTAGGAGGCAAATTATGACACTTAGAATAGGTATTATTGGTTGTGGTTACAAGGGAACCGACCATGTCGAACGTGTTGCAAATAGTATTAACGGCGCAACACTAGCAGGTGTGGCTGACATCAAACAGGAACGTGCAGCAAAACTGGCAAAAAAGTTTAACTGCAGGCAATTCAAAACGGGCGATGAATTGATTGAATCACCTGATATTGATGCAGTCATGGTTGTTACTCGTCCACACGATACTCATGTACCATTTGTTCTTAAATCTCTTGAAGTAGGTAAATACGTCTTTAGTGAAAAGCCACTTTCAACTTCCGCTGAAGACTGTAAGCGTGTTGTTGAAGCTGAAACCAAAATCGGTAAGCGAATGGTGCAAGTAGGCTTTATGCGTCGCTATGATAATGGCTACCGTCAAATCAAGAAGGCAATCGATGAAGGAACGTATGGCAAACCATTGGTTCTTCACATGACTCATAGAAACGAAACTACAGTTTCAGACTATTATGACAACGATGCAATTGTTGAAACAGCTATTCACGAATGCGACATCATGCACTGGTTGGTAGGAAGTGACTATGACAAAGTTTCTTGCTTTATTCCAGGCGCACAGACCAAGTATACCCACAAAGGTTTGAAAGACCCACAAATTATGACTTTCGACACTAAGAGCGGCGTACATGCTGACCTCGAAGTTTTTGTTAATAACCATAACAGCTATGACATAAACTGTGAAGTCGTTTGTGAAGAAGGTAATATTGCTTTGACTAGTCCAACATTCACATCAGTCAAGACACAAGAAAGATTCCAGACTTCAATTCCACAAAATGACAGCTTTCGCTTCCGTCAGGCCTTTGACTCTGAAATTCAGGATTGGGTAAATGGAGTTTTGGCCGATCATCTTAACCCAACTGCACCTACAACTTGGGATGGTTTAATGGCTTGCGTCGCAGCTGATGCTTTAGAGAAGTCACGCGATAACGGCTTTGTTAAGGAGCCAGTTATTTTACCAGAGAGACCAGCTCTTTATGAAAACAAGTAATAAGATAAGAAGAAAAAAGAGGTCTTTTAATGAAATTAGCATATGATGCTTCGATGTTTCGTGATAACACACCTCTTCATGAGACAATTGACAAAGTAGCTCAGTTGGGTTACAAGTACCTGGAATTAGCTCCAAGACAAGACTTTTTCTGGTTTTACCAATATCCGAAGGCAAATTCGGCCATGATTGCTGATGTTCGCAAATGGTGTATGGATGCAGGAGTACAAATTTCATCGTTGGTACCTGTCCAGCAATGGTCATCGCCAAACGAACAGGAACGCCAGGCAGCAGTTCGCAATATGAAGAGAACTATTTGGCTAGCATCAGAATTAGGAGTCGATATAATTAATACTGAGTTTTCTGGCGATAAATATAATTCTGTAACCTCTGAAGGTCAATGGTATAAATCGATGGAAGAATTGCTTCCAATTTTTGAAAAAGAAGGAATTCGTCTTGAGATTCAGGCTCATCCAAATGACTTTGTCGAATCAAGCTATGCCGCAGCTCAACTTATTCGTTCATTAAATTCAGATAATGTAGGACAAGTATTGTGTTCAGCACACGCTTTCTATTCAGATGCTGGTAAGGGTGATGTGCGTCAAGAAATTTTGGATTCAAAAGATATTTTGAGCCACATATTAATCGCAGATACATTTAATTTTGCTGGATCATATGGATTACGATACACAATTAATCCTCCTGGTGCCCCCGTTACAATTCACCAACACCTCAATCCAGGTGAAGGTGAAGTAGATATGGATACATTCTATGCTACTCTTCGTGAAATTAACTTTGATGGTATTGTTACGAACAACGTATTTATGTGGCCTGACCGTATTGAATGGTCAAATGAAAAAACATTAAAGTCTATTAAAGAAGGACTTCATATAAACTAAAAAGGAGACAGTTATGCTTTCTTACGATGACTTTTGTATTAATAGAAAAGCAGCACCAGGATTAGATTTAAAAGATTTTATTCGCATGGTTGCTGATTTGGGGATCAAGTATATTGAATTACGTAATGATATTACAGGTAAAGTTGATAACTCCACAATTTTAGATGATTACCAGCCAGAGGAGATCAAGGACCTGCTTGATGAAAAGGGCATTCAGGTCGTTGATATCAATGCTCAGGGCAACATGGATTTAGTAACAAAATTAGATGAAAATATCACTAGTTTGGAAGAAATGATTCGTATTGGTCGCGTTTTAAAAGTTAAGAACATTTTATTTTGTCCTGTTAGGGATGAAAATGATTCAAGAACTAGTGAAGAAAAATATCAAGGCGCAGTTAACAACATGAAAGCATACTCAAACTTGCTAAAGGAAAATGACATGAGCGGCTTGCTTGAGCCCTTGGGTTTTATGGATTCTTCCCTTAGAACCCCTTGGCAAGCTCAGGATGTTATCAAAGACGCTGGTGTAGATAACTTTAAACTAGTAGCCGACAACTTCCATTACTATTTAGCTAATGTTACTCAAAAAGATTTCGACACAAAAATTGATCCACAAATGGTTGGTTTGGTTCACCTAAGTTCGGTCATCAACCATAAGAAACGTGAAAACTTAGATGATGCTGACAGAATCATGCTAGATGAAAATGACATAATGCGTGCTGATGTTCATGCAAAAATGTTCGAAAATAGTTCTTATGACGGACTATATTCATTTGAGCCTTTTTCACCTGAACTATACAAATGGGATGCCAAAAAGGCTAAAAAAGAAATTATTCACAGTATTAATTTAATTAATGCTAACTAATTTGAATCAAATACTTACTTCATAATCCAATTCGTTTATCAAAAATAAAGTTTAATAAAATAAACAGTAGACTTATCAAAATCAAACCCTTTCAAAGTTTTTGCTTAACTTTCTAATCGCAAAACGTATCAGACTGGTTATTAGCCTGATACGCTTTTTTATTGAATTCTTTAAATATTGTAGCTAGGTTTAAAAAACTTCTTAATATAAAAACCTGTTAACAACTTATCCATCTAATAAGTCATTAACAGATTATTTTTTATTCTTTATCCCGCAATAATCTTTTCTATGCTACTTGAGATTTCTTTCTTGCATTTATCATAACTCCAGTCATTAATTTCAGGAGCACATGGTTCAAAAGAATAAAGACCAAAATAGTTGCTTTCTTTAAACCAATTTGCTTGCTCTACTGATTTCATTACATCATCTTTATTATCAGAAATAAAGTAGCGATCAGCGTCGTCTGCCTCTTCAGGGTTCTTGTTAGTCGTGATTGAACTGAGGTGGATTAAACCAACCCGGCTGACATCAACTTTTTTTGTAAAGTCATCTTTAGTAACACCTGCCTTATAGTAATGGAAAGTATCGGCAATTAACTTGAAGTTTTTAGCATCGGCTTCTTGGAGAATTCTTTGTGCAACCCACGGAAAGCGGAGTGATGAGTCACCAAAGCCAAGTGGCTCAACAAGTCCGTTTACACCCACTGCACCGAGAATATCAGAATAAATACGAATATTGTGAACTAAATCGGCAAATTTTTGCTCGTCAGTTCGAATATCATCGGTGTTTCGAATAGGAGTAAAAAGGATGTTCTGCGCACCAATTTTCTGCGCAATTTCCGTTAATTTAGTGACTTCTTGCAGTTTTTGGTTCCAATTACTTTGATCATCTAAGTTAAATTCGGCAGAAATATTGGCGACATGTACATCATAGTTGCGCTGCAAGTTGTTAAATTCATCAGTAGTTAAATCATCTAAAAAATTACTGCCTTGATGAATATCAGTGCGAAGTTCAATATTGTGAACACCCACATCATTTGCTAATTTAGCAAATTCGGGTAATGAGAGACCGCCGGCACAACAACGATTAACACAAAAATCATTTAATTCTAGCATAGTTGTTTCCTCCTATATTTTTTTCAGCAGTTCAATACTGGTTGTAAGATTTGCTTTAGCTTTTTCGTAATTCCATTTACGTAATTCATTGGAAAATGGTTCAAAGGAAAATAAACCGTCAAACTGGCTGTTTGCAAACCACTTAATAGTATCGTAAGCACTAATATTATCGTGATTTGGATCACCTAAAAGTACCCGATCTTGATCTGTCAGTTTTGATTTTGGTCTTTTAACTTCAACCGTACTCATGTGGATTAGTCCTACTTGACTAACATCCAATTTTTCGTCTAAGTCCTTTCGTGTAACGCCACCCATAAACCAATGAAATAAATCTGCAACTACTTTAAAGTTATCGGCTCCTGCTTCTTTAATAATGTCAATGGCTCTAAAAGGTGTTCTTACAGAGCTTTCTGGGAAGCCTAAGGTTTCAAAAAGTCCAGACATTCCTTCTTCTTCAAGTTGCTTTGCAAAAACCTTGACTGTCTTGACGCCTTCGGTAAATTTTTCATTATTGCTGCGATAATCATGCTTATCCATAACTGGACAAAAAAGTATTTTTTTTGCACCAATGCCCTTAGCAATTGTAATCATTTCATTTAAGTCTTTAAGATTATCCTCTTTTTGCGACAATAGATCAGTACTGCCTAGTGAGTTGATATCTTCAACCTGAACGTCATACTGTTTTAACAAGTCGTTGAACTCAGAAATGCTCATTCCGTCCAAAATGTTCTTATTATCTGGCTCACTACCCAGGTCATTGCGCAATTCTACGTGCTTAATTCCTAAATCATGTGCTAGTTTAATAAAATCCGTAATTGGAAGACCGGGAGCAGACTTCCGATTAAGACATAAATTTGAGTTATTGATCATTGAAAACCTCCATTTTTAAAGTTCTATTTTTCCACTATAAAAGCGTTTTCCATAATCAATAGTAAATAATAAAAGAAGGTTGGTAAATGTAAAAACCGCGCACATAATTGTACTTTTATATAGTGTAAAATGCTGTTAACAAAAGTTAGCATTATGAAAAAGTATGTACCATAATTAAATGTTTACGATAGTTTAGCTTAAACAAAGTGAACTGAGAGGATAAACTATTCAATTAGAGTTACAAAAAAGCAAGTTTACCAATTAGGCTGACTTGCTTTTATTTTAGTTTTAAGTTTATTGCAGTATTAAAATACTAAGCTTTGCTTTGATGTTTATTTCTCATTGAATTTTTGCGTTTCTTGTGCTTTTTTAAGCTTTGAAAGTGCAATCGGTTCTCCAAATGGCAAAGTAGGTAATTTAAGTACAAGCCAAATCAAGAGTGGTAATAGACCTATTTCAAGGTACCCGATAACTGATACAGCCACTCCAAACCACAGAAAGCAAGAGCGGATAATTTTTATATAATAAAGTATCCGGTTAATTTTCCAGTCTTTTTGGTTTTTGACCTTAAAATATCTGATTTTTGACGCTTTTTTTGATGATCATTATTACTGTTAATGCGGCTTTCTTGAACGGTATTTTTTTCGTTAAAAAACTTAGCAGAGTTTGCTTGCCTATTTGTCGCACTTTTTGTTTTGATTTTTTGACTGTTGGCTTCAGTAAATAATTTTCGTGAATCAATGGTAGTTCGGCTGTAAAGGGCATTGTACACTTTTTGCTTCGGATGTGCCCAACCCATACCGCGTTTCCCGTAATTAGGAATGATTGCTTTTTTTAGAGCTCTCGTAGCTCTACCCTTGGTTCTTGTAGCAATAGATTTTTTGAGACTTGGCTTTCTTAGACCTACTTTTATCATTGTCATTAACCTCTTTTTTTAATATTCCCATTTGCATAGTGTATAGCCTTGACGAATAGCCTGCCCTAACTTCATACTAGTAATATTTCCGTTTGCAGGTCTTAAGCCTCTGCAATCTGGATCAAAGTGATACCTTCTGCCGGAATTTGGTGCTACATAGACAGTTTGATTGTTACGCTTGTTTTCAGCAGATTGCTTTTGTTGTTGCTGTTTTAGTTGTTTCTGCTGTCTTTTTCTTTGCAGCTTTAACTGCCTATTATGTCTTATTTTAGCTTCTTTTTGAGCCCTTGCAGCTAAGCTTTTTTGTCTTGCTTTTCTTTGAGCAGTTTCCTCGACAGCTGCTTTTTTCTTAGCTGCAAGTTTTTTTACACTGCTGCTTTTCTTTTCCTTTGAATTTTTAGAGGCAGTATTCGTTTCAACTTTTGCTGATTTTGGTTCACTGTTATTATTAGTTTCAGCTTCAGAACCATTTCTAATACCATTTGTAATGAAGATTACCACAATAGTAATTAGCCAAAACCACCATCTCTTATAAAACAGTTTTTTATTATCATTTTTATCTCCTTTATTTTGATTCTAAATAAACAGTTCATATATAGAGATAATTGTGGCGATAATTCACATTTTTTCTAGACAGATTATTAGTTATAGAAAAATGGTGAAATAGTAATTATAGTCTTATAATTATCAAAAACGTCTTGTTGCCCAGGCGTTTTGTTTCATGTAACTAGGTTAAATTTGTGGGGTGCTATTATGAATATTGGACCATTGTCAGAGTGGGTTACTGCATTTGCAGAGATCGCAGCAGTATGTGTTGCTTTGTTTTTACCAGTTTATGATAAAAAGCAGGAAAAACGCAAAAGAACACGTAACCTGAAAGCAATATTTAGGTATTTAATTAAAAAATCGCTTGATGAAGAGAACACATCAAACTTAGAATCGTATTTTAAAATCAGTTATCTTATCCTTGACAGCAATGATGATAAGCAAGTATATTCCATGGTTCAGCATGCGATTGAAATATTAAAAAATAACGAAATATCGCAAAGTAAAAAAGAACAAGATATTGACCAAGTAATTAAATATTTAACGTAAAAATGATGTCAAAATGTGCTTAGCAATTAACCTGTTGGGCACACTTTTTTATAATAAGGAGCTTGTAACGGTGCTTTTTGAAGTCGACTGTACAAAATCACAAGTCCATAAGAAAGTGACATTTATCATCTACTATACCTACTGAGTAACATATATAATGAAGTTGTCATGACTTAGAAAGCGCTTTTAAAAAATACTAATAGAATTTTTGGAGGCACAATAATGATAATTAATAAGCTCCGGTTAGCTACTTCGATTGCGGTAACAGCCATTTTGAGTGTTGGTCTCGTAAATATGAAAGCAGTTAAAGTTTTTGCAAGTACCACAAATATCCCAAGTACTTTATTGGAACAGGTGAAAAACACTCAAGCAACTTCTACGGCTGATGAAAACGACCCTTTGCTTGATGGCAAGTATGTTTCAAATGGATATAGTGATAATGGGTATACATTTTTGAAGCCAAGTGATACTTCCTCCGAACGGACAAGTTCTTTTCATCTGGATACGCAAGAGGGCTGGTCAAATGATTTACAGACTATTGTTTTTGATAGCGAAAATAAAGAATGGAATATCTATTATCTTCATACAGAAAAAGTAGTCAATGGTGATACGGGTGCCAAGCAGAATTGGGAGCGCGTAACCACTAGGGACTTTATCCATTTTAGCAAGCCTAATATTGCAATTGCTGATTTAAAAGGTGACATTGGTGATGCTTGGAGCAGTGCTTGGACTGGAAGTATTATTACTAATCAAGGTAATATTGCTGGTGTACCTAAGGGGGCTAAAGTCGCATATTTTTCCGGCTTGAGCAATAAAGATAATCAACAAAATATATGGGCTGCTTGGTCGGATGATAATGGGAAAACTTTTAGCCACCCGTTAAATGACAAGAAAATTATTCTAGACCATTATTGGCCATGGACATCGATTAATCGTTCAGATGAACGTGATCCTTCTGTCTTTTACTGGAAGGGTAAGTTGATTATGTACGCTGCAGAAGGCGATAAGATCGGGGTATATAAGTCTGAAGATGGACTTGTCTGGTCCAACGCTAATACTAATCAGGCTGACAGCAAATTATCTAGTGATCTCTTTTTTAAAGGACTACCGTTTGAAGCACCCGTTGAATGTCCAGCTGTCAGAAGTATGAAGATGACCAATGGCAGCACTAAACAGGTTTTATTCTTTGGTGCTAAGGCACCACAGGCTGGGCAGACTACCGGCACCTATTATATTGTCGGTCACTTAAATGATCAGGGTCTGTTTGTACCAGAAACTAATGCTAAAAGAATGGACCAAGGGACGGATTATTACGGTGCAAACTTCACTGGCAGCGATGACTTGACTCAAGCCGATGATTCACTCATTACAATGGGTTGGGTAGGAAACTGGAACTATACAAATTCTGGCATTAAGGCAAATCAAAGTGGTTTTTCACCAAATTCAACCCGGCTTGGAACTTATACGTTAGCTAGAAAAATTACTTTAAACAATGATTTAACTATCTCCAGCTCGCCAGTTACTGAGAATCTTGAAAAAGATCCGGACAAAAAGGTAACTGGCACTGTTGGAAATCAGCCTGCTTCTAAAAACAATTATTATGAACTGCTTAATTTAACCCAACAGCCTGTTAACAGCAAATTTAATCTGCATTTTTCTACTAAAAATAGTGAAAATTATCAGGGTGCGGTTAAAATATCTTTCACTCAAGGTAAAGACAGCAACTTTATTATTTTTGATCCGGCAACCGGAAAATATCGTATTGCGGGACAAAGCAGCGAGCTATCCGGTGGTGCGGCTGATTACTATAAGAATGGTCTGGCTAGCGGCTTGGGTTACATTAATGATTCCGGCCTGAAAGGCATTAACGACTTTTCAATAACTGCCTTCACGGATAAAAATGTCATTGAATTGTTCTTTTCCAACGGTCAAACTGCGACATTAGCCCGTTTTTGCGTCAATAATGTGCAAGACGTCAAGGTGGAAGCCCAAGATGAAAACAAAGTCAACCAGTTTGACATTGCTTATGATCAAGTAGGCACGAAACTAGTGGGTTTCGAGCAACAGTCGGGAAATACCGATAACACAGGTGGCAGTTCAACAGGTAATAATACGCAAAATACGGGCAGCACAAGTAATGACAATACTACTTCAAATGTTGATGCTGGAAAAGTCGAAAATGAGGCGGGTAAACCAAAACAACCTGCAGATCATACTAATGACAAAAAAGCTAAGAAAAGGACTGTAATGCACGATGCTTTTATATATACTACTGAAGAAAAAAGGACATCATATAAACTTAAAGCTGGCTCAATCGTCAGAACTTATGGCATAAAGAAGATTAATGGTAAAAGATATTATGTTCTAACCAATAAGCGCTGCATTTTGGCTGCCAATATTTCTGGGACAAAAAGAAAACTGAAGCATAATGCGTTTGTCTACGATAACAAAGCTAAACGAATTAAGAAGCTGTTACTGCAGAAAAAATCTGCAGTAAGAACATATGGCGCTGCCATTAAGATTAATGGTAAAAAGTATTACATAGTTGGTAAGAATGCGTTTGTGAAGAAAGCAAATTTTTAAAGTTTGCTAATTAAAAAATCCATTTTCTTAACCTCAAGGTTATAGAAAATGGATTTTGTTTTGCTTTTTATTCTTCGTCAGTTTGGTTGACCTGGAGCTGAATATTAAACAATTGAGTTTCTAAGTCGCCGGATTTTAAAGCATTTTGAATCTTATAATCTAGTCTTTCTAGCTTATTATTATAAGACTTAAATTTTGGGCTGATTGCTCCGTCTTTCATAATCAAATCCAGTTTTTTGGTAGTTAAATTATGATAACTGATTACTTTTTCATCGAGTATCTTTTGTGCAGCAGGACTGTTAACGACACTGGATAAAACTGAAGTGCCCATATTGGTTTTCATTACTTCGCGTTGAATGTTCTTATTCGTACATAAAAGTTTCATAAATTCCCACGCACTTTGGGCGTTTTTCGCCTTGCTGGAAATGGCAAACATTGTAGTCTCCATTGGTGTGGCCAGTGCGTGACTAATTCCGGGCATTTTTGTGCACTCCCAGACAAAATTGTTGTTACGTGTGATGTGAAATGGATAGGAAGTATAAGTCCGATATTGGGCCAGACCTAAAGGCATAAACGCTACGCTGCCTTTATCAAAAAGACGAGAGGTGACATTGTATGAGGGCTGGTCGTTAGTGATATTTTCAATTAAGGAAAAGGCCTTCCTGGCGGTATCAGTAGTTAGCTGCACGTTATTGTCATCTTTACTAAAAAGTTGATTCCCATATGCTAGCTGGGCATCTTGCCAATTATAATTCATGGTAACGCTATAGTATTTTCGCTTTTTTGTGGAATAAACAACGCGTCGGCAAAGCCTGTAAAATTGGCTTGGCGTCCAATTTTCACTCGGCGTAGCAATCTTTAATTTTTTTAGCAAAGTTTTGTTCATTACCATTAAAGTCGGGTTAGCTTCATAGGGCAGAGCAAGTTGTTGGCCATTATATTGTCCGGCTTTTAGGGTGCTCTGGTAAAAGACAGCAGGCTGAATCCGATCCTTTTGCATCATTTGACGTAGGTCTTTAAATGCGCCTTCACTGGCCAGGGCATTAAAATCTCGGTTGGGGACAATGATTAGGTCAGGAGTCTTATTTTCAATGATCTTTTCACTAAGCCAGTTGCGATAATCGTCCTGCTGGATTCCACCCTCATACTTGATTTTAATTTCTGGATGTTCTTTTTTAAACTTCTTGATTGCATAATCGATTACGTGGTATTGGTGGCCATTGGGCACGTCCCAGCTGCTGCTAGTATAGAGGCCGATGGTTAAAGTTTTTTGCTGTTCAGTGATATGACGCTTCCAAACAACGACACTCGTAATAAACACAATAATTAACGCGATGATGATAAATAATCTTTTCTTAACTTTCATCATCATCACCAATTGATTCGCTAGTGATTCCAGTTTGTACAGCCCAAATAGCTAGCTGTGTACGATCCCGCAGCTGCAACTTATCCAAAATTTTAGAAATGTAGTTACGAACTGTTCCCTCTGATAAAAACAGCTTGGCAGCAATTTCTTTGTTGGAAAGTCCAAACCCAACTTGTTGAATCACGCGCCACTCATGCTTAGAAAAGTTTTTAGTGTCCTTGTCATTAACCTGAATTGCGTAATTTGCCTGAGCCATCTTAGAAAATAGCTTGAAAACTTTTTCTGCAATATCGGGATTAATCATTGCCCCACCGTTATAAACAGTTTTGACAGCTCTATATAAATCTTGGGTTGATGCACCTTTTAAAAGGTAGCCAGAAGCTCCATATTTTAAAGCACTAAAAATAAAGTCGTCGTCATCAAATGTGGTTAAAATAATTACCTTTATGTTAGGATATTTTTCCTTGACATACTTGGTGCAGACAGTACCGTCCATCTTAGGCATTCTAACGTCCATCAAGATGATATCAGGCATCTTCTTTTTAATACTATCTAAAACCTCCTGACCGTTTGCAACCGTATCCGTTACGCAAAAGTCTGGATTAGCGTTTAAAATAATTTTTAACGAATCGCGAATCAGTTGTTGATCATCTGCAATCATAATTTTAATCATCTGTGTCACCTTCTATTGGAATTTCAACCTTAGTAGTAAAACCATTTTTGCCATCAAAGCTGATCTTACCATTAATAATCGCTACACGTTCCTTCATTTGTGTAATTCCGTAACCCGGCCTGAAGTTTGTTGCTCCTAGTCCGTTATCTTTAATTATCATCTGGTAAATATTGCTTTCGCTTTTAGTGCATTTGATGCTTACCTCACTGGCATGGCCGTGGCGTAGTGAGTTGGTAATCGACTCTTCAATGATGCGGAAGACCACGTCTTCGGTCGTTTTCTCAAAATCGGTTGATCCCCAGTGGTAGGAAAAGTTAATTTCGATTCGGGAAATGTCAGCATATTCCTTCAACATCTTTTTTAATGATTCTTCAAGCGTATAGTTGGTAAGTGCTCCTGGTCTTATACGATTTACGGCTTTGCGGACATCTTTAATTCCCTGCTTTACTGCCACTTGAATCTTGGTTAGCTGCTTTTTAGTTGCTTCAGGATCAATATCGATTAAAACCAAAGTAGCATCAATTCCTGCTGCAATTCCTGTCAAAGCATGTCCAACTGAATCGTGAATGTCACGAGCAATTCGTTTTCTTTCTCTATCTTTGGCGATGTATTCGGAAAAAGCAGCGTAGTTTTTTAATTCATAGTTTGCCTTAGAGGCTAAGGCAAGTTTGTTTTGAATGTCGTTTTCCTGATTTAGCTGATAAATTGCGAAATAAATTAAAATTAGGATAAATAAAGTTAAATTTAAAGTAGTGATAAAGTTTTTCCAGAAAACAAGCGAAGGTCCAATTTTTCCGGGCAAAAAACTTAAATAAGTAGTTATATCCGGCAATGTCATGAAGTGACTCAAAATTGAATAATCTGTTACTAGCAATATGATAAGCAAAAAGCCAACAACTAAAACCCAGATCAGATAGTCGCGAAAATTGTACTGGTTACGGTTGCTGATAATAAAGTCAACAAAAATAAGTAAAAAAATACCATTATAAGTCATTCGTAGTGTAACAAAAACAATAATAGCCAAGATAAATTCGATCAGTATGATTAAGTTGTTCAACTGCGAATTATGGCTAAATTTTTGGGTATGATGATGAAATAGCATTACAAAAGCTAAAACTACAAAACTAATAATACTCTGCCAAAAAATAGTTTGAGGAGAATCAGGAATGTGGTGTAAAGAGGAAAGCAACTGGTAAGACTGTTCAGTTTTAATAACATAATCTGTGGCATAAATAAACAAGGTTGCGTTGAACAAAATTGCAAAGAAGTTTAGCCATAACATCATTCTTCGCAAGACAATCAAATACTTAAACTTTGGCATCACTGCCACCCCAAAACATTGTAGTGATTAATGTTTTTATTAGTAATCAAATAAACGGGCAGGATAATTTTTGGGGGGACTCTTTTGCCGGCAATTAATTTATAAGCGACTCTAACGGCTGTTTTTCCCATATTAATTGGTGTTTGCGCGGAACTAGCAATCGCGTTGTGGTTAACTCCAAGCAGCTTTTTCATGTTTTCTGAACCGTCTACGCTGTACACATCAATCTGTCGCTTTACTCCTACCTCATCGATTGCAGCTAGGGCTCCAACTGCAGCCTGATCATTTAAAGCCATAATGGTGTTAAATTTAGCTCCATTCTTTAAGGCCTTTTCTACTAGCGGTAAAGTAATCTCGGACTGGCCATAAGTATTAATTTTACCTACGACATGGAAATTTCTGTGATTAGGCGATTTTTTGAGAGTATCAGTGAAGCCTTGAATACGGTTATTAGCCGAATAAGCTGAATAATGCTCAAGAAGGAGAATAGTTGCGCTTTTTCTGCTTCTTAATAAATGTTCAGCACAAAGCTGTCCTGCCCGATAGTTATCAGACAATATAGTACAGTCAACATAACGTGAAGATTTCATTTGCGAGTCGACGACAATAACTTTAATACCCTTAGTTTTAGCTTTATGCAGGGCTTCTTGGATTTTAATACTATTACCATCAACGGGATTAATAATGATTGCGTTGACACCCTGATTGATAAATGAATTAAGTTCCTGGACCTGTTTATCAACAATTAAAGCAGGATCGCGATTATATAATCGACCATGACGGTTATCGATGTAATTAGCGATTTGTTCATTTAAAACAGGGTAAAAACTATTGTTCATTGTCATGTAGGTAGAGCCAATCTTTGTTTGCTTATTTTGGCTTGGATTAACAATAAAGACTAAGTAGACTAACAAAATAAAAAATGCAGCGAAAAACAGTTCGATGCCCAGTAAAATTCGTGTATAAGGGTTTTGGTTTTTTCTATGCTGCTTTTTTGGTTTCGGCAAATTCAATGTCAACATCTCGTTTATTTATTAATAGTAAAAAGCTGATGCTTTTCATATAAATTATTATTGCTGAAAAATCCTGTTCAATCAACAATATTCAGGAAAGCGCTTTAAATAGTGACAAATGTCACACTCAGATTGATGACATTTAGCACTGGTAGCGCATCCAAAATCTGTGATAATTTTTACTTGCAATAAGAAAAGAGGGGAATGACGAATTGAAATATTTAATATTGGTTTCTCATGGCAAGTTTGCGGAGGGCATTAAAACTTCGCTTGAAATGTTTGCTGGAGATTCCACTAAGCAGTGCTTTGCATTGTGTCTTCATAATGGTGAATCGGCTACAGATTTTGAAACAAAAGTTGACCGCTTTTTGCAGGAGCAGCAATTTAAAAAGAATGATGAATTCGTGATTTTAGCAGATATTATTGGCGGAAGTCCGCTGACTACATTTTTGGATTCATTTTCTAAAAAAGGATACCTAGAAAAGGCAGTAGTTTTAGGTGGAATGAATTTTTCAATGGCCCTAACTGCTATTGTTTCTTTAAGCATTATGAGCAAAGAAGAACTAGCAAAAGCGGCTTTAAGTGAAGGAGAAAAAGCAATCAAACAATATAAAATTTCACAACTAACAGATGACGAAGATGATATTTAGATTTTAGGAGAGAAAAAATGACAGTTTCATTAATTAGGGTTGATGACCGAATTATTCATGGCTTAATCACTACTCGCTGGGCTAAAGAGCGTCCGTGCGACGGAATTATTGCTGTAAATGATCAGGCTGCTTCTAATCCAATCTTGAAGTCAGCTTATAAATCTGCTGGCGAAGATCAAGGTAAGAAAACTTTTATTTGGACCATGAAACATTTTAATGATGTTAGAGAAAAAGTCTTAAGTTCCCAAACGCGCTATTTCTTGATTACCAAAACCCCGCAAGATATGAAACATATTTTGGTTGATCTTAACTTTGTCCCGAGTGAACAAAAAGAACTAATTGTGGGACCAGGTAATGATCGTCCAGGTGCTATTAAGCTGGGAAGCAATCAGTCGTTTACGCAAGAAGAAGGAGATGCATTTGAAGCTATCAGTCAAAAAGGGTATAAAGTCCATTTTGCTTTACTTCCGGATAAACAGTTAGGTTATTGGGATAAATTTAAAGCTAAATTTGGCTATTAGAGTTGGTCCTATTAAGTTTCAGTTTAGTTAATTTAAAAAGTTAGTTTTTAATTTTTAGAAGAAGGAGAAAAAATGACTATAAGTTGGGTACAAGCCGCCATTCTTGGAATTTTTGCATGTCTTTGTTCAAATTCCTGTATGGCAGGTCAAGCAGTAGGTAATTATACTATCGGCCGCCCGTTAGTTGGTGGACTAGTCTGCGGGATTGTTTTAGGCAATATTCCTCTGGGCATTGCATGTGGCGTTGCTACGCAATTAGTTTATATTGCTCTTGTTACACCCGGTGGAACAGTTGCAGCTGACGTTCGAGCAATTTCATATATTGGTATTCCTTTAGCAATGGTGGCAATTTCTTCTCGTGGATTGAATCCACTAGGTGCGGATGCCGCCAATATGGCAAAATCACTTGCTACTTTGGTAGGAACAGTTGGGTCAGTATTGTTCTATGCTGTAGCCTTTATGAACTTAATATGGCAAGCATTTGGCTGGAAAGATATTGAAAATGGTAAATTGAATCGCTTATATAGTGTTGACTTTGGTTGGCCATGGGTTTCTCACCTGGTATTTTCTTTTTTGCCAACTTTACTGATGACGCACTTTGGTGCACAAGCAGTTACGGCATTAAGAACTGCGCTTCCAATGGACGGTATTCCGATGAAAACATTGTTTACCGTTGGTGCCATGCTTCCATGTGTAGGGATAGCAATTTTATTGCGTCAAATTATTAACCAAGCTACAGATTTTATTCCATTTTTAGTAGGCTTTACATTAGCGGCATCGTTACACCTTAATCTTGTTGCTGTGACGGTCATTTCATTATTATTTGCAGTAATTATGTATGAAATCGAAATGGCTAAAAATTCTGGAAAATCATCTGCAAATACAAAGTTTGCTTCTACCAATGAGACTATTGATGATGAAGAAGAGGAGGATATTTAACGATGGATGCAGGAAAGAAAAGAATAAGTCATAAGACCTTAAGCAAATCTTTTAACTTGTGGTTTTGGGGAGCATTAACCTGTTTTTCACAAGAACATATGCAGACATTCGGTTATTTGTGCTCTATGCTGCCAATTATTAAGGAACTGTATCCCAACGATAATAAGACACAGACCGAAAACATTAAGGCATATACTGCATTCTTCAATACTAATCCAATGTTAGGATCAATTATTATTGGTACAACAGCTAGTTTGGAAGAAGCACGGGCAAATGGTGAAAATATTGATGGTGAGACAATCAATGATATGCGTGCAGGTTTGATGGGCCCAATTGCTGGCATTGGTGATTCGCTAATTGATGGTACGTTAATTCCAATTTTGTTAGGTATTGCCCTAGGGATGTCCAGAAATGGATCCCCGATTGGAGCAATTTTCTATATTATTGCTTGGGATTTAATTGCTTATTTTGGTCAGCGCTTTTTATACTTCCGTGGATATAAGCTGGGCGATAAGGCTGTAGGATTTCTTGTTGGTAAGCAAGGAAAGGCCGTTCGCCGAGCAATTTCAATTGTTGGTGGTATGGTTGTTGGTGGCGTCTTGGCAACTTGGGTTAATGTAACAACTTCATTGCAATTAAAAGATAATACTGGTCATGTCTTTCTTGATTTGCAAAAGCAATTAGATGGTATTTTTCCCGGAATTTTAACTGTTATTATCACGTTATTTTGCTGGTGGTTAATGGCTAAAAAACATGTCTCTGCCATCTGGACAATGATTATTTTAATCGGTGTTGCCTTTATTGGTGTTGTACTTGGCGTCTTCAATCCAGGCTTGAAGTACTAAATCAGGAGCAAATGGGAATGGAAATCAAAGAAATAACCAAGGGATATCAAGCCGAGGTAAACTACCAAAAGAAAATGCTGCAAAATCTTCAGTACTGGCTGCAGTTTTTCTTAGCAACTGGTGCAATTGGTTTTGTCCTGTGCTACTATTTCTACTCTAAGACAGTTGGGCTATTTATTTTAGGGGTTATTTTACTGATTATTGGCATGCTGGGGTCAGTCATAATCGTTTATGGTCGTCATAGGGGAAAACAAAATCTTAACTTACTGATTGATGATTATCAGGCCAAGATAAATTATCTAAAAAAGCAATAAAAAGCCTGATATGGGCCCAAAAATTACGACAGTTTAATAAATTTCAGCTGAGGACTAATTCCCTACATTCAATCGGGTTAGTCCTCTTAGCTTGTTATAGTAATTGATATTTTTTGTTTCTTCGGTTGTTACGAAGAATAAAAAGCAGATAAGACAACTTTTTGGTGTTTTGTTGGCTTCTTTTTACTTCAAAGAGCCATTTTTTAAAACACCTTCTTTATAGCTATATCTTTGCATGATTAACTGATTTTGTACAAGAAGTTAACATCTATTAGTCGATTAAGGGAGATACCCTACATTTTTGAAACAGGATCTTAAATTCTCTTAATTTCTAAATTTAAGTTTTAAGCTATTTGTGAATTAAATTTACATATTCTATAGTCTTAACAACAGCACCTAGCGGTTTTTATGAGAACGATAGTCTAAAAAATCAGCCAGTTCAGCCATTAGTAGCATACTTAAGGTAATTGCTATCTAAATAATTCTTTAACGCCATTAGAGCAAGATTTAGCTAGTGCATTCACTAATTATTTGTTAAGGGCGTCTATTATAAAGGTATTTTATAAAATAATGATTATGGTGTAACTATAAATAATCAATAATAATGCCATTATTTATAAAATAGATATATGTAATAGTGAATATTTTTATTTTTGACAAATAATTAAACAAAATAGATTGGAATTAATTTTTTAGCTTGATTTATTAATAATAAAGCTTGAAGACTTATAGCAATTCTATTAATGTCATCATATTTTTTGCTAATTACCTTTGGGTTAGTCAGTGTGACACTCCCAACTTGTGAATTTGATACTCAGAATTACTTATACACCTGTAATTTTTATTAAAAATAAATATTAATGTATCCTTTATAATTATTTCAAATACATGATGTGCAAAATTTGAACACATTAAAAACTGATTGCATGATATTATGAAATTAGGAATTATATTATGCTAGAGTTCTTTTTGAATAAATTCCTTAAATATATTACTGAATTTATTATACGTTTTTAGGTAAAAGTTTATAACTTTGGTATGAGGTGATCACTATGAGAAAATCAATAAATATGTTATTGTTAAGAACAATCATTTTGAAATTGCTATTCCTAATAGTGCTAAGTTTTTACCTAATGTAATTGAAGGTGCTCAAAAGCAACTTAATATTTCAAACAAGCTTGTTAAAGACAATGGATTAGTTATTAATCCATTAACAAAACCCGCAAATATGATGTCATTAAAAACGCGTAAATTATCAGCAAATTAAAATCGAATTGAATCTTGTAGATTAAGGTCAATCTTTCGCAGTAATCCAGCAGTCAATACTAGAGTAAATGTTTATTACGATATTTTTATGTTTTTAACTGTTCAAGATGTCTCCACACAATTAGACAATGTGCGGGCTGAATTTTATAGGTTCATCTATTGCTCAAAATCACTCATAAACATGGGTAGATAATCTATCTAGTTACAACGGGTGTCATAAAAAGCAAGAAGATATCAAGATGCAAATTGGGTAGCACAAGATTCAGAAGGAGTTTGGCATGATTAAATTTAGCTAAAATGCTGATTTTTAAACCAAAGTGGGGTGAAAGCTAATGCAAGCCGGTCAACAACTATTCATAAACATTTTTCAAGCTGGCCAATTAGTTTTAATAATTGGCGTAGTAATTGCAGCTTTTTACGTTAAAACACATGAGCGAGAAATCTATAGTAGGCCAAGGCTCTATCCTAAAAAGGTTGAACTATTCTTATCTTGTATACCTTTTTTAGTTCCATGGGCTGCATTAATTGGTTACTTTATTTTTCCATTAAAAGCTGATTTTTCTGTTTATGTCAAGCGTGTACTAGATGTTTGGCCATTAATCATACTCTGCATAGTTTGGACACTAATTATGGTTTTAGCAATCCATCATGATTTGAAATTACGGAAAAAATATGGCGGTGACCCATAACCAGTAGGAGATAAATAAAAAAGAATCTGAGACTTATTACCAAAATATCTTTTAACTAAAAGCAGCAATCCTATTAAATCAAGGTTTAGCAATACCGAAATTTAATAGGATTTTTTGGTTTAGAAGAGTTTTTGCTCAGATTCTTTTTTGTTTATAACTGAACTTGGACTACCTGAACACCAGCTTTGAAAAACTCCGTAATTGTTTGACTCGGTGTAAAAGAGTCAGTAATTAGTAAATCAATGTCTTCTACGTGACCAATGGTAAAGTTCGAAAACTGACCAAATTTGCTGTAGTCTGCAACCACAATTAGCTTGCGTGAATGCTTAATAATTGCCTGGTTGACTTTGGCTTCTTCGATGAAGGGAGTTGAGATGCCATGCTCAAGACTTAATCCGGCGCAACCAATAATTGCCCAATCGGCGTAAATTTTTAGGAACGGATCAACTGCTAGATCACCGCTCATAATCATTTTGCGACTGATGTTGCCGCCACTAAGGATAATTTTGCTGTTGCTGTTACGCATATCGAGATTACCAGCATAGCCATTGTTGGTCAGAATATTGACGTCTTTTTGTAATAAATAAGGAATTGCTTCGAAAGCAGTTGTACTTGAATTAATGAAAACCCATTTATGTTTTTCGATGTGACCCGCTGCTTCTTCACCGAGTCGCTTTTTGATGTAACTGACAGAATCGGTAAAAGGCACTTCTTCAGGTTTGACCAGCGAAACTGTCCCTTTATCCTGAATGATTTTGCCTTGATTAGCTAAATTACTACAATCTCGCCGTACAGTCATGATTGATACGCCCAGTTTTTGACAAAGTTCATCTAAGGAGATGTTTTTTTGATGATTGAGCAAGTCAATTATTTTTTTGCGCCGATTTTTGATTACTTGATATGAATTTTTCATTTTGAGCTACCTATAACCTCTTGAATAACACTTGTTGATTATGAAAAATATCATAAAACCAATTAATTATCAATAAATATTGATGTTTTTTGCTAAAACATCATATAAAACATTATTTATCATTTAATATGGTTGAAAGCGTTATCAGATTAAAATATAATTACCATGAAAACAAGCTTAAAGGAAAAATTTTAGGAGGAAAACATGACAAATCCAACGAATATCAATCAAGTTACACCAGAAGTCTTTGCGGAAAATAATTTTCCAGAATGGGGCACTTTTTTAAATGAACAAATTGCAGCTAAAAAGGTCCCTGCAAAATCATTTGCAATCTGGTGGCTAGGCTGTATGGGTACTTGGCTTAAGACACACGAAGGAACAAATATTGCGATTGACATGTGGAACGGTACCGGTAAACACACTCATGGTGACGGTAAAATGCGCAAGGGTCACCAAATGATGCGGATGACTGGTGGCGAGGCAATGCAACCAAATCTTCGTAATAAACCTTATGTCATTGATCCATTTGCAATTAGAGATTTAGACGCACTTTGCGTGACGCATACACACCATGACCATTTGGATATTTATACTGCAGCTTGCGTTAACAAGTTTTGTCCGAACGCTAAATTTATTGGCCCGCAAGGCGTTGCCGATGAGTGGGAAGAATGGGGTGTTCCTGCTGAAAAAATTACGGTCGTCAAGCCCGGTGATGAAGTTAAGGTTGGTTCCGTAACAATTAAGGCTTTAGAAGCATTTGACCGGACTGAACTGGTAACAGAAGATGACCCTAACGTAAAGCTTGCCGGTACTAAACCAATCGAAATGGCTAAAGTTGCCGTTAACTATTTAGTTGAAACTTCAGGCGGCAATGTCTACCACTCAGGTGACTCACACTATTCCAACACATTTGTTAAGCATGGTAATGAAAATAAAATTGATGTTGCTTTATGCGCATATGGTGAGAACCCACGCGGTATTACCGATAAGTTGGATGATTCCCAAGTTTTAAGAATGGCTGAAGCACTTAATACAAAGGTTATCATTCCAATGCACTATGACATTTGGAGTAATTTTTACAGTGACCCAAAGGATATTTTGGCTCTTTGGGATCGTAAGAGATACCGCTTACAATATCAATTTAAGCCATATATTTGGCAAGTCGGTGGTGAATTTAACTTCCCACAAGATAAGGACAAGTTTGAATACATGTATGATAGAGGATTCCATGATGCCTTTAAGAATGATCCTGATTTGCCATTCCCAGAGTTATTATAATTCACTTTTTGGTTAATTATCTGGTAGGAGGAATCATGTTACGTTATTTTTTTGAAAATCATCTGATTAATATCAGTCAAAAGCATCCCCAAAATTGGCAAGAAGCCATCAGAGTCTCCGGGGAAGTAATGAAGGCAAATAACCTTGTTACCGATAAATATATTGATCAGGTCATAGAAGATGTCAAGCAATATGGGCCATATATTGTAATTGTACCCGGAGTTGCAATGCCCCATTCACAAGCTGATAGTTCTGGGGTTTTAGGGACTGGTATTGGTCTAACGATTTTTGAACAACCGGTTTCCTTCGACCAAAATGATCCAGAAAAAGACGCTCAGTTGTTCTTTATGCTAGCTGCCAAGGATAATGCTACCCATATGAAAAATATTGCTAATTTATCTAACTTACTAATGGAAGATGGCATGATTGAAGACCTGTGTCACGTCAAAAATCTTACCGATTACCAACAAGTCATGGCTAAGCATGACGAAAGTAAAGAAAAGAGCAGGTAAAGAAAATGCAAAATATTTTGAATGTCTTACTAGCTATTTGGAGTTACTTCGCCACGAACGTATTAAATCAACCAGCCTTTATGATTGGTTTTATCGTTTTGATTGGTTACATCTTAGAGCACAAAAAGTGGTACGAAGTACTATCAGGCTTTTTAAAGGCAACTGTTGGGTATTTCATCTTAGCTGCGGGATCAGGCGGGTTAGTTAATACTTTCCGTCCCATCTTAGTCGGCTTAAAAGACCGTTTCCATCTCAGTGCCATGATTATTGACCCTTATTTTGGTCAAAATGCGGTTAACGCGGGAATCATGCAGCGCTTTGGCCGGTCATTTGCGGATACAATGCTGCTATTATTATTTGCTTACATTATCAATATTTTATTGGTGCGATTTTCTAAATACACTAAATTGCGGGCGGTTTTTACGACCGGTAATGTCCAAGTTCAACAGGCAGCAACAGCGTTTTGGTTAATTTTATTCTGTTTTCCAAAACTGAACCGCTTTTCAATTTTAGCAATTATGAGTTTAATTCTTGGCCTTTACTGGGCTGTTGGTTCTAATTTAACCGTTGGTATTACGCAGGAATTAACTGACGGTGCGGGTTTTGCCGTTGCGCACCAGCAAATGTTCGGAATATATTTCTTCGCTAAATTATCAG
Source organism: Lactobacillus sp. B4015 (assembly GCF_026536055.1). Lineage (NCBI taxonomy): Bacteria > Bacillati > Bacillota > Bacilli > Lactobacillales > Lactobacillaceae > Lactobacillus > Lactobacillus sp. B4015. The sequence goes on from NZ_JAFNOY010000002.1 coordinate 189,546, forward strand.
AGATTATTGAAAAGCACGCGCTAAAGAAAAACCAAAACAAAAATAAACGGCTTGAAGATATTAAATTGCCAAGTTTCATGTCAATCTTTAATGACAACATGGTTTCAACTTCTATCTTAATGTTGATTTTTATTGGTGCAATTCTGGTAGTCTTAGGACCTGATTATTTGATCAAAGCGCACTTTATGCAAAAAGGGCAAAGTTTCATTTTCTACATCTTACAGACTGCCCTACAATTTTCCGTTTATCTTGCAATCTTACAGCTCGGCGTTAGAACTTTCGTTAATGAATTAACGGAATCCTTTACCGGTATTTCTGACAGATGGCTACCTGGGGCAGTTCCTGGTATCGATGTTGCTGCAACACTAGGTTTTGGTTCCCAAAATGCACAAACCATTGGTTTTATGTTTGGTGCATTAGGTCAGTTTACGATGATTATTTTGTTGTTAGTTTTCCACTCACCAACCTTAGTCATTGCTGGCTTCATTCCGTTGTTCTTTGACAACGCTGCTATCGGCTTGTATTCCAATAATCGCGGCGGCTATAAATGTGCAATGATTATGCCGTTTATTTCCGGCCTGATTCAAGTTGCCGGCTCGGCATTAATTGCTACCTGGGTTGGCATGGCTAAATATGGTGGCTACCTTGGCATGTTCGACTGGGCAACAGTTTGGCCATTCTTCACTGTCGTCATGAAATACTTGGGCTACTTCGGTGTCGCACTCATTATTATCATGCTTTTGGCAATACCACAGCTGCAATACCGGGCAGATCCGGAAGGGTACTTCTTGATTACTGAAGATTATCCAGAATGGCAAAAATTAAATGGTAAAGAAAATAATTAGAAAGGAAAGATTTAGTTATGAAGATTTTAACTGCATGTGCAAATGGTTCTGGAACAAGTTTGATGTTACTCAGAACAGTAAAAAAGACAATGGAAAAATTAGGTTACCAAATTACTCAGGCTGATCACACTTCAATTTCAGAGGCAAAGGGAATTGCCCGTAACTATGATGTTGTTTTTACCTCTATACCATTCATTAAGATGTTTGATGAGGTAAAAAAGCGCGGTGGAGAAGTAATTGGCATTAAGAATGTTATTTCCGCTAAAGAGGTAGAAGACAAAATTAATGCTTCAGACATTCCAGCTAAGTTTAAAAAAGATTAGGAGCAAAAAATGAATTTACCAATGATGCAAGTAGCATTGGATTGTAACGATACGGCCCAGGCAATCAGTGTTTTACGCCAAGTAGAAGATCAAATCGATGTCGTTGAGGCGGGAACAATTTTAGTTTACCGGGACGGAATGAGTGCCGTTAAGAATTTGCGAGCAATGGCTCCCGATAAGATTGTTTTAGCCGATGTTAAATGTGCCGATGCCGGGACAAAATGTGGTGTATCTTGTCGTGAAGCAGGGGCAGACTGGATGACCTGCATTAATGCCGCAACAGTCCCTACAATGAGTAATGCCCAAAAGGAAATTGAGGTTCAGGTTGAGCTTTATGAGGGCTGGGATAATAAGGATAGAATGCAAGAATGGCTTGACCACGGCATCCACCAAGTGGTTTACCACCAAAGTCGGGACGCCAAATTTGCCGGTCAAAAGTGGTCTGAGCAAGACGTTGAAAACGTCAAGAATTTAATTGCGATGGGCTTCAAGGTTTCAGTCACTGGTGGTGTTCATCCTGAGATTTTGCAGCTATTTAAAGGTGTTCCCGTTTATACTTTTATTGCTGGCCGCGCAATTACTGGTGCTGATGATCCTCATGCTGTCAGCAAGCAGTTTAAGGACGAAATTAAGCGAATCTGGGGCTAACTGATAAAGGGGAGCAATGAATAATCATTGGCGCCTCTTTTTTGTTAGGTCACTAAAAATTATTTAGGAGTAGAAAATGACCGTTAATTCACTAGGTATTTATGAAAAAGCCCTGCCACAAAACCTATCTTGGCGCGAGACCTTTGAGCTCACCCATGAACTGGGCTTTAATTTTTACGAATTTTCCGTTGATGAGAGCGATGCTCGCTTGGCCCGGCTTGACTGGAGCCACGAAGAGCGCAGCCACATGCGGGATCTGATGTGGCAAACAGGGATGCGGATCAACAATCTGATGTTATCAGGGCACCGCCGTTTTCCGCTGGGGTCAAAGGATCCTGCTGTCCGGCAAAAGTCTGTGCAGATGCTAGCCAAAGCCGTCGACTTATGCGTTGATTTAGGCATTCACAATATTCAGATGGCTGGTTATGATGTCTATTATGAAGACAAAAGTGCCTTATCGCGCGAATTATACGTTGAAAATCTAACTAAATGCGTTCACCTGGCAGCTAAAAAGAATGTTATGCTATCAATTGAAACCATGGATGACCCGTTTATTAATAACCTGGCCAAAATCAGTCATTATCATGACCTGGTTAAAAGTCCTTGGTTGCAGGCTTACCCTGATTTAGGTAATCTAAGTGCCTGGCCGGAAAACGATGTCCCGGCAGAATTAGAAAACTACATTGACACCATTTGCGCGATTCACTTAAAAGACAGTAAACCAGTAACGGCAACTTCAGAGGGGCAGTTCAAGAACGTGCCTTTTGGTGACGGCTGCGTTGACTTTGCCGGTCTGCTGCGTCTGCTTGTTCGGTTAAACTACAATGGCAGTTTTACCATTGAGATGTGGTCTGGTGATAACGGCGATGAACAGGCAGTGGAAGAAGTCAAAGCTGCCAAAGCTTTCTTTGACCGCCTCTTTGCGCAGGTGGGCATCGAGCAGGAAGCAATTTAAGTAAAGGAGAAGAGCAAATGCTTGAACAATTAAAACAAAAAGTCTATGAGGCGAACATGCAGCTGCCCAGGCTGGATCTAGTCACCTTTACTTGGGGCAATGTCTCTGGCATTGACCGCAAGCAGGGGTTATTTGTTATTAAGCCTTCTGGTGTGCCATACGAAGAACTGACGCCCGAGGATTTGGTCGTGGTTAATTTAAAGGGCGAAGTAGTGGAAGGCAGCCGCAATCCGTCAAGCGACACTCCGACACACACATATTTATACAATCATTTTCCTGAGATTGGCGGGATTGTCCACACGCATTCGCCTTGGGCGGTAGCCTTTGCGGCGGCACAAATGGACATTCCGGCACTAAACACGACGCATGCCGATACCTTCTATACTGATGTACCGGCCGCTGATGCTTTGACTAAAGCCGAAATTGAAGAAGACTATGAGGGCAACACTGGTAAGACGATTGTGCGCACCTTTAAAGAGCGCCACCTGGATTATGAAGCAACGCCGGGCTGTTTAGTCAGCCAGCACGGCCCGTTTACTTGGGGTGAAACAGCCGCTAAGGCAGTTTATAATGCAAAAGTCTTAGAAGTGGTGGCTGAGGAAGATTACCACACCTTGCAGTTAACGCGGGCAAATAGCCACTTGCCGCAGTATTTGCTGGATAAGCATTACTACCGCAAGCACGGTCAAAACGCGTATTACGGGCAGGACAATGCGCAATCAAAGACGCATGCTAAACGAAAATAGGGTAAAATAAAAAAGTATTAGAAAAACTATTCTTTAAGCCACGAAAAAGCGTTGAACTTGCAGGTTCAACGCTTTTTCTGTATACATACGCTCTTGGTCTTGCTATTATTTAATTACCAAATTTCAAATAGATTAGAGACCAAGAACAATATACCAAATTAATACCATAGACCAGTCTGCTTTAGTACTTAATTTAGACTTTGCTATGCTGCAAAATCACCTAGTTCATGCCATTAGTCAGTTTATCGATTTCATTCCCCTAGTTGGTTGGTCTTGGGGGTTATCCCTCGAGTCACTGGCCGTCCGACATATTATCCTGCTAGTATGCCCAGGATTTGCTTTTTGCCTATAGCCGTAAAGTCTTTTCTGGCCGTTAGATCGTCCAAATACTAACCGAAAATTTATTTAATTGACAAGCAGACAATGACCTGCTACACGATTAATAACTTTCGCGCAAGCAGGCAAGCGTATTAGCTAATTAAATAGCGTTTTCCTTACTTTAACAATCTGCTCTGGAAAGAGAACCTAGTTTAAGAATAGGTCCTTTTTATTGATTGTATCAAAATTGAAGCTGATGCCAACAAATATTTTTTGACGGAAAGCCGTTGACCGCTTCCAAACTAAATTACAGGTTGAGGCATTAGCGCTCTATCAGGAGTTAATGAAAGAAAACGAAAATGTGGTCAACATAAGATTGATGTGTAAACGGTCTTTGGCCATTTGAAGAACATATTTTGCATGTGTGGAGTCTATCTAAGAGTGCAGCCAAAACAATTTTTTCAGTGTTTTGTTTCCTTCTTTTTTATTTAAAGAGCTAGTTTGTTCCCCGTCTCTTTTTGATATTTTTGGTTGAAAGTTGATTTTATCTAGTTGAAGTTAAATTTCTTTGGTCTTCAAGACAAGCAGAGAAGTATTATCAATTGTGAATGTCTTAAGTGGCACTTTAATTGCTTCTAATGAATCTTGGCCCTTAAATTGCTTTACTTAGTATAACAAGTCACTTTGATATTTTTGAACTTGATAAGAAACACACTGAAGCTGATTCTTATACCATTGTTGATGATCCCAAAGATACCGAAATGAAATGATCCCAATTTGTTTAAAGTGTAAAACAACTGAGCCAGTTTCTATTTAAATTCCTTTACCAAGCAATGCTTTAGACCTTCTCCATCTTCAAGACTTCCACGAGGCAAATTGTAATAATTAATACAAGGACAATTCGTCTTATTAACACTAGACCACTTGTTACGTCGGCAATAATGCCATAGCAGCCAAATACAAGATGAATACTATCAGTCATTTCTGTTCTTATTCAACCAGCAAAGCTTTCCTAGTCATAGCTGCAGTAGCTCCATACATCTTACGATAGATACCGTAAATTTTATCGTATACATTTGCTGAACTTTCATTTGGCTTTACTGCATCTCTTTTATATGTAACAAAAGAATTAATACAGCTTTCCCAGTCATTAAACCATCTGCATCCCATGGCCGCAATCATTGCGGCGCCAATTCCAGGTCCTTGCTCATTTTTTAAACAAATAATCTCTTTTTGGAATATATCAGCTTGAATTTGAAGCCAAAATTGACTTTTTGCTCCTCCTCCAATAGAAATAATTTTATTTATTTTTTTGTAATTTGATTCATAAATGTTAATAAGATCCTTCAAACTGAATGTAATTCCTTCAATAACAGCTCGACAAAAATCCGATATGCTTGTTGTTTGGCTTAGTCCAATAAAACTTCCACGTATATATGAGTCTGAATATGGTGCTCTTTCACCACTGAGGTAAGGTGAGAATAATAAATGATTTGAACCAATGGGAGACTGGCTTGCTTTTTCGATTATTTGATCAAAACTCAAATCCGGACATAATGTTTTTTTAAACCAGTTAAGAGAATCTCCGGCTGATAGTGTCACTCCCATGGAATAATAACGATTTTCAATTGCATGATGCTCCATTTGAATCGATCCTTCGTATGGCTCATGCGGTTTTCTTTCGTCAGAAAGAACTACGCCAGACGTGCCAATACTACATAAAATATTGTTACTATCATATATTCCTGCACCAACTGCTGCTGCGGCATTATCGCCTGCCCCCGCAAAAATTTTGGTATTGATCTGTAGTCCAGTTTTTTCACAGATTTCCTTTAACGGATTGCCAATAAATTCAGTTGAATTAACCAGACTAGGGCAAATTTCACCTGGTATTTTAAAGTAGTCCAAAATCCGCTTACTCCAGGTGTTTTTCTCAATATTCAGCATTAAGGTTCCAGTAGCATCAGACAAATCCATGTTTATTTTTCCGGTCAAACGGTATCTGACATAATCTTTTGGCATTAAAAAAAATGCAATTTTATTATAGTTTTCTCGCTCATTTTTCTTAATCCACAATAGTTTAGGAAGCGTGAATCCTGCTACTGCCTTATTTCCCGTAATTTTAACTATTTCTTGACCAAAGCAATCATTTATATAATTTGCTTCTTCTTCACTTCTTGCATCATTCCATAAAATGGCAGGTCGTATTACACGATAATTTTTATCTAGAAGAACCAAGCTATGCATTTGTCCAGAGAAAGATAAACCTTCAATTATACTGTTTTTGCCTATCTCTTTAATGATTTTCTGGATACATTCGACCGTTGCTTTAACCCAGATTTCTGGATCCTGTTCTCTGTATCCATTTTCGGGCATCAAAATTGGGTAAGATATAGATTTTTGAACTTTGATTTTACCATATTGATCTAAACAACTTACTTTAACGGCGCTAGTTCCTAAATCAATTCCTAATACATATTTTTCCATAATTATTTATTTAAATAAGGATTAAATTTAAAGTTTAACTTTTTAGACCATTCTGGATAATCGCTAAACAAAAGTCTAAATGGCTCTTCGTCTTCTTCAATACTGGGGATACGGGGAATTGGCTGATAAAAACGATTATCCATATTATCATTATTAGTCGTTGAAACTTCCCAAGCCATTACCTTGCCAGTTCCTGGCTCAACGTTCCACTTGTGATATATTCTTTGGGTCGCAGTTAAGCTTTCTCCAGGTTCAAGTTTAATGACGCTCCCAGCCGGAAGTAATAGTTTTTCTCCATCTTTAACAATTGTAACATCGCTAACTTTGTCAAGACTCTCATCATTAGCTACATTCCAAACTTTAATTAGAAGGTTACCACCACCTCGGTTGATCGTATCTTCTTCCTTTAGTTTATGAAAATGGTATGGCAGCTCTTGCCCCTCCTCTAGGAATAAAACTTTTTCGCAATAGGGTTTGGGGTAAACACTACTGTGATTATAATTTCCATTTCGAAATGTAAATGCTACTAGGCCATATTTATTAAAATCATTGCTACCAAAGTCTGTTACATCCCAACCCAGCATATTATCGACAATTTCGCGATACTTTTGATCCAGATTAGTCCAATCTTCAAGCTTCCAACTAGCGAATTTTGGAAAGTAAACGCCTCTATTTATAGCAAATGAAATGTTGGTTTTTAAAATTTGGTTGATTTTCGATCTTTTCATCATTTATTCTCCTTAAAATTAAAATTAATATTAAATTCTATCCTCTCATTAGGGCTGATCACTTTTAAGTGATTATTTTTTTTGGCATTTTCGAACCCATTTACATCATTTGTACCGGGCTCCATTCCTAAAACAAAATTTTTCGTACGCTCTAACTTCCATTCATTCAGGACGGGTAGTGTGTCTCCACTATACTTTACTTTTAAACTTAAATTAGTATTTGGACTATTTATCGTAAATTCTGGGTTTTTTAATTTGTGAAAAAAAACCTGTTCGGGTCTTTTGCTTTTAGGATCATTCAAATCAAGAAAATCTTTTGCTTCTGTATCTTGATAGCTTCGAGTAAGGCTCTTTGTTGCATTGAAACACAATGTTGTTTTCGGAGTTAAAAATGGATAGCCATAATTATTATGATATAAAAGCATATATGGTAAACTTTCGTCTCCGTTATTAAATAAAGTATCATGAATATTAATTACTAACTCGTTTTTACTTATTGTAATTTCACGATAGATACTTAAATTGGTGCCAAACATGACAGACTCTTTTACATTACCGCAAACTTTAATTTCCTTATCAAGAATTTTATAAAAATAATTATAAGCAGGAGTATTGCTTATCGTTCCATGTAACCCTTTATTTTTATTAGATTTTCCCATATAAGCTAACCCACCAGTTGTCAAAAAACCAACATTAAAGTTTTTCATAAAACCAGTATCGCCATCTTCTGTAAAATACGTACTGTTGACTAATCCAGTTGAAGATAAAAATGAGATATTTTTACCTTTTATACTTAATTCAGGTATATCCAAACCTCTATCAATAGCAATTGTAATGGAAAAGCCACCGGCAGTGACTACTTCATAAGCTTTCATACCAGTGGCTTTTCCTTCAAGAAATTGGATATACTTAACTGAATTTAGCTGTGCTGGATTACCAACAAAATCAGTTTCACTTATATTTTTCATTTTTTATCCAATACTGATGTCGCTTAAGTCAACATCTTTTTCCTCTTTTTGTTCGCTTTCCTTTGTAACTGGACGTTTCAATAAAAAGAAAATAATTCCAGTTACAAGGCTACCAATTGATAGTGCAATTAAAAATTGAACTGGTTTTGTCATTGTTGGGACAGCAAAAAGTCCTGAAGCAGGAATTTTTGAGTCTGCTCCCCATAGCATTGATAAACCGCCTCCGACAGCTCCACCACATGCGGTGGAAACAATCGAACGCCAAAGATCATTAAGCACAATGGGTAAACTTCCTTCTGTTATTTCACATAAACCCATTGGAAATGCGGTTTTTAACGTATTTATTTCCGTTTGAGTATAAATTTTTTTATGAAAAATTTTTTCTAAGAAATATGCAATTGTAAAACCAAAAGGCGTAACCATTGATGCAAGAATTAATACTGTAATCGGTTCATTAACGCCTTCAGCTTGCATTGCTAAAACAAAAGCAAAAACTGTTTTATTAATTGCGCCACCATAATCAACTGAAGCGAGAATACCGATAATTGCCCCGTAAATAAACTTTTGACTTGAAGGAAGCTGCGTTAAATACTGCGTTAAAATCCTTTGCCCTTCCGCAATTGGTGTCCCTAAAATGTAAAACATTACGGCACCAGATAAGATAGAAGATAAAAATGGAATAATTAATGTCGGCATCAAGCCTTGTGCCCATGCTGGGACTTTAATTGATTTCAAAATCAGAACAGTTAACCATCCGGCTACATATCCTCCAAGTAAACCGCCCAGAAATCCTGCTTTAATTAAATTTGAAATCAAGCCCACAAGAAACCCTGGAGCAATGCCGGGCTTATCAGCAATGGCAAACGAAACACCAGTTGAAACTACCACAGGTAGAAGCCCTAAAATTAGACCTCCTGCGGTACTAAAGGCATCCCATATTCCAATAGTTCCAGTAAAATTAGTAACGCTTTTTCCTCCAAAAATATTACCTACTGCTAATAGTAAGCCTCCTGCTACAACGACAGGAATTAAATAAGAAATTGCTGTTAAAGCCGGTTCCTTTATTTTGACTATTAATTTATTTTCAGCCATTTTTTTACCTCTAACTTATATTGAGAGTTGAATGCAATTTTCTGATTAATTTTACTGGGCTTTGAATGGCAACGTCAGTCGAAATTTGTACAATTTTTTTACCTTTAAAGCGCTCACGACCAGAAATTTTCACATCAACAGCCAATAAGACAACATCTGCTTCCTTAATTTCATCGGGTGTTAATTCATTTTCTGTTCCAATAGTTCCTTGAGTTTCAATGTGAATAGTGTCTCCACATTCTTTGGCAGCTTGTTCAACTTTTTCTTTAGCGATATAAGTATGCGCAATTCCGGCTGAACATGCTGTGATACCAACAATTTTCATTTTTTCATCTCCTTCATTTTGCAAAAGCCCGGATAACGTCATCAACACTTTTTGACTTTTTAAGTTTAGCAACGACCTCTTCGTTTCCTAATTTACCTGCAAAAACTGATAAGAGTTTTAGTTGGTTTCGAGCTGCATCTGCATTTTTGTTTACTGCGAACAAAATTACTATTTTTACTTTTTCATCATCTAAAGACTCCCATTTAATACCATGCTTTAAAATTCCAATGGCAACGCCAATTCTTTTAACATCATTGCTTTTCCCATGAGGAATAGCGATTCCTTGGCCTATACCCGTAATGCCTTCATTTTCTCGAAGATATATATCCTTCACGAAAAGATTGACATCACCAATGTAATTTGCTTTTTTAAGAATTCTGGCTAGTTTAACAATTACGTCATGCTTATTTTTAGCATCTAATCCAATTGTTATGACTTGAGGATCTAACACTGTAGTTATATCAACCATAATTTTTTTACCGTTTACTTTAACTATGCTTTATAAGATTCATTTTGGAAATTTGTAATTTTATATGGCACATCAATCGGATTTTCATTTTCAAAATATAGTTTAGTTCGGTCAATTGCTTGACATAGTTTATTCTTATGATGGACTACTTTCTGTTCTTCGATCATAGCAGAAGGGAACATCAACTTTGGTTCACGCATTTCGTTTGGATCACTCTCAGCTAAAAGCTTTCTTAATCCTTTGGCAAAAGCAATTTTTATATCACTTGAAATGTTAATTTTATTAATCCCATTAGCAATTGCTTCTTGAATTTGGTCATCTGGATTGTTTGATGCTCCATGTAAAACTAAAGGAATATCAACCGCAGAAGAAACCTCTTTGGCGATTTCTGGTCTCAACTTAGGTTGGACATCTTTAGGATATAGTCCGTGAGCCGTTCCTATTGCAATTGCTAAAGAATCAACTCCTGTTTTTTCAACGAAATCTCTGGCTATTTCTGGTGAGGTATATTGAACATCATCGGTTAAGTGCCCATTAACATCATAACCAGTATTAGCAATTGTTCCGATTTCAGCTTCAACGGAAACGCCAGTAGCATGAGCTGCTTCAACTACTTTTTTTGTAATTGCAACGTTCTCTTCATAGGGTTTCATTGAATAATCAATCATTACGCTCGTGAATCCTAAATGAATTGCGTGTATACAATCTTCAAATGAGCCACCGTGGTCTAAGTGTAAAGCAATTGGCAAGTCAGTTTTACTTGCGGCTTGAATTACCTGTCCAGCAAAGTTGTCTCTCAAAAAAGATAATTCGGTTGGATGAATTGCCATTATAAAAGGCGTTTGATCTTGAATACACTTTTCAAGTGTGGCAGTAAATAATTGCCCTGAGCCAGCATTATAAGCTGGTACCGCAAAGTGATTCTTATGTGCGACATCTAATATTCTTTTTCCTGTTACCAAAACCATTTTTTTACCTCCAAAAATAAAATATTATACTGAAAAACAAACTATTTTACGGTCCACTTTTCATAATTTCTCCTTTACTTCTTTTGCACTATTGCATTTGCTTATTTCAGAAACAAACTTATCGTCAGCAAATTTCTTAAAAATATTTGTCATTCTTTTAATCGATGCATTGTCTTTTGTCATATTCTTACTAATTAATAAGATCAAACAGGTGTTAACCATTGTTTTGTCAATACATTGCCAATCCTTAATATTGTTTTTCAGTTTGCAAACAATCAATTTTGGTTCTATTGGATAATCTAAAATTATGTGCGGAAATGCCAATCCACAGTAAAAAGCGGTATTTTTTAATTCTTCCCTGCCTTTTATGCTTTGTAAAATATCTTTTTTGTCTATTTCAGTCATTTTCGAAATTTTTTGTGCAATCCTCTTGAAAAAGTTTTCTTTGTTAACTGCGTCTTGAATATCAATTGTTAAAAATAGACTATCTTTTGTTCTGAATAGATCGGACTGCTTGTTTGACATTTTGTTCATCTTCTTTTGTTAAAAAAGCACTTACTAACTCAACCGGAATATTTTCTTTCACCTTCAAAGGCACGGTGCTAAGTAATAAATCAATATTTTTATGTTTTTGTATAATATCTTCAATTTCCAAATTAGACCCTAATCCTACGACTTTTAAATTTGGCATTAGTTTTTTTATCTTTGCCGAAATTATTTCGGAAGTACCTATCCCTGTTGTGCAGATTATATAAACGTTTACTTTTTTGTCCTCTTTGGGTTTTACTTCAAGATATTTAACAAAATAAAGACAAATATAACCTGTCTCACTATCAGAAATGTGCGGTAAGTTGAATTTAGTTTCTATTTGATTTGATGCTGTTCTTGTCGCATTGTAAATTTCCGCATATTCAAGTTTAATATCGTTTAAAAGAGCATTCGGCAAACTAACTTTCATTTTCAGGCGACTAATCATTGAGAAAATATGATTTCTAATGTCTTTTTCAATGTTTTTGTTGAATTTTGTTTGAAGAATGCTAGAAACCAATTCAATGTAAACTTTGGAAACTTTATCAGTTAACTCTTGATTATTCAGTAAAATGCCACTTTTACTTTTACTAAAGCGAGATGAAATTAGATATTCGAATAAGTAATATGTTTCAACCACTAAGGCATTTGGCTTGACGTTTAAATAACGTTCAATATTAGAGATTATTTGCTTACAAACTGCAAATATGTGAGGATTAGCGTTTGTCTCACTTTCAATACCTGATTTTGCTTCAACGGTATAATCAACGGACCTGAAAGTTCTTGCTCTACTTAATAAAATATAAATATGCGTAAAAAAGTTAATATTATAGGGATAAGGCAAATTATTATTTAAGGCCTTCATAGCTACCTTTACCTGTTTTAAAGCAAAATCAAAATCTTGATTATCAAGATCACCAATACTTCCTCTTAAGTTGCTGATATCGGTCGTGTGATTAACTTGTAAAATCTCTTCGATAATCGCATTTCTAATGTCTTTTTCTTCTCCTTTAATGCTTAATAAGCGTTTTTTTCTTTCTAAAGTTAAATTCCATTTTTTTAATATAGTAGAGATGCATTTTTCGTCGTTCTGAATTACTGACTCACTTACAAATAAGCTGTTGGTCAAATTTGAAATGCAAATTGACCTAGGAGCTGCCAAAAGTAATTTTGTTAGTATACTTTTCTGTCTAACATTGGCTGCGGAATAATCATTTGAACCAGTATTTTCATATTTCAAATAATTCCTGTAAACCAACTTAAATCCTTGACTTCTTTTTGAAACAATAATGTCTTCTGGAAAAGATTCATTTAACTGATTAATTCGTCTAATTATAGTTTTACGAGAAACATTTAATTGATGAGAAATCATAGCTGAAGAATTGAAACCATGATGTACTTTCAAATAATCAATTATGGGCTGATTCAAATCTCTAACCATTTCTTTTATCCTCCCGACAATTTTATTATACCTATTGATGTAAGCGCTACATAACAGTGTTTTGTCTCCAATTGGATTTAAAAAGGGACAAATGATCTGAAACAAAAATAGTCTGGGAAAAACTATTCTTCTGGGCTATCAAAAAAACGTTGAACTTGCATGTTCAACGTTTTTTCTACTTTTATGTTCAAAGAGCTAGTTTTTTCTCAGTCTTTTTCTATTTAAAATTTAGTTTCTTTGATATCGTCTTCTGGGCGATGTTCTTGAATACGAATAATTTGCCAAGGCAAATTGCTGCTAGTAATTTCTGTTAGGTCAATGGTCAACGCGTTATCTTGGAACGTGAATGCAGGTTCACACCGATTTTCAATCATTTCAACGCGATTAGGTGCCACTGTTAGACCAGACACAATCACTTGCTTTGGCAAAGGCTTGTTGACAAAAACGTATTTTTGATAATGTAAATGACGATTTTGGAGAACAAAGCCTGAATCTGCGGTAAGATTGCATGGCTGGCTATCATTAAACGCGTGGCCAAAAATATGCATCCAGTTATTAACCGTGGTGAGTGCCTCTTTTGTTGCAGAACTAATTGCATTTTTTTCAGCAACCTCGACATTAATAAAAGAGCTTTGCCCAATTTTGCGGTTAGCAACAAGTTTGTCGATGACATCGTCACTTGTTGTATCAATGCCATCACGACCATCAACGAGCGCAACCGTGTACTTAGCACAAGCAAGTTTAATTTCATCCTGCAGCTGATTAGTGGCAACTGCCCGTGCACCGATATCGCGCGCTGTTTTAACTAAAAAATCGGCGTCTACATCTTTCGTGCTTTTTAGTTTAAAATTTAAGATGATTGCAAAATCAGGATTCATTAATTCTCTCTCCTCAAAACATATTACTAAATAAGTTTAACCCAAAAGGTGGTAAATACGAAAGATGAAAATTATTATCTCACCAGCAATGAAGATGAAAGTCGACCGTGATTCATTTCCGGCTCGTTCACACCCTCAGTTTCTTAAACAGGCAAAAGAACTGGCGGCTTTTTTGCAGCAATGTAGTTTTACGCAGTTACAAGCAATCTGGCAGTCAAGCGAGCGGACGACTAAAGAAGGACAAGAGCAAATCAAGCAGCTTAACCTAGCTAAAACGGACAACTTAACACCAGCAATTATTTCTTATTTTGGGATTCAGTATCAATATATGGCACCTGACTTATTTTCAGCGCAAGCACTTGATTATGTCCAAGAAAATGTGCGCATCTTATCTGGCTTATACGGTGTTTTACGGCCATTTGACGGTGTCTGGCCTTACCGCTTAGAAATGAAGAACAAGGCGACTGGTTTTACCGAACCAAATTTGTACCACTATTGGGGTGAAAAACTAGCAGATAATCTTTTTGGTGAGGATCATATTTTGATTAATTTGGCCTCTAAGGAATATTCTAAAAATATCGCGCCTTATGTAACAAAAACGCGGCGAATGATTACTATCGACTTTCAAGAATTCGTCAAGGGTAAGTGGAAAACCGTTGGGGTTCATGCCAAGATGGCCCGAGGAGAAATGGTTCGTTTTGCTGCAGAACACCAATTAACTAAGCCAGAGGAATTACAGAAATTTAATGATTTTGGTTTTCAATATATTGCCCAAGAAAGCACCACAGATAATTATGTCTTTCGAACTGAGTTTGATTTCAATCGGCGATAGTAAATTACTTATTGGGATAGCATAGACAACGTAAGAAATGAGGTTAATCATGGAAATAGTTTTTGTACGTCACGGCCAGACCGATTTAAATAAAACAAGAAAAATTCAGGGAGCACTTTTTGATCATGATCTTGATCACGAAGGACGCGCTTACGCCGAAAAGGCGGCCGCTAATTTTGATCCTTCAAGCTTCGATCTTGTTTTTTCTAGTCCGATGAAAAGGGCAGTCACAACGGCAAAAATTTTTACTAAAGGCCAAAAAGAAATCAGATTAGATAAAAGATTAATGGAGTTTAATTTTGGTGAATGGGATGGCCAATATTTAACTGAATTGGGTAAAAAATATCCCGATGCTATTGACCCATGGGGTAAAGCAGCCGCTAATTATGTTAAATATGCACCAAGTGGCGAAACTTTTGCTGAATTAAACGAGCGCTGTGGTGATTTTTTAGCTGATTTACACCAAAATTACCCGGATAAAAAGATTCTGGTTGTGTGCCATGGTACTTTGATCAGAATGATGTTCGCTCATTGCTTTACTGATGGTGATATTAATGCCTTTGAAACAATGGCTAACTGCGCTCTAGCCAAGATTTCAGTACGTGAGAATATTTTCCGGACTAATTATTATAATCGCGTATTAGTTCTATAATTCAGCTAAAAGCCGCAAAGTCGCGGCTTTTTTATTTGTTTATGGCAATAATTAGGCTGCATGTTTTTGCAAAAGTTCATTTACTTGACGATTAGGTTTAGTAAATGTATTCTGTTATCAAAGTGACACGGTGTCACTTTTTGCAAAAAAGAGGTGTGCTCATGGTTAAGACTACTTTTATTAATTTACCGCAAGAGAAGAAGGAGCGGATTGAGCAGGCGCTCCTTCATGAATTCAGCAATCATTCGCTTCCCAAGGCACAGGTTGCGCGAATTGTGAAGGAAGCAGACATTGCTCGTGGTGCTTTTTACAAATATTTTGCTGATTTAACTGATGCTTACCAATACATCTACCAGCGTGCGTTAAAGCAGATTCATGCTGAGATTAAGCTTTCAGAGCAGTACGATCCGCAAATGTTTTATCAAAGCGTTGTTACTTTTCTTGAGCAAACTTTGTGCAGTAAGTATGCCAAAATGGTTAAAATGCATGTGTTGTATAACGAAAGCTTAGTTAAGCAGCCATTCGCAAGCGAGAAATTAGTAAAACTTAGCGCGCAAAACTGGAGTGCAATGATGCTTAGCCATGCAGCAATTAGGGAAATTTTGGCAAACCCTACTTTAAAAAGTGCCATCCTTGCCCAGCTGCAAGCGGGCTTGTTACTGTTAAAAAAGGAGACTAAATAGTGTTTTTAGCAATTAAAGAAATCAAAAGGGAAAAATTGCGTTATGGCCTAATCATTTTGATGATTTTTCTAATCAGCTACTTGATTTTTGTTCTATCGTCCCTTGCTCTCGGTTTAGCAAGCGAGAACACACAGGCAATTGAATCATGGAATGCTAAGCAAGTAGTGCTAAATAAAAATGCTAATGTAAGCATGAGCCAATCTGTTTTAAACCAGGATGACTTAAAAAAGGCTAAGATTGGAAAAGACGAGGCGTTACTTGGGCAAACGCCCGTGGTGGTAAAAAGCAAACAGCGAAGCCAAGTTTCCGCTCAGTTCATTGGCGTTAAGAAAAGCCAGTTCATTTACCATGATCAGGAATTAATTGCTGGAAGAAAAGCGCGCAAAGCTCATGAAGTAGTTGTTGATCAGGCTTTTAAAGTTAAGGGCTACAAAATTGGCGATCAATTAGAACTCAACGGAATGAAGCAAAAGTATAAGATTGTGGGCTTTGTTCAAAACGCCAAGATTAACATTGCTCCGATTATCTACGGAACACTCGCCAGTTGGAAAACCTTACGGCAGGGAATGCCAAATATGCGTGCTTCAGCAATTATTTCCCGCAATGCCAACTACCGCTATAACGATGGCAACAGCAAGACATATCCGATCAAACAATTTATTAATAAATTGCCAGGGTATACAGCACAAAATATGACTTTTCAATTAATGATTGGATTTTTGTTTATTATTTCACTAATTATTATTGCGGTCTTTTTATACATCTTAACTATGCAAAAAATGCATAATTTTGCTGTTATGCGCGCACAAGGAATTCCTAGTGGAACCTTGGTTTGGTCAACGGTTAGTCAGGCTATTATTCTCGTGGGAATCGGAGTAATTATCGGCTTGCTAGCAATGCTGTTAACGGCTAAAGTTTTACCAGCGGCAGTTCCAATGAGTTTTACGCCAACTATTATGCTCAGCGGCACTTTAGGCATGCTTTTAACAGGCATTATTGGCAGCTTAATTCCAATCAGATCAATCTTAAAAGTAGATCCAGCAAAAGCAATAGGTGAATAAGATGACAGTCATTGAATTACAAAATGTCCAAAAGATTTACGGCAAGGGCGCTGCACAAGTTCAGGCCCTAAAAGATATTAATTTCAAGGCCAATGAAGGTGAAGTTGTTTTGATCATGGGACCTTCTGGGGCTGGGAAAAGTACTTTTCTAACTATTGCAGGTTCACTGCAAAAGCCAACAACTGGCAAGGTTTTTATTAGTGGCAAGGATATTGCTAATATTACGACTAAGCAGAGTAACTCTTTGCGCTTAAACCAGATTGGCTTTGTTCTGCAAGCTTATAACTTGGTTCCTTTTTTGACCATTCAAGAACAGTTCGAACTGGTCGATCACGTTAAAAAGCAGGGCAACATTACAAAAGAAACGCTACAGCAATTGCTTGATAAACTTGGGATTACCAGCCTAGTAAGTAAATATCCAGGTGAATTATCGGGTGGTCAGCAGCAGCGAGCAGCAATTGCCCGTGCATTGTATGCTAACCCGCAAATCTTACTAGCAGATGAACCAACGGCATCACTTGACAGCGCGAAAGTTGATGAAGTTGGGCAATTATTTAAGGATTTGGCTAAAAGCTATCATAAGGCAGTAATCCTGGTTACCCATGACCCGCGTCTAGAAAAATATGCAGACCATATCTATGAGATGATGGATGGCGAAATGACAAAAAAACAGTAGTTCTTAAATTAATTTATTGCTATAAATATTATGGTAAATTATTATTGGATACGTAATTTTTACAAAAAATAAAATTACGTATTTTTTATTTTTAATTAATTAAGTTTAAGGAATAGTATTGATTTTAATAACGCAAATAATTATTTATAGTTGGTATGAGTTACTATTTTAAATGTAAAAAGAACACATTGTTCTTGACAAAACTGTTTTAAATTTACTATTCTAATTAATAGATAGTTAATTGTTATTTTATAAAACCATATATTCATTAATTTTAGATAAACTAAAAAATCTAATTTACATTTAAAATAAATTAGTAATATCTAACAAAACTTGTTTTTATCAAAAATAACAAAAATTATTTATAACTATAAATATGTTTATTGTATTGTAGTACCAATAGCTTAATAGCCGGTGCTTTTCAACCTATAGTGGTTGGATCTAAAATAGTACTTATTAATTTTATAATTGAGGTATCATGATGAAAGAAATACCAGAAGATAAAGAAATTGAAATATCAACGGATTATGAAAATCAAAGTATTAATATGCGTTTTTCTGATAATTTAACAGATGATCGCGAGCGGGGCTACATCTTGTCTGCTGCTTTTTTTTCCTTCTGTGCATCACAGGGATTGAGTAAAGATGAAATTACGGATATGGTTTCAACATATTATGATGAATTTTTAGATAATTAATAGTTACTGATTGCTAATATTGCTTTTTACAAATTGGATAATTGCAATTAGAAGAATACTGAAATTGACTAAGGAAGACCAATAATGGCGAGAAAAAAAGAAATTGGAAGAAGTAAAATCTTAAATATTGCCTATCGGATGGTTGTTAAAGATGGCATTGAAAGTCTCACTGCGCGTAATATTGCCAAAGCGGGTCATTTTTCAACGCAGCCTTTATATCTTGAGTTTAATAGCATGGACGAGCTACGGACAGAGGTTCTGCGTAAGATTGCGGAAAATTTGAAAAGCAATATCTTACAAAAACAATATACTGGTCAACCCATGATTGACATGGATTTATCATATATCGATTTTGCTAAAGAGCATGAAAATCTATTTCGGGCAATGTTTGTTGATGGGAAGTTCGGTAGTAAAATAATTTCTGATACCTTAATAGATCTCGGAGTTACAAAATTTAAGGAACAATTTAGGGATACGAAACATCCAGACAAGAAAATTATGAATATCGTTATTGCCAATTGGATTACCACAATCGGTATTGCTTCGTTGCTTGTCAACGGAATTGCTAACTTTTCACAAACGCAGATTATTAACGTTTTGTCTGCTCAAATTAATGATGCAATTTTAAATGATTGGTTAAGTGAGTCTAGCACGGTTTCTCTTTTTGAAACTGATGATAAGGACAATAAAAAATAAGCTTCTATTTACGAGAATCGTGTTTTAAGCTAGAAAAATATAGATATGATATAATTGCTAAAGAAATTAGTTTCTGAAAGGTGGTTTTTATGAAAATCCTTGCATTATCTGGCTCAAATGCCAATAATTCGTTTAATGAGGCATTGCTTAAATTCATTGCTAAGCAATTTGCTGACAAATATGACTTTAAACTAGCAACAGTTAAGGGATTGCCAATGTTTAAAGAGGGTGAAGACGCTCCTGAGTCTGTCCAAACCTTGAGTAAAGAAATTGAGGATGCTGATTTAGTATTGATCGGTTCTCCAGAACAACAACACTCAGTAACTAGTGCTTTAAGTAGTGCCTTAGAATGGCTTTCATGCACTTCTCACCCGTTTAAGGGCAAGCCAGTTGCAGTTGTTTCGACTTCACCAATGCCTCAGGGTGGTTCTCGTTCACAAAGTCGTTTAAAGAGTCTTTTAACTGCACCAGGTTTTAGTGCAAAAATCTTTAATGGCGATGAATTTATGATGGGAACTGCACCGAAGCAATTTGATGAAAATGGTGACTTAACTGATAAGTCTTCTGTTGAATTCTTAGGTCACTTCTTCGATGAAGTTGATGATTGGTACGCACAAGTTACTAAGTAGGAGGGCCAAGAATGAAAATTTTAGCAATTGTTGGTACAAATGCCGCTTTCTCATACAATCGCTTTTTAGCACAATTTATTGCAAAGCGTTACGGTGATAAGGCAGATATTGAAGTAAAAGAAATCGATAAATTGACACCTTTCTGCAGAACAGAAATGGCTGATGATTCAATTAAAGCTTGGATCGAAGATATTAAGAGTGCTGATGGCATCGTTATTACTACACCAGAATATGATCACACAATTCCAGCTGCATTAAAGAGTAGTCTTGAATGGTTGGGTTCACATGCTGGTCCTAACGTAATGAAGATGAAACCTGTTGCAGTGGCAGGTACTTCATACGGTAGCCAAGGTACTGGTCGTGCCCAAGAAGATATTCGTGAAATCTTACTTTCACCTGATATGAGTGCTAATGTTTTGCCAGGTAACGAAGTTTTAATTGGTCAGGCCCCAAGCAAGTTTGACCAGGAAACTGGTGAATTGACTGACGACGCAACCATCAAGCAACTAGATGGTATGATGGACAACTTCTTCAAGTTCGTTGAACAAGCTAATAAATAATCTTTTGCTAGTTTGACTAGCAGAGAGTAAAATAACCGGATAGGATTAACTATCCGGTTATTTTTGGTTAGAAGGGAAATTCTTATGTCTGATCCAGTAGTTTTACCAATCAAATCTGTGCGCAATCCACGTGATATCGGTGGGTATACGGGTCTTTTGGGACGTAAAGTAAAAAAGCACCGCTTACTGAGAACTGGTAATATGAGTAAGATTGTACCCAGTGACGAACAGTTTTTAGTGGACTACGGCTTAAAGCAGATTATTGATTTACGTTCACCGGCTGAATGCAAGCAAAACCCTGACCAAGCAATTGCTGGAGTAAAACATTATAGTTGCCCACTTTCAGTTGAAGACAATACTGGTGGAAACGGTCTTGATATGCAAAAGGAGTTCGCAGAATATCGACGTGATCAGTATGCGGGCTTTCGGATGATGTGTCGGCGTTATCATAATCATATTTTGACTGAAACTGCACAGCATAGTTTTCACCATATTATTGAACTAATTGCACAAGAAGATGATGGTGCAACGCTTTATCATTGTTCCGAAGGCAAGGATCGTACCGGCTTAGTTACCGTGATCTTGTTATACATTTTGGGCGTTGATCTGGAAGTAATCAGGCAGGACTACCTGTATTCAAATTATCTGCTAAATGATTACCGGGCAAGCCGTGATCGGCAATTTAAAAAGGCGGGTGAAAATGACCGCTTTCGCGCCAATATGCGTGTATTGGGTTCAGTTGCCAATGCCTTTTTTGACACTAGTTTAATTACTGTTAATGAAAATTATGGCAGTCTTGATTCTTATATTGTTAATGAACTTGCAATTGATCAGAATCTGCAAGAAACGATTAGAGAAAAGTATTTGGAGAAATAGGAAAAACACACAAATGATTGAAAATTTAGCTTTAGAACAAGCAGTTGGACAGCATCACGCTTTAGGAACAGCGATTACTCTACAAATTTTTGGTACAACAGATGATACATTAATTAACGAGTCATTTGATTTAATTGATCACTACGAAGACCTGTTAACGGTAAACCGTGAGTATTCTGAAGTAATGGATATTAATCATGCTGCTGGTAAAAAGCCGGTTCAGGTCTCTAGTGCGGTTTATGATTTGGTTAAGCTAGCCGTAGAACAAAGTCGGGAAAACTTTGGCTTTAACGCCCTAATTGGTCCATTAGTCAAACTTTGGGCGATTGGCTTTAAAGGCGCGCATGTACCAACTGATGAACAGATTAAAGCCAAAATGAAGTTAACGGATCCTTTCAGTGTTGACTTAGATGATGAAAATCAGACTGTTTTTCTACAAAAAGAAGGTATGGAACTTGACCTAGGCGGAATTGCCAAAGGCTGGATTGCCGATCGGATTCGTGATTTTTGGCGTGCTTATGGCGTACGCGCAGGAATTATTAATCTTGGTGGCAATATTTTACTAGTAGGCGATTCGCCTAAGCGAGCTAGTGGTCAATGGACTGTTGGTATTCAAGATCCTAAAAAGCCACGAGGTAAAAATATTTCTTCAGTCATGGTTTCCGCATGTTCTGCTGTTACTAGCGGGACTTATGAACGTTATTTAATTGTTGATGGTCATAAATACCATCACTTGATTGATCCACGAACTGGCTATCCAGTCGAAACGGATCTGGCCGGCGTGACAACATTTACTAAAAATTCGGTGCAAGCTGAAATTGAATGCAAGCGACTCTTTTTTGCGGGTCATCCAATTGCAAATTGGCATGATGATCCTGACCGCATTGGTGCAATTTTCGTTTATAACGATGAGCATGTTGAGTATGATAATTTTGAGCAATAAAAAGCGCTGATCCGTTTGTGACAAGCAGTAATTAAAAAAGCCGTAGCTAACTAGTAAGATTTAGCTACGACTTTTTTGTTGTTCAATTTATTTAATTGTAATTGCTTTATGACAAAACTCTTGTTGAATTGTCGCTTTCTTTAGCCAAGCTTTTGCGCCATGGTCATAGTTCATGTTCTTACCGCCAGTGCCAGCACCGTCATTGGCAGAATAATACAGAGGATCGTAGACAAGAAACTTCCCTTTGCGGTAGCCGACAATTACCTTGCAGTGATTGCGGTGATTATCCCCAGGTTTTTGGTAAGAAGAAAAGCCGTAATACAAGACAGGGCTGCCACCTTGAACATACATCTTGATATCGTTTAGGCTCAACTTTTTGCTTGAAATGTTGACTACCTTTTTTCCGGTCTTAAAAGTTCGTGCATATTTTGCTAGCGCGCCCGGGCTGATTACATACCCAAAGCCAACACCAGTATAAACATTACCTTTTTGGCCACCTTTAGTGGGTTGCATTGGCAGATGATTTTGAACTTTAGTTAAAAAGCTGGCAGTGATTTTTTGTCCTTGCGAGCCTAAAAGCATTGCCATTGAAGCGCCCGCACACCCCCAAGGCGTTTTTACCGGAACATATTGGCTAACATATGGAACCTTAACAACTTTGGCTTGATTGGGTTTAGCGACAGCATTTTTGTTAATATAACCAAATGCTTTTTTTCCTTTTTGATTGAGCCAATAATAGTGGTGTCCGTTATGAGTGAATGTTTTGTTAACATTAAAGGTTTGATGAAAATACTTTGAGCTAGACTTTTTATTAGTGAAGTTACCCTGGTAAATGCCGTAATTCTTTTTGACAATTGCGACTTTAAAAGTTTTAACTTTTTTAGTCTGTGAATCTGCAAGATTAGTTTCATTAATCGCGTTATTTGTACCGGGCTGCTTGGCCGCACCAATAGCAGGTTTAGCATCTTGTTTTGCTGGCGGATTTATTACGGCGCTGACAGTTGTCGTTAAATTATTGCAATAAATTGGTGTCGTCAGTATAGCGGCAGCAGAAATCGTCATGACTTTTTTTAAAATATTTTTTGATTCCACTTTATCCTCCGCATAAATAATTACTTAATTTTTTGTCCAAAAATAGTTTACTACAACAATTAATAAAATAGCTAATTAAATTTTTAAAGTATATATGATTTGTTAACAGCCAACTTTAGTAAACTAAACGCGATAAAAAAGCCCGAATCTGGTCAGATTCAGGCTTCGTAAATAGCGTTTCAAAGTTTGCTTATGCTGCTGTTCGACTAATACTAAAGATGTAGTTAAACATTCCGTTAGACAGACCTGGTGTACTGTAAATGATGAACCGTAAAAACGGTGAATCTAAGGTCTGCTGGATAAACCATTGATTTTGCAGAGCATTGAGCATTGATAAGATAATGTAAACAAAGAAATAACTGGCAAAAAAGGAAACAATTGCGCCTAATACGCTGTCTAGCAGTGAGCCAAAACTAGTTGAATGGGGATTTTTACTTGGAAACCAACTTTTGAAAACTTTAGTAACCATTTTACCGATAAAAAGAATGACGAAAAAGGCTAAAAAGCGAAAAATCATTAAATTAGCGCTGGGAGTCAGTGTAGTTTGAATGTTTTGACCGGTAATTTGACCATAAAGCCAATTACCGACGGGATTTTGAAATAAAATTGCTGCAATAAAGACGATTGCCGCAAATATTAAATTAATAATTAATTTGGTAAAACCTGTATGATAGCCCTTATATGCTTTCCAGGCTAAGTAGGCTAAAACAATTAAAGTAATAATCATGTTTATCTCCTTTGACGATATTATAGCTTATTTTGTTCATTTAGACTTTGACGACTGTCGAAAAATATTTCATAATTATAGAGATGTAATAGCTTTACAATAAGCCATTTTTAGCGTTAAATTTATAGGGTGTGAAACAAGGTTTCACGGGTGAAAAATGAATCCTGAACAATTTGTCCAAGAATTATCAAAGCGTAATTTTAAATTAAATGAAAAACAAATCAACCAATTTAACCAATATTTTACCAGCTTAATTGCGGCTAATCAGAAGGTCAATCTTACTCGGATAACTGAAGAAGATGATGTTTACCTAAAACATTTTTTTGATAGTCTTACGCCGTTATTTACTTTTTCTGAAGTCTTTAAGCCAGGTGATACGGTCTGTGATGTCGGTGCGGGTGCGGGTTTTCCGTCGATTCCGCTCAAGATTTTGCAACCAGAATTAAAGGTAACAATCGTTGATTCACTGGGGAAAAGGTTAACTTTTTTACAGGATTTAATTGAAAAATTGCAATTGCAAGATGTGACACTTGTTCATGGGCGTGCTGAGGATGTTGGTCAAAACAAACTTTATCGCGAACAATTCGATATTGTGACGGCTAGGGCAGTGGCTAATATGGCAGTTTTAAGCGAATATTGCCTGCCGCTAGTTAAAAAAAGTGGCTACTTTGTTGCACTTAAGGGGCCAAAAGCGGAAAAAGAACTGCAAGATGGCCAAAAGGCAATTAGTCTCTTAGGGGGCAATGTAATCCAGACCGAGGAACTCCAACTGCCAACTAGCAGTGAGGAACGGACACTGATTCTGGTCCAAAAGGTGAAAGCAACACCTAAAAAGTATCCACGGCAAGCGGGCACACCGCATCGTAAACCAATTCAATAAATAGGGGGACTCTTATATGTCATTATTTTCTTCTTTACGACATCGTGATGAAATTCCTAAAGATAAACAAATTCAAGATATTGAATTAACTAAAATCATTCCGAATTCTTATCAACCAAGGCGCGAGTTTTCCGATGAATCGATTCGTGAACTAGCTTCAACGTTAGACAAAGAAGGCTTGCTTCAACCAATTGTTGTTCGTGAACAAGGCGATAAATACGAAATTATTGCCGGTGAACGACGCTACCGGGCGGCGAAGCACTTAGGCTGGGATAAAATTCCAGCAATTGTTAACAATATGGATGAAGCACAAGCAGCTTCACTTGCGTTAATTGAGAACTTGCAGCGCGAAGATTTAAATCCAATTGACGAAGCGCAAGCATATAATAATTTAATGAAGTTAAATAACTTAACGCAGACTGCACTAGCACAAAATATTGGTAAGTCGCAGTCATATGTTGCCAATAAAATGCGGTTATTAAAATTATCGCCGAAAGTGCAAAGTTACCTTGCTAGCGGAGAAATTTCTCCTCGTCATGGCCGTTGTCTAGTTGGTTTAACGCAAAAAGATCAAGGTCGTGTGTTGGATGAAATTTTAGCAAATAACCTCAATGTCAGTGATACAGAAAAAATCGTTAAAGACGTTGACGGCTACTTTGAAGATAAGAAAACGCATGAACAGGATAAAGCGGAAAAGACCAAGCGTGCCGTTAACCGGATTCCTAAGGATTTAAAGGTACAGATCAACACGATTAAGCGTGCCGTTAAATTAGCCAAAGAATCAGGCATCAAGGTTAAGGTTAAAGAAAATAATAATCCTGATGATTATATGATCACGATTGAATTGAAGAGAAAGTAGGTTGAGCATGGAAAATATGGTAAGTGTAATTTCGGTTGCTAACCAAAAAGGCGGCGTTGGTAAGACAACGACAACGATTAATTTGGCGGCTTCGATTGCTGAACGTGGCTATCACGTTTTAATTGTTGATATTGATCCCCAAGGTAATGCTACTTCAGGCTTAGGAATTGAAAAGTCGGAAATCGATCAAGATATCTATAGTGTTTTGATTAATGATGTTCCTTTAAAAGACACGATTTTCCACACATCAACTGAAAAACTGGACTTAGTGCCTGCAACAATTAATTTATCTGGTGCAGAAACTGAATTAATCAGCATGATGGCCCGTGAAACTCGGCTTAAGGCAGCTCTTGACACGGTTAGTGAAAACTATGATTTTATCTTTATTGATTGTCCGCCATCTTTAGGACAGCTTTCAATTAATGCTTTTACAGCTTCCAACTCAATCTTGATTCCGGTGCAAAGTGAATACTATGCTATGGAAGGTTTGAGTCAGCTGCTGAATACTATTCGCTTAGTTCAAAAGCACTTTAATAAAGATCTTGGCGTTGAAGGCGTATTGATGACTATGCTTGATGCACGGACAAATTTGGGTGCGGAAGTTGTTAAAGAAGTGAAGTCTTACTTTACTAACAAAGTGTATAAAACAATTATTCCACGAATCACTAAGTTAGCTGAAGCTCCAAGTTACGGCGAAGCAATTACAGAATATGCCCCTAACTCGCGGGGTGCCAAGGTATACGATGATTTAGCTAAGGAGGTGTTAAAGAATCATGGAAAGAGACTCAAGAAGTAAAGAGACTAGAAGAAAAGGCGGCCTTGGGCGCGGAATTGAAGCTTTATTTGAAGATGAACCACAGATTGAAGAAACCGAGGAGGAAATTCAAGATATCGACCTGAGTGCTATTCGCCCGAATCCTTACCAGCCACGGAAAAACTTTGATGATAAGACACTAAAGGAATTATCAGATTCAATTAAAGAAAATGGCGTTTTTCAGCCAATTATCGTGCGCAAATCGGTTAATGGCTACGAAATTATTGCTGGTGAACGGCGTTTCCGCGCTTCAAAGATGGCTAAGAAAAAGACCGTGCCCGCAATTGTTCGTGACTTTACTGAAAGTCAGATGATGGAAGTTGCTGTCTTAGAAAACTTGCAACGTGAAGATTTAACACCGCTGGAAGAAGCTCAGGCATACGAAATGCTGCAAAAGAACTTGGGCTTAACTCAAGAAGAGGTTTCTAAAAGAATGGGTAAATCGCGACCGTACATCGCTAATTATCTCCGGTTACTAACTTTACCTAATAAAACTAAGCACCTCTTGCAACGCGGTGAACTGTCAATGGGACAGGCACGGACATTATTGGGGCTTAAGAACAAAGATAAAATTGATGAAGTAGCAAAGCAGGTCGTTAAAGAAGGGATGCCGGTTCGCAAGGTTGAAGCCCTAGTTGCTAACCTGAACGCGAAAAAGCATCGCAAGAAGACAGTCCAAAAGTCAGCCTTTATTCGTGAAAGTGAACATCAGTTGGCAGATAAGCTAGGTTCAAACGTTAATATTTCTGAAAGTAAGAAGGGAAGCGGTCGCTTGTCGATTGGCTTCTCATCGGTCGATGAATTAAACCGCATTTTAGATATTTTAGGTGTCGATCTTGATGAATAAGGAAATCACTTATAATTTAGCGGATACGGTTTTAATGAAAAAGCCACATGCATGCAAAACCAATGATTGGGAAATTTTGCGCTTAGGTGCTGATATTCGGCTAAAATGTATGGGGTGCGGACATATCGTCATGATGCCGCGAGCAAAATTTACGCATAACCTAAAGAAAGTTTTGCATAAGGCAAATGATCCGGTAAATACGAAAAAAGAACTATATGTGCTTAAAGAAGATATTGCTTTACCAGGTTTAAATCAAGATAATAACTAGTTTTAAAAAAGAAGAGGATAAGAATGTCATTAACTGCAGGTATTGTTGGCTTGCCAAATGTAGGTAAGTCTACTTTGTTTAACGCGATTACTAAAGCTGGCGCTGAAATGGCCAATTACCCGTTTGCTACAATTGAACCAAACGTGGGAATGGTTGAAGTACCAGATAAGCGTCTTGCTCGGATTCAAGAATTAATTCCGGCCAAGAAAATCGTCCATACCACTTTTGAATTTACCGATATTGCTGGCTTAGTTAAGGGGGCCTCTAAGGGTGAAGGCCTTGGTAACAAGTTTTTGGAAAATATTCGGCAAACTGACGCAATTATTCACGTGGTACGTGCTTTTGAAGACGATAATATTACCTCAGTAACCGGTAAAGTTGATCCTGAAGAAGATATCAATACTATTAATTTGGAACTGGCAATCGCTGACCTTGATGCTGTTAACCGGCGCATTGATAAGGTAAAGAAAATTGCCCAGCAAAATGATAAAGAAGCAAAAGCTGAATACAATGTTTTACAAAAAATCAAATCGGTCCTAGAGGAAGGCAAGGCCGTTCGGTCAATTGATTTTACTGAAGATGAACAGAAGATTGTTAAGGGCTTGTTTTTATTAACGGCTAAGCCGGTCATTTATGTAGCTAATATTGCGGAAGAATCAATGGCTGATCCCAAAAGTGATCAGTACTTCCAGATTGTTAAAAAGCATGCTGAAAGTGAAAAAGCTGAATGCCTCGGCATTTCTGCAGCAACCGAAGAAGAGATTGCTGGTCTCGATGACGATGAAAAAAGTGAATTTTTAGAAGCTGAAGGCGTTACTGAGTCAGGTCTTGACCGGTTAATCAGGGCAGCTTATCATATTTTAGGTCTAAGAACATTCTTTACGGCTGGCGGTCCGGAAACACGTGCTTGGACATTTCATGAAGGGATGAAAGCTCCACAAGTAGCTGGTGTTATTCACTCGGATTTTGAACGTGGATTCATTCGGGCTGAAGTTGTTTCCTATGATGACTTAGATAAATATGAAACAATGCAAAAGGTTAAAGAAGCTGGTAGATTACGTCTTGAAGGTAAAGACTACGAAGTTCAAGATGGTGACATTATTGAATTTAGATTTAATGTTTAGGAAGAAATAATGGCAGAAAAAAATAACGAAGAACAGTCAAAGATTGATAATTCTAAGCAAGAAAAGCTGAAGGAAAAAGTTGCAAGCCAAAACATGGAGGACGAAGTTAAGCAAACAGAGCCCGCACAATTGCGTGAGCAGCTTAGCAATAAAAACTCTGATTATGTTTACCGTTTGCAAAAAGAACTAGAAGCTCAAGGACCAATGAGTGAAGAAGAGGCGGTTAAACATGTAGACAATCTTCTGGCTGACTTGGTAATAGCTCAACGGCATGGGCAGCCGGCCAGTACGTTTTATGGCATGTCACCTAAGTTAAAGGCTGCCGACATGTTAAAGCCTAAGGTAAAAACTGCGGCTGATATTCCATTTTGGCAATATGCTGTTGATAGCGCTCTGTTATATATTGCTTTATTTGTCGGTCTTTTTGGTGTGATTGCTTTATTTACACCTAACTCAAAGAACAACTCACAAATGGGAATCTTAATTTTGGTCATTGTTGGTGCCGGCATGGGCATTTTTATGACGAAATATAATGACTGGGTTTTACCTGCAGGTGGTAAAAATAGGAAGATACCATGGTCAAAATTGATTTTGGGTATGTGTGCAATTGTACTAATTTTAATTGTTCTTATTTACCTATTGTCAATTCCAGCTCTGCGTGCGATTAATCCTGTCTTACCAGGTTTTGCTGATATCATTATTGCTGCCGCTACTTATGGCGTTCGTTGGTTGTTTAGACGCCATTACCAAATTATTGGTTCCGTTTTTAATCCGGCTTCAAAAAATAAATAAAGTGCTATTTAATATAAAAAGCGCTATACTAAGTTAACTATATGTTTTTAGGGATAAATAGATTTTAAAATCTATTTATCCTTTTAAAATTTAGGCACATATGAAAGTCATTTCACATAGATAGAAAGAGGTATTTGATGATTAACACACTGCGTAAATCAATTAGGCAGTATAAGAAACAATCCTTATTGTCGCCACTCTTTGTTACTGGTGAAGTTATCATTGAAATGTTAATTCCATATCTGGTTGGAATTTTAATTGATAACGGCATCATGAAAGGTAATATGCCTTATATTACTAGAGCTGGACTTTTACTACTGATAATCACAATCGTTTCGCTTGTTTTAGGTGCCGGAGCCAGCTACTTTTCTGCACATGCGGCAGCTGGTTTTGCAGCTAATTTGCGTAAGGACATGTTTTATCATGTTCAAGATTTTTCTTTTGAAAATATTGATAAATTCTCAAGTTCAAGTCTTGTTACTAGAATGACGACTGACGTTAACAATGTTCAAATGTCATACCAAATGCTAATCAGAATAGCGGTCAGAGCACCAATGATGCTGATAGTTTCAATAATTATGTCTTTGATCATTAGTCCACGTTTGTCACTAATCTTTGTTGTTATTGCACCAATCTTTGTCATTTTAATGGCCCTGATTATTAAGAGTGCCAATCCATATTTTCCTAAAATCTTTCGGGGATATGACCGAATGAACCAGGTCGTGCGCGAAAATATTCGGGGAATTCGCGAAGTTAAGACTTACGTTCAAGAAGAGCCGCAAACCGTAGAGTTTAAAAAATCGTCCGGTTTTATTTATAAGCTTTTCTCAACGGCACAAAAGATTATGTCACTCAACGCGATGGTGGTCATGGCCGTATTGAATATTTCCAATTTGGCTATTTGCTGGTTCGGTGCTAAAGAAATTGTTGGCGGCAGTTTACAAGCCGGTCAATTAATTTCAATGTTTTCTTATTCAAACTCAGTTTTGAACAGTTTAAACATTTTGGCCATGATTTTTACTCAGCTGGTTGTTTCTGCGGCAAGTGGCCGGAGAATTGCTGACGTAATTAATGAAAAGCCATCAATTGAGAATCCGCGTAAACCATTAAAACATGTTACTAATGGTGAGGTTATCTTTGACCACGTTAATTTTAAGTACAATCCGGATGATAAAAACCTTGCTTTGAACAATATCAATTTGAATATTAAGCCGGGTGAAACACTTGGAATTATTGGTAAAACGGGTTCATCTAAGTCGACGTTAGTAGCAATGATTCCGCGACTATACGACACTGATTCTGGTGCCGTCCGCGTTTCAGGTCATAACGTTAAGTCATATGATTTAAAGACTTTGCGTGATAATGTTGCCGTTGTTTTGCAAAACAATGTTTTATTTTCCGGTACGATCAAGGATAACTTGAAGTGGGGAAATGAACATGCAACAGATGAACAAATTCTAACTGCTGCCAAGATTGCACACGCCGATGACTTTATTCGTGAAATGCCTGATAAATACGACACAATGGTTGAGCAAGGCGGAAACAATGTTTCTGGTGGTCAGAAACAAAGAATTACGATTGCTCGTGCCTTACTAAAGAACCCAAAGATTTTGATTCTGGACGATTCAACTTCTGCGGTTGATACGCATACTGAACGGGAAATTCGTGAGTCTTTGGCAAAAGACATGCCGGAAACGACCAAAATTATCATTTCACAGAGAATTGTTTCAATTAAGGATGCTGACCGAATTGTTGTCATGGATGATGGTAAGATTCAGGATATTGGCACACATGACGAGTTAATGGAGCGTAATGATCTCTACAGCTCAATTGCCAAATTCCAAGAAGAGCAAAAGAAGTAGGTGATAAATTTGGATAAAGCAGCAGAAAATAAAAAAACAAGTATGAAGGGTCAGCGGACCACAACCTTGTACCGCTTGCTCAAATTAATTGCGAATACTAGCCCTTGGATGTTAATTACGTCAATCATTGCTATTGTATTGACGGCCGGTGCCAATGTTATTGGTTCGCTTTTTATCGAGCGTTTAATTAACGTTTATATCATTCCGTTGACTAAGCAAGCTCATCCTAATTTTGGCCCACTTTGGCAGGCAATTACAGTAATGTTTGGCTTTTATGCTATCGGCTTTATATCAAACTACCTGTTTGCAATGCTGATGGCCGTTTTGGCACAAAAAGTACAATATCGCGTTCGTAACGAAATGTTCGAACATATGGAAAAATTGCCGATTTCTTATTTTGATGAGAATGATTATGGGGATATCATGAGTCACTACACTAATGATATTGATACCCTGATGCAGATGATTTCGCAGTCAATTCCACAATTTATGAACTCGATGCTCAACATTGTGTTTGTTTTAGCAGCGATGTTTAGTTTGAGCTGGCAGCTGACTATTTTTACCTTGATTATCTTTGCATTGTCAATTGGAATTGTGCGCTTTTTAACTACGCGTTCATCACACTACTTCCAAATGCAGCAAAAAGAATTGGGTCAAGTCAACGGTTACAACGAAGAAATGCTTAATGGGCTAAAGGTAATTAAGGTCTTTAGTCATGAGCCTGAAGTTGAAAAGGATTTTAACGTTTATAACAAGGCCTTAGAAGATGCAGCAGGGAAAGCTAATACTTACGCTACTGTCTTATTCCCAATTATGGGAAATGTTGGTAACTTGCTTTACGTCTTAATCGCCGTTTTGGGTGGTGCTGTTGCGCTTAACCATATTGCTCCCTTGTCTTTGGGGGTAATTGGTGCCTTCCTGCAGCTATCTAAGCAGTTTGCTATGCCGATTGCGCAGATCTCGCAACAATTAAACTCAATTGTTATGGCGTTAGCTGGTGCAAAAAGAATTTTCGACTTGGAAGATGAACCGGTTGAAATTGATGACGGCGATGTCACCATTTCGAAAAATAACGATGTCAAGGGTTCATGGTACTGGAATGTCCCGCAAAAAGATGGTTCAGTCAAGAAGGTTACCGTTAAAGGTCACATTGTTTTTGACAAGGTAAACTTTGGGTACTCACCTAATAAGCAGATTTTGTACAACATCTCGCTTGACGCCAAACCAGGCATGAAAGTTGCTCTAGTTGGTGAAACTGGTGCAGGTAAGACCACTATCTCCAACATGCTTAACCGTTTTTATGAAATTGGTTCAGGAACAATTACCTATGATGGCATTCCAATTAAACGGATCAAAAAAGATGACTTGCGACGGTCACTATCGATTGTTCTGCAGGAAACGCACATGTTTACCGGAACTATTATGGACAATATCCGCTTCGGTAACATGGAAGCTAGCGATGATGACGTCTACCAGGCAGCACACCTTTCACACGCTGATGAGTTTATTCATAATTTAGATGAGGGATATAAGACTGTGATTGATGGTAGTGGTGGCGATTTATCCCAAGGACAAATGCAGCTATTAAGTATTGCAAGGGCAATGATTGCTGATGAACCGGTTATGATTTTGGATGAGGCAACTTCAAGCATTGATACTCAAACGGAGAAGTTGGTTCAAGCCGGAATGGATAACCTGTTAGCAGGGCGGACAAGTTTTGTCATTGCGCACCGTTTATCGACAATTGTTAACTCAGACTTAATTTTAGTTCTTGACCACGGTCATATTATTGAGGCTGGTAACCACGAAGAGCTTCTCAAGGAGAAGGGTTACTACTACGAACTCTACACTGGCAAGAAAGAAATTGAATAAAATAAATTAATAAGAATCCTAATATCTGCAATAATTTGTCAAAGATATTAGGATTTTTTGTTTGCTGATTTTTAAGAATAATTGCTGATATTAGTACACTTAAAGCTTACGCGAGCAAGGTTAAAGAAGCTTAAGGTTAACAAAGTAAAATTAACTTTCTACTAAAAAAGTATCTAATCAGAGCACATTTTTAGATGAAAACATCAGTTTGTGTTATTGTAATAAAAGAATAAATTTACGTTAACGTGTTATTGCGGTTAAAGTGCTACCTAGCAATGATTTAGCCGTTAACTAGTGCAGTGCTGAGTAAAAAGGAAATTATCAATGAACCAAATTATACAAATCCTCAATGATCGCCGGGGAGATTTATGGGTTGCCCTGTTGCAGCACTTACAAATATCGTTAGTATCATTGTTATTAGCAATGTTGATAGCAATGCCGCTTGCCTTTTGGGCAACTAAGCATAAAAAGGCGGCTGAATTTTTATTACAGTTAACCAGTATCTTACAAACAATTCCGTCCTTAGCCCTTTTAGGTCTTTTGATTCCGTTAGTTGGGATTGGCACGGTTCCGGCAGTGATTGCCCTAGTTGTTTATGCCCTGTTGCCAATTTTTCAAAATACTTATGTTGGACTAACCGGCATTGATCCCGCGCTTGAAGAAGCTGCCAATGCTTTTGGGATGTCTAGACTGCAAAAACTGACTAAGGTTGAATTACCGCTTGCGATGCCAACAATTATTTCGGGAATTCGGACTGCGCTAATTTTAATCATCGGTACAGCAACGATGGCTGCGTTAATTGGTGCAGGTGGATTAGGAAGTTTTATCTTACTAGGAATTGATCGCAATAACACTGCCTTAATCATTATCGGTGCTGTTTGTTCCGGCCTATTGGCAATCACTTTAAGTGCGCTAATCAAGTGGCTTGAACATACCTCAATTAGAATCACCCTTGGTGTTTTCGGCGTCTGCCTGCTTTTTTTGGTCGGTTCAGGTGTTTATCAAACAATCAATAGCCAGACGGAAACGGTGACGATTGCCGGTAAATTAGGTGCAGAACCAGAAATCTTAATTAATATGTACAAAGAATTGATTGAAGACGGTGATAAGCACGTCAAAGTAACCCTTAAGCCCAATTTTGGGAAGACAACTTTTTTGTTTAGTGCACTTAAAAATGACAAAATTGATATTTATCCGGAATTTACCGGAACAGTACTGGAAACTTTAGCCAAAAAGCCGGTCACGACGACTAATTTAACCGAAAAGCAAACTTATCAGCAAGCGCGTGCAATTCTTGCTAAGCAAGATAACCTTACTTTGCTTAAGCCAATGGCCTACGATAATACTTATGCGCTCGCGGTTAAAGCCAGTTTTATGAAAAAACACCAGCTAAAGACAATCAGTGATTTAGCAAACATTCAGAACCAGTTAAAGGGTGGAATGACCATGGAATTTATTGATCGTGGTGATGGCTTTAAGGGTATTAAAAAGCTTTACCAGATTAATTTCCCGGTTAAATCGATGGAACCGGCACTGCGCTACCAGGCAATTGAGCAGGGAAAAGTTAATATTGTTGACGCATATTCCACTGATAGTGAACTGCGGCAATATCACTTAAATATTTTAAAAGATGATAAGCATAACTTCCCAATCTATCAGGGGGCACCACTCATGCGGTCTGATTTTGCTAAACGGCACCCACAGATTGTAGCTAGTTTGAACAAACTGGCAGGCAGAATTACGGAAAAAGAAATGCAGGAAATGAATTATGAAGTGAACGTCAAAAATGCGGATCCAAGCCAAGTGGCCCATAAATATCTAGTGCGACATCATTTAATTAAGGAGAACTAGCCATGACAACAGCAATTAAATTTGAACACGTAAAAAAAGCCTTTGCTGATCAAGTGGTAGTTAATGATTTCAATTTAGACATTCAGCAAGGTGAGCTATTTGTTCTGGTAGGTAATTCTGGTAGTGGCAAAACGACCTCAATTAAAATGATTAACCGGTTGGAGGACCCCAGTTCCGGTAGGGTACTAGTTAATGATCAGCCCACCACTAATTATAATGTCCAAAAACTGCGGTGGAACATTGGGTACGTGCTGCAGCAAATTGCCCTTTTTCCTAATATGACTGTTGCTAAGAATATTGCTTTAATCCCTGAAATCAAGGGCGAAGTGAAGGGTAAAGAACAAGAACAACGCGAAAAGGTACGCAATTTATTAAAGCAAGTCAACCTCGATCCAGATAACTACTATGATCGCTATCCGCGAGAACTATCTGGTGGTGAGCAGCAACGGATTGGAATCTTACGGGCAATTGCTTTTAAGCCGCCAATTGTGTTAATGGATGAGCCCTTTAGTGCCCTTGATCCATTGTCGCGGACTAATCTCCAAGATCTTGTTATTAAGCTTCACCGGGAGCTGCATAATACCATTGTTTTTGTTACACATGATATGAGTGAAGCACTTAAACTGGCTGACCGAATTGGTGTTATGAAAGATGGCAATTTATTGCAAGTTGCTGAGCCGCAAGAGATTCTGCGTCATCCTGCTAACCAGTTTGTCCGCGAATTCTTCCAAGGAAGTCTTGGCAAAGATTTATACGAAACGCCTGTGCGTCAAGCAATCCTGTTTAATGCACTTAAAGAGGAGCAAGGAGATAGTACTAAAGCGGCGCCTGTAATTAGTGTTGATGATAAATTAGCTAACTTATTAGCTCTTTTAAGCGACCATCCAGCAATTGCTGTTCAAAATTCGAATCATGAAGTACTGGGCTATATTGACCGGCAATGGATTATCAGGTATTTGAGTGGAATAAATGATTTTAACTAGCTAAGTTGGACCAGGTTGTCCAACTTTTTTAATAAAAAGATAAGTTATGCTTGAATATTAGGTGATTATCAGATAATTGGCTAAAATAGATGGCAAAGAGTCTGCTACACTATAGTTAGCAAAAATAAAACGAAAAAAATTTAGATAAATCTAACAAAAAAAATTAAAGAAGGGAATATGCCCGATGAAAATTTTAGTAGTTGATGACGATAAAGAAATCGTTGAATTATTAAGTATTTACCTTAAAAATGAAGGTTATACCCCTGTTGTAGCTTATAGCGGCAAAGAAGCCATTACTAAGCTCACTACTACTCCTGACATTGCTCTAATGATTTTGGACGTAATGATGCCTAGCATGAGTGGAATTGATGTAATTAAGGAAGTTCGGAAAGACTCGGATATTCCGATTATTATCGTTTCCGCTAAGACCGGCGACATGGATAAAATCCAGGGACTAATTACTGGTGCCGATGACTATGTTTCCAAACCATTTAATCCGTTAGAGGTAATGGCCCGTGTACGTTCACTGTTACGTCGAAGTCAAAAGCAGGTTAAAGATGATGAACCTGATGTTCTTGAAATTGGACCGCTCATTATTAACCGTGATTCACATGAGGTGAAAACGATTGACGGTAAGGATATTCAGTTGACGGCACTGGAATTTGGAATTTTATATTTACTTGCCAGTCACCCTAACCGGGTATTTTCAGCCGATGAAATATTTGAACGTGTTTGGCAGCAAGAATCCATTGTTTCTGCCAAAACCGTCATGGTTCACGTTTCGCACTTGCGTGACAAGATTCAAAAAGCAACTGGTGGCGAAGATGTCATTCAAACTGTTTGGGGCGTAGGCTATAAGGTTGAGGCTTAGCTAAATGAAAAAAGAACGTGTCAAGTTAACAGCCGCGGAAAAAAGTGAACTTTTCGCTGAAGGCGTAATTACGGTTGTATTATTATTGCTGCTCAATTTATCAATCGTTATTTTAATCAATCTGACCATTCTGCAAAATAAAAACTTGGTAAACGGTATTTATTTTTTAAAGAAAACAATTACTTTTGCTGGCGGACGGCATCTCTGGTCTTGGCAAAACACCTTTTTGGTGATTATGGGTATTGGGGATTTAATTGTCCTTTATTGGCGACTCATCAGGCGTTATCACCAGATGCAGCTGCGTCACGTTATTTCAGAACTGCATTATATTGCTCAGGGTCATTTTGATCACACCATTTCTTTTAAAGTGAAAACAGACCTGCAAAAAGTTATCGACTCGATTAATTCGCTAGTTGATAGCACGGTAACTGCTATTAATGAAGAAAGAACAATTGAAAAGTCCAAAGATGAATTAATTAGTAATGTTTCTCATGATATTAGAACGCCGCTAACCTCAATTATTGGCTATTTGGGCTTATTGAAATCAGGGGTCTCAGATCCTGAAGACCAGCAAAGATACCTCAATATTGCGTACATGAAAGCCGAGCAAATGAAATCACTTGCTCATGACCTGCTTGAATATACGACACTTAAGTCAACTAGTACTAAGCTTAGTTTGTCTTCTTTACACATCTTTTCGATGCTAGAACAAGTTGCTGCTGGCTTCGAATTTGAAGCGGATGAAAAGGGAATTATTTTTAATATTGAAACAAGACCTAAGGACCTAACGATTCAAGCCGATCCAGAAAAGCTTGTTAGAGTCTATAATAACTTGATTTCTAATGCTTTAAAATATGGTACCGGGGCAACGCAAATTAACTTGATAGCTAATTTAGTCAATAATAACGAAGTTGAACTGCGGGTAGAAAATAACGGTGCACGCATTCCCGAAGAGTCATTAAAAAAGATTTTTGAGCGTTTTTACCGGATGGAGACTTCCCGAAATACCAAAACTGGCGGAACTGGGCTTGGACTCTCGATTACTAAGAGTATTGTCGACTTGCATCATGGCAAAATTCACTGCGAATCAGATGATAATTGGACACGTTTTATCATTTGTTTGCCATTAGATCCAAAGAATGCAAAAACTCACGCCTAGCTGTGATATAATTTTGACTAGATAACTAATAGAGGGGTATAGCATGAGTATTTCTTTAAATACCTGTATTTTAATTTTAAAAGAACATCACCTGCTTAAGTCCAGTGCAGTTCAAGATACGGTGATTACGCGGATGGAATATGTTTCATATGATTCACGTGATATCCAAACTAATACCTTGTTCTTCTGCAAAGGAGCAGGTTTTCGACCAACTTATTTATCAATGGCAAAAGATAACGGTGCTAATTGTTATGTTGCTGAACAGCCTTATCCGGAAGGAAAAGGAATGCACGCCTTGATTGTACGTGATGTTGCCAAAGCAATGGCCTTGTTATCGGCAGCATTCTTCCGGTTTCCACAGGATGATTTATACGTAATTGCCATTACTGGAACTAAGGGTAAGACAACGACGGCATACTTTTTAAAGGGGATGCTTGACCAAGTTAATGGCGGCAGAACGGCATTAATTTCTTCCGTTAATAATGTTGTGGGGAAAAAACCAGAAGATACATTCAAGTCTAGCCTGACCACACCAGAATCACTTGATTTGTTCCGTGACATGCGTAATGCAGTCGATAATGGCATGACTCATTTAGTAATGGAAGTTTCTAGTCAAGCTTATAAACGTAACCGGGTATTTGGCCTAACTTATGATCTCGGGTTCTTCTTGAATATTTCTCCAGATCATATTGGTCCAAACGAGCATCCTAATTTTGCGGATTACTTACACTGCAAGCTGCAGTTATTGGTTAATGCACGTAAGTGTATAATCAATGCACAAACTGCGCACTTTAACGAGGTTTATGCGGCAGCTACCACTACGACTGATCCTGACAGCATTTATTTATTTGCTGATGAGAAGTTTGAAAATCCTGCTTTACCGCAAATAATTGATTTCCGGTATTCTTCTGAAGAACTTGATATGGCACGGACTAAGTTCAAAGTTTCATGTATCAGTGACCAAGCTAAAAAGCTAAAAATTGCGGGTGATTACGAGCTAAAGATGTTAGGTGATTTTAATGAGTCCAACGGAACAGCTGCTGTGATTGGTGCAGGCTTAGCTGGAATGGAACATGATGCTGCTGCTAGGGGCATTCGCGATGTTAGTGTTCCCGGAAGAATGCAGACAGAAGTAACTAAGGACCATGGTGTGGTAGTAGTTGATTATGCACACAATGAAGCCTCAATGATGGCACTGATGGGCTTCATGCAACGTGAATTTGATAATCCAAAAATCATTGTGGTTGTCGGTGCACCTGGAGATAAAGGCGTTTCTCGCCGTCCCGGTTTTAGTAAAAGCCTGAATGCGTACGCCGACAAGGCCTTCTTGACTACTGATGATCCTGGCTTTGAGGATCCACTAGAAATTTGCCAGGAAATCGATGCTGGTATTGATCATTCAAAAGTGGACGTAACAATTGAACTTGACCGGCAAAAGGCCATTCACGATGCAATCAGCATGGCGAAAAAAGGTGATGTTGTCTTAGTCTGTGGCAAGGGTGAAGATGGCTTCCAGAAAGTACGTGGTATTAATACCCCTTATCCTTCAGATATTACTGTTGCTCAGCAAATAATTAACGAGTTAGAAGGACAAGACGAGCACTTTAATTAGTGAGAAAAGCAGAACATATGAAAAACTTTTTTACCATTCTTGGCGGAATGGGAACGATTGCGACGGAGAGCCTAGCTCGCCAATTAAATCACCGAATTAAGATTACTAAGGATCAGGACTACTTAAATTACGTTCTGGTCAATGATGCTCAAATTCCTGATAGAACAGCATATATTAAAGATCATTCGCAACCTAATTTCTTTCTTAATTTGCGTGAAGATGTTTTACAGCAAGCGCAACTTAAGCCAGATTTCTTTATTATGCCGTGTAACACTGCACACTATTTTTATGATGACTTGGCAGCGCTGACCGATGTTCCTTTCTTGCATATGATGCGGATTGCTGTTCACCGGTTTGTGCAAGATTACCCGGACGAAACAAAAATTGGTTTAATTGCGACTGAAGGATCAATTTATGATCATCTTTATGTTGATGAATTAGCCAAAGTAGGGCGAAAAGCTGAATTAGGCGGCCCAGAAATACAACCGTTAGTAACTGAATTAATCTACGACAACATCAAGCAAAAGGGTGTTGTTGATGCTGAGTTGTATCACCGCATATTGCGCAAAATGCATGATGAGTATGGCTGCGAGGTTATTTTGCTGGGTTGTACCGAGTTATCTTTGGCACAAGAAAAGGCGGCAGACCACCCGTATAATATAATTGATCCCCAATCAATTATTGCGGATGTAGCAATTGAATTGGAATTAAAAATTCGTGCGGGAATGGCTCCTGCAGAAGCTGTAAAAAAATATTTGTATTAAATTGATTAATTGGCTTTTAAGTAAAAAACTAGTATTCGTTATTTGAAATGTTCCCTATAATTAGTACAGCTTCTATTACTAAATTATTTAAAAAATAAGAAATAGAGAATTTTGATTATGGGTAATACTAGTTTTAGTACTTATGATATAAATGTTTAGTATTACCCATCATATTAATGTAATGTAACTAGTAACTTTAGTTGGTCGTCCATACTTAATCTGGTACTTTTGACAATCACATATTGAATAGGTTGATAAAAGGCTTCTTTGGCAATTTAAACTAGAGACAATTTACAGCTTAAAAAATAATTTAAAAATTGGGAACAGCAGTTGGAAAAGAATCAAGACAGAGACAAAAGGGGACTAACCCCGATTAAATATCGGGAATTAGTCCTCAGTTTTAAATTTAATAAAACGACCTAATTTTAAAATTCACATCTAATTTATACTTAATTATTTTAAACACTTTAATTTTTAAGATACGTTAATACTTTAAATGAAGATTTATAAGCATATAAAAAATTGATTGTGTTAGCTTGCTATTTAAATAAGTGTGGCAATCCATTCGCTGCCTTTAATAAAAATCCATCCAATCCAAGTTGTTGCAGATCCAACTAAATTGGTAATGGAACTAAAAGCTTTTATAGAACTAACATTTGATTGAGCAGCTGCTTTTGTGAATTCAGGAGCAATGGATGTTCCGACATAGAAAATAGTAACTACGATGAGTATGCCAGAAATAAGCATTCTAAATATATTCCGGTTACAAAATGGTGCTATTAAAGCAAACAAGAACATTAGCGAAGCGAGGTCGGCAAATGGAAGTACTCGGTTGTCGGGAAGAATAAAGGCCAAAATAATTGCCAATGGCAAAAGCAAAAGACCAGTAGATAACACTGAAGGGTCATCGATTAATAGTGCTGTATCCATTCCAATATAGAATTCTCTTTTCGGAAACCATTCTTTTAACTTATTATTTACATGGTCTTTTACCAAGACTAGACCTGAAACCAGAACATCAACCACTATTGGCAGGAGGTACATTGAGGCAGCAATATTTACTCCTAAGGTTAAAGTCTTAGAAAAATCGTAACCAGCCAGTATTCCCATTAAGAAACCAATAATTGCACCGAAGCTAATTGGTTCACCCAATATTCCAAGTCTGTTATTAATTGTTTCAGGGTCCAACTTAATTTTGTTTAAACCAGGAATGTGTTCACAGATCCAATTTCCTGCAATTCCAAACGGTACCCATGCTAAACAAGTTAGGTGAGGAAATGAAATACCCTTTAAATCCTTTTTAGGAAATTTGTTCTGAATGATTGGTTGGGTTATGTCTGCAATAATTAACGTTAAGACATAAATGATCCAGTCTGCAATAACTGCAATCCAGTAGTTATTTGTACCTGCGTAGATAAGGCTGCCTACTAAAAGAAAAATCCAAAAATTAAAAATGTCAAGGTCAACAGTTTTTGTTAAGTTTAAAAATAGTAGAATCGCGTTTATAACTAAGAATCCTATAACGGTGACCAACATAATTGATGATCCCCAGCCAATTGTTGATGCGGTTCCCCATCCAACGTCTGTAACAGTTAATTTTAAACCTAATCGCGCAACCATTGCTTTCGAAGCAGGACCTAAAGCATTCAGCATTAAGTTAATAACCATCGAAACACCTGTAAAACCAACACCGACAAGCATACCAGCCTTAAAAGCTTTTGCTAGACTCATTCTAAAAATTATGCCAACGATAAAAAAGATAATGGGCATCATCACTGAGGAGCCTAACCCAACAATAGTGTTAATTAATGTCATTGTAAAGTTCTCCATTCTAAAATAAGAAAATTATTTTTGCCCATCTAAAAATCTTTGAGCAAACAATTTCGGAGTGTTTTTGAAAGCATCAGCGGTTGAACCAGCTAAATGCGAGGTTAAAGTGACATTCTTTAAGTTTAAAAATTCAGAATCTGCTGGTAGAGGCTCCTCATCAAAAGTGTCAATTGCTGCACCAGATATTCTGCCCTCTTTTAATACTGTAATTAGAGCTTTTTCATCAACAAGAGCTGAGCGAGCAGTATTGATAAAATATGCACTTGGCTTTATTAGTTCGAACATGTCTTTATTAATAATATGGTGAGTTTCTTCTGTTGCCCTCATATGAATTGTGATGATGTCAGATTGTCTAAGTAAATAAGAAATACTATCAACTTTTTTAGCATTTAAATTTGTCTTTTGAACATATGGATCATAGAAAATGATTTTAGCGTCAAAGCCACTCAAAAATTTAGCTACTAATTGTCCAATATGACCAAAACCAATAATTCCAATGGTCTTACCGCCGATCTCAGGAATATTGTCTTTATTAGGAAAATCCTTGAACCAAATATCTTCATGCATCTTTGCATTTGTGCGGGCAATATTTCTTGTTTCGGAAAGTATCATACCAACTGTGAATTCTGCAACTGCACGTGCATTACGTCCAGCAGTGTTGATAACTTTTATACCTTTACTTTCCGCATATTTGTTATCTACATTTTCAGTACCACTTCTTAGAACACCAATGTACTTAAGATTTTTAGCTTGATCAATTACTTTTTTTCCTATAGGCATAAATTGGGTAATAATCATATCAAAACTTTCAATGCCCTTGAGCAAATCTTGATTGGTAATCTCTACTGAATTGGCACCTTTTTGTTCAATTTTGATATTATCATTTTGTAAGTCTTCAACTGTATCATGGCTCCAGTCTCTAATTTCAACTAAGTCTCCATTTTGTTCAAATTGCTTTAATCCTGTATTTAACATTTTGGGGGTAATTAGATTGTCACCAAAAGCGATTATTTTCATATTTAACTCTTCTTTCTAAAATCTTAGTGCATTAACATTCCACCAGTAAGGTCAACCGTTGCTCCTGTCATGTAACTGTACACATCTGAAACTAGCAAAGTTCCCATTTTTGCGATTTCATTAGGCTAGACAACCCTACCCA
This sequence comes from Lactobacillus sp. B4015, assembly GCF_026536055.1. Classification (NCBI taxonomy): domain Bacteria; kingdom Bacillati; phylum Bacillota; class Bacilli; order Lactobacillales; family Lactobacillaceae; genus Lactobacillus; species Lactobacillus sp. B4015. Next base: position 232,936 of record NZ_JAFNOY010000002.1, read on the forward strand.
TTGGAATCCTGTTTACATAATAGTTAGGATTCTTATCAAGATTTGCTTGAATCATCCTGGTGTGCATGATTCCAATTGCAATATTATTACTGTTAATTTTATTCTTAGCCTGTTCGCGAGCAAATGAAGCATTAAAGGCGATTAAACCGGCTTTAGAAGCAGCATAATGAGAATGTCCAGTTGTAGAACCGTAATATGCTGCTTGACTAGTTACGTTTAGGACATGCCCACCGTGGTTCTCTTTGTTTGCAGCAATTGCAAATTTTTGTGCAAGAAGAAAGGGCGCTCTTAAATTGGTTTCTAACTCTAAGTCCCAATCTTTGTCTTTAATTTCTGTAACCATTCCGCTTAACCAAATTCCAGCGTTGTTTATTAAAATATCAATTTGTCCTAATTTTTCATGACCCTCATCAAATAGCCTCCTAGCTTGTTCAACCTGAGAAAGGTCTGCTTTTAAACCAAAAGCCTTTTGATTAGTTTCTTCTTTCACTTTTTCTTCTGTTAATTCTGGGCATTCATTTTCATTAAGAAAACTAAAAGCAACTGTAACGCCTTCTTTTGCTAAGGCTAAAACAAATTGCTGCCCTAAACCTGTAGCACCACCAGTTACCAGTGCTTTTTTACCTTTTAAACCTAATTCCATTTTTTCTCCTTTTAAATATCTTATGCTTTCTATACTGTTGCCAATTTAACATTTCCAATGTCGTTCCAGACGAAAGATTGATCCTTCACAACTTGTTGATACAATTGATACTTTTCTTTATAGACCTCAGCCAATTTCGGATTAGGCGAGATAGTTTTAGAAATATGAACCATACTCTTTGATGCAGATGAAAAGTCTGTGAATAATCCAGACATTACTCCTGCAGTCATAGACGCACCCATTGCACCATTTTCTTTGACATTGACCAATTCAAGCGGCTTTTGAAAAACATCAGCAAACATTTGTAGCCATATATCCGAGTTAGTAATACCTCCAGCTATGCGAATCGGTGAATTTAGGATATTTGCATTTATTTTTGCTAATTTTTCAACGTGGGCTTTGTGAGCAAAGCAAACACCTTCGTATATTGCATTTACAAATTGTGCGAGGGATGTATCTTTAGTTGCACCAATAAAACCGGCGGATGAGTTAGCAATTCCTGCATTCGAACCAAAAATAAATGGGTAAAAAATCAACTTACTTTCCCATGGTTTAACTGTTGCTACTAATTTAGAACAATAGTCATAGATGCTGATATTATCGTTAACCATTTCCAAAAGTTGAGAATGATCTTTCATAAAGGTATCAATGAACCAAGTTAGGTTGGAACCACTGGTTGGCGAAGCCTCTGTTAATAAGTACTCACCTTTAATCGGATAATCAGAAGTCATAAATAAATCTTTGACTACTGAAATTTTGTTATCGATATATTGGTTAATGCTCCAAGTTCCGGTTACAATTGATAGCCGGTCGTGATTAACTAACCCCGTCGATAAAGCGCTTGCAGTAATATCAAATAGTCCACCAGCAACAGGTGTACCTTCACTAAGGCCAGTTTGCTTGCTTACCTCTTTCGTGATTGCCCCACACTTTTCTGTAGATTCGACTAAAGGAGGCATTTTTTTTAACCATTTTTTAATGCCAAAGAATTCAAATACTTTTTCATCAAATTCTTCGGTTTTTTGATTAAAAAGTGAAGTTCCACTAGCATTTGATTTTTCTAAGCCAGCCTTTCCCGTAAGCCAGTAACGTACTAAATCAGTAATCATGAAGACATATTCAGTTTTGTCATAAATTTCTGGTTCATTTTCGTCTAGCCACTTCAAAAGTGAAGCTGGCTGTGAGCTCCAGATGGTCGCGTAAGTCCTAGGCCGAACAATAGTTTCATATTTTTCATCGGAGAGCCATTTTTCTACAATTTGGTTAGCTCGATTATCTGTCGAAATAATGCCGTTGCGGATAAAAGTTCCATTTTTTCCTATTAAATAAAGCCCATTGCCGTGACCAGTTATACCGATTCCGACAACTTGCTTGGGATTAATATCTGATTTTTTTAAAACGTTTCGAATAACTTTAAAATTGACTTCCCTAAGTTCAGACATGTCTCTTTCTGTCCAAAATTCATGAGGCGTTATCATTTCAGTATAAATTGTCGATTTTGCCACTTCGTGTCCAGCAGAATCATAGATAGCTGCTTTTGTCGAAGTACCGCCATTGTCGATACCCATTAAGTATTTAGTCATATTTTCACACCTTTCTTATTGCCAAAGTTCTCTATTGCTAGTTGTAATTACAGAAAATCCCAATTTAAAAATTTGATCAACCATATTCATAGTATTAATGAAGCCACCAGCAAGTAATTTAGAGTTTTTCTTTAACTTTACTAGACTGTTTGATTCGATAATTGCACAACAGGCAGGAAGAACCTCGATGGCATCAAACTTGTTGTTTTCCAGAATTACACTTGTTCTTTTTAGAGAACGGCTGTCAATTAAGAAAAAGCGGTAAATAACTTTTAGCCCAATACTCTTGGCAATATTGCCAGCTTGTATATTAGTAGTAAAGACTCCGTCGACTTGGTACATATTTTTTAGTAGTCGTAAGCCTTTAACATCTGGTGCAAAGCCAGCTACTAATTCCAAATGTACAAATGCCTTCTTTTTATACTTATGCACATAAGATGTTTGTTGAATTAGGTTTCCTATGTCGGTATTACTCAAAAGAATGATTGGTGCCTTTGCTTTACAAGCTATTTGTAAGAATTTGAGCTCTCTCACTGAGGGTATAATTATTTTATTTTGCTGCATCTAATCTCCTCCAATACAAATATCAAAAATTACTATTAAGCTATAAACATGGTTTAATTCTTATTAAAGAAAATTATTGATTTTTGAAATTAAGATCTTGTTTCTGAATATATCTGCAGCGCCTCCTCAACCGATTTTCCATCATGGACAATAGCGGATAAAGCAGCTACCTTACCAATTGGATTAGAGTCTTGAGTAATATTCCTTCCCGTAGCAATACCCTTAACACCTGCTTCCATCAAATTATGAACGTATTCAAAATACGTTTTATTGTCGGTTTTTGGCCCACCTAAAGCAACTGCCGGACGGATCGTATTTTCAACGATTTTGCGATCAATTTTTACGTTGCCAGTAAATCTTGTCTTAATAACGTCTGCTCCATATTCTGCTCCTAGTCTTGCAGCCGTTTTAATGTAATCCGGATTATTAGAATTCGGATATTTATCTAAGACGGGGTAGGAGCAAGGAAGAGTTTCTGCAATCACTGGAACATTCCATTCTTCCCCTTGTTTGGCCAATTTAGACAACATTTTATGAGAAAATTCTTCTCTGCCACCTGGAGCTCCTGGAAATGTCATGCAGACTACACCACTTGCTCCAAGCTTCAAAGCGTCAGTAACGTCGAAGAACTGAGCTGTTTCTGGAACAGTATCATCAAAGACATTGACCGAGCCATCTACTCTTAAAACTGTTGGAACATCAATTAACTCTTCTGAAAATAGCTGAGCTTGACCATAGGTAACTAAGGCACAGTTGAGTCCATATTTTAGCAATTCTTTAACACTTTTTACGGAAAAATCTACTCCGTCCGTATTGGAAGAAAATCCAAATCCATCTAAAGCGACAATTATTGTTTTTCCATCTTTTCCAAAAATATTATTTAAGCGTTTTGCTTTATCCATAATAAATCTCCTTTACCAAAATGAAGTCAAAAAAAAGAAGGCCCAAATAAACCTATGTGTAATAACTTACACAGGTTTAAATGAACCTTCTAAATTTCTTGTTCAATTAATATTTTACTACGACGATAGTATATGCGCTTTTGAAAACGCTGTCAATACTTTTTTAGGAAAATGATAGTTTTTCCAAAAATAGATTATTTATAACTGGGATTATTAAAAAAATGAGATAGTATAATTAATTTTCTTGGATCTTTTAAATATAATCTTTACCATTTATCTATGCATATTATAAATTTAACTTTTAATAGCTATTGACGTAATCACATTAGTATATTAATTTATAGATAATTGAATAGGGCTTCTTTAGGGCAGGGCGAAATTTCGACGGTAATAACAGAAGTCCGTGACTCGCGTAATTGCGGTGGAATTTGTGCGGTAATGGCTCCTGCAGAAGCCATAAGAAAATATTTGTATTAAATTGATTTTCTCATTATTGCTGCTAATTAACTATAATAATTAAATAAAGAAGATTAAAAGCTTTTTGATATGAACCCCGAAGTTAGGACAACTTCGAGGCTTTTATTATGACTAAATATCATAGGATTGATCAGTCCATGTTGCGTAGGGGCAACTCTCTCTGTAGATGTTTTGGCGTATTCAAACGGGCAATGTGATCCTACGGCTTTAAAACCTAATTTAATAATCTAAACAAACTTGAAGAAGCAATCCCAAAATATATCAGTCACTATAACAAGTAAAACTAAAAGGACCAAGTCCGACCGAACAGCGGAAGTTAGTCCTTAGTTGAAATTTATTATACTGGCCTAATTTTGTGGTTCACACATATTTAAGCATAGACTATTTTTGATTTATATTTAGTTGAATTAAAGGTTTGTACTTACTATGAAAGTAACACCATTAGAATCATAACTATTATAGTAGGTTGTTGCCAAACCGATACCAATGGTTTTAAGTGAAGCACTCTTTAAATCATCTCTGTGAGCAAAATTTGCTTGAGCATCTTCGTAAACAAATTGCTTAAATGCTTCTTGTGCCATTTTCTGGGGAGTATTATAAGTGACAAGAGTTTCCAGCTCTCCATATTTTGCACCTGCGTGCATGTCAGATTTTTTATACTTGTCATAATGCTGAGCATCTTGAACCGCTCTCGAGACATCATAATCATATCGGCTGGTAATATACGTTATTTTGGTGGCAACTCCTTGGCTTGCTCGCCAGTCATTGACAAGCTTTTCAAAGCACCTTGCAGTTTCTTCGATAGTGTTTCGATCTAGAGCAGTCCCGCTTGGAAGATTGCTTCTCATCTTTTTTTCAAATTTAATGCTGGTATTATCAACTTCTATACTGGTATTATCATTTGGATCGTCCCAGTTGGCTGAAGTTGGAATCTCTTTATCTTCTTTTACCTTTACCTTTGATTTTTGTGTATCACTTGATTTTACCCAGTTTTGATACTTAATGCGATACCAGGTATTCCCATTATTGTCTTTATATGTTTGATAGACATTTTGCTTTCCCATCAGTGTATAAAGTGAAGGTTTACCATTAGGTTTTGTATAAAATTCAGCATCATCTTTTAAATATACCGTAAATAAAACTGGATCCTTATCCTCTTTAGGAGGAATCACAGTGTTGACTCTCTTGATATAGCGACCTTTTCCAATTCTATAAAATACTTTTCCTTTAATTGACCTTTTGCCGAAAGTCTTAAGATATTTTCCTCTTTTCAGCGAAGTTTTTCCTTTTCTCCTTGCAGTGGAAGAGTATACATAAGAATTATGCCTTAATTGTACTCTGGGAGAAGCGGCAGCCGAAACAGAGCTCGAATTTTGTTGTAATGTTACAAGACCTAAACTAATTAAAAGGCCCGATGAAATCTTAGTAATAGTTTTCTTATTTATCATAAAGTTTTCCTTGTTCAAATTAGAATAAATAGTTTATATTTTCTATTTTAGACAATAAAAATCTAGAAGTCAGAAAAATTATGCGCTTTTCAGAAAAAAAGTTGAATTTCAGAAAAAATAGAACAGAAGAACATCATTTCCAGGGTCTTGGTCTGTTTATACTATAGCAGCTGAATGCATCAATTATTTACCTGCCTGTTCTTGCTTAACTGCTTGCCTATCCAAAGATTTGAAAAATGGGTAGTAAGCGAGTACGGCAAAGGCTAATTCGATGGCTTGCCATACAGCCGCTCTCCAATCACCACCAGTCATTAAGAAGCCGCTGATAATAGTAGGTGTTGTCCACGGAACTTGGGCAACAATCATTCCGATAATATGAAACTTCATTAAAAAGTAGGTAATAAATTGAAGAATCATTGGCACTAAAATAAATGGTATTGTCAAAGTAGGGTTTAATACAACCGGAACACCAAACATGATCGGTTCACTAATATTGAAAATAGCAGGCATAATACTTAAATTGCGCATAGCTTGGTATCTTTTACTTTTGGCAGTAAACATGCAGAGAACTAAACCAAGAATAGCGCCGGTACCACCAATTGTCATACCAAAATTCAAAAATCCATCTGCAGTAATATTTACTGGAGCATGTCCTTTAGCGACAGCATTAATGTTTTGAGTTAAAAATGATAAAAATACAGGAGTGTAAATACTGCCAACAATATTAGTACCATGAATACCTACAGTCCAAAGTAAGCAAACTAAAAAGATTGCCAACTCAACGCCCCAAATGCTTGAAAGACTTACAACAAGAGGACTGAAAATCATTGTAATAACGCTGTTAATATCAATATTGCATACGACTCTAATAATCCAGACTACCAAAAGAGCTACCGAACCTGGAATTAATGATGAAAAAGAATGGGCAACTGCAGGTGGAACAGAATCTGGTAATGTAATTACCCAATGATGCTTAATACAAAAATTCATGATTTCAACGGTTAAAATACAAATTACAATAGCAGTAAAAATACCACCAGAGCCTAGCTGGGAAGGGTCGATAGCTAAATTTTTATTTAGCATTGCTAATAAGAAGGCAATTGTACCGATAGCAGTAGTAGACATTGGGTCTATCTTATTTGCCTTAGCGGCTTGATAGCTTATGCCCATAGCTACTATTAAGGCTAAGATACCAAAAGTTACTGTTACACAAGCGTTTAGAGCAGGTGCAAAGGGCTTAATGATATTTGCCCATCCAGGAATAGGTAATTGAGCAATAATCATGAAGATTGATCCAAAAATAGTAAAGGGAATGGTAATAATCATACCATCTCTAAGAACTATCATATATTTTAGGTTACCAATTTTTGCTAGTTTAGGCATTAGCTTTTGTTGCATAGTTGTCATTATGTTATGCATAATAAAGTCCTCCAACGAATTCAATTAAACAAGTAAGTAAAGCTAACTAACTAACTAAAATTAATGTAATCCCTTACATCGATTTTGTCAAATTAAAGTTAGAAAATATGCTTATGGAATAAGACGTAGTCTTTTATTTCCTAGATCAAAAACTTCTCGTAAAAGTAATGAATAGCCACCAAGGAGAGGTGCAAATCGTGATTTACGGGCTATTTGTAATTGAGTGTGATGCTTTCTCAAAATTGGCAGATTATTTTTTACTTGAATTAATAAATTTGGAATATTTTCTAGTAACGTTGAATCTAAGATTATCATTTGAGGAGAAAAGATAGCGATAAGGTTATTTAGCACAAGGGCTAGCCCTTTTACGAATTGTGAAATAGATTTATTTACTTGTTTATTACCTTTAAAATAGAGTTTTGCTATTTCTTGGATAGATATATTATTTAGACCTTCGTTTTTTGAGATGTTTTTTAAAACTGCTTCTTGTGAACAATAAGTATCTGGATTAAAAGAAGCCATAGTTTCATTGCTTGAAAAAAGAAACTGCATTTCACTTAAATCACCGGCATTATTTCCAAATCCTGTATAAAGATTTTCATTAATTATAATGCCAGCGTTAATAGTTTCATCAATAACAATGGTAATTAGGTCTTTTATCTCGTTATTAGAGGAAAAGTCACGCTGAAAGATTGCTGCGGCATCTGCATTATTAGCAACAATTACGGGAATAGAATAGTTTTCTTTGAGCCACGAAACTAGCGAGTCACTTAATAGTTGTTCTTTTTTGTGGACTGTCAAGGAAATACCGAGTAGCCCTTTTTGGGTATTGGGCACTGAAAAGTCCGTAATCTTTTTTTGTAATAAACTTTTGATATTTGAACTTTTAGCTGATAAAGCTATTTCTTCAAAGCGATTAATGTACCCATTTGCTAATGTGGCCATGATTTTAAGAGTCTTTGAACCCATTTCTAAATTAATGAAGTAGCCATAATCTGAATTAAAGGAGACGAGTAAAGGTCTTCTGCCGCCAGCTATTGTACTTTCACCTTCACCAATTTCTTTAACATACTTTTTAGCTAATAAATCATCTAGAATACTGGAGATTGTCACTTTATTAATTGAAAGATCCTTGGAGATTTGGCTACGTGAGATGGGTCCGTAGTTTATGACATGCTTGATAACAGAAATTTCATTACTCTTGCGCATTGCCTGCTTATTTATAACCATATTATTATTTGCCTTTCTTACTTTTTATTATAAAGGTATCAGTAGGATTTATAAAATAAGATTTAATGAGAGTGTTTACATTTTTGCTGAACGGGATTATTCTAGTTTGTGAAGTATGTAAACTAAACTAACTAACTTAAATGAAAGGCATGAAATATGACAGTATTAACAGTAGATGTTGGTCAGAAGTATATTAGATATGGCTTTTTTGATGATGAAAGTAATTTAACCGGAAAAGGCCAATATAAAAATTCAAACGACTCTGCTAATACATTTTATGAATCTTTAGCAAAGATAGTAAGAGAAAGCGATTTAGATATTACTGCAATCAGTATAAGCTTTCCAGGATTTATTGATGTTAAGCATAATATTGCCATTCGTGCTGGATCACTGAGGATTTTAGATGGACACAATATTGTTGAAGATTTGCACCAATATATAAATAAGAAAATCGAAATATTTATTGAAAATAATTCTAACTGTGCGGCAATAGCGGAAAAGTTAAATGGAAATGCGCAAGATGTGCATGACTTTGTAGTTATGACTTTGGGTAATGGCGTAGGTGGTGCTATTTTTATCAACGATAGTTTGCTTCGCGGCGTTGGCTATTCGGCTGGTGAATTTGGCATGATGATAAGTGATTATTCTGGTCATGGATATGAGAGCGAGCACTTTTTGGCTTCTGCAAAAGCATTGATTACTGCTTATTCAGAGATGAGAGGTATTCCCAATGACTTAGTAGAAGAATACCAAATCTTTTCTGAATTAGATGATCCTCAGGTAAAAAAGATAGTAGATCAGTGGGCCACATACGTGGCTATTTGTATTTTTAATATTGCATGCACACTCAATCCACAGAAATTTCTGATAGGTGGAAGTGTTAGTCAAAATAGTGAACTAATACCGATACTTAATAAGAAATTAGCTGGAATTCCGAATTGGAGAGATTTTCAAATAAAAATAGAACCTTGTCGATTTTTCGATGATGCTAGTCTTTATGGAGCATATTGGGCCTATATAGGGAGAAAAAAAGATGTTTCACAAGAATTTAGATAGCTTTCCCAAGGATTTTTTATGGGGAGCAAGCTCGGCGGCGTATCAAATAGAAGGTGCGCCAACCGAAGATGGTAAAGGAAAGTCAATTTGGGATGTGTATTCACATGAAAAGGGGAATACATATCACGGCACTAACGGAGATATAGCTGTAGATCATTATCACAGGTACAAGGAAGATGTCGCTTTGATGAAAAAGATGGGGTTAAAAGCTTATCGTTTTTCTGTATCTTGGAGCCGCGTTCTTCCTGAAGGAGAAGGAGAAGTAAATCCAAAAGGGTTGCAATTTTACCGTGATTTAATTGACGAATTAAAAAAAGCGGGGATTGAGCCAGTGTTAACCATGTATCACTGGGATCTTCCCTTGACACTACAAGAAAAATACCATGGCTGGGAATCTACGAAAACAATAGCAGCTTTTACAAATTATGCCAAATTATTATTTAAAGAATTTGGTACAAAAGTAAAGTTTTGGGTAACTATAAATGAACAAAATGTTTTCACGTCTATGGGCTACCGGTGGGGTACACATCCGCCGAAAAAGCATGATTTTAAATTAATGCTACAAGTAAATCATTATATAAATCTTGCAAATGCTGCAGCTATTAAACTTTTTCATCAAATGGTTCCAGACGGCATGATAGGTCCTAGTTTCGGTTACGGGCCAACATATGCGAAAACTTCGGATCCAGAAGATGTTTTAGCATCAATTAATGCAAATGACTTTAATAATAATTGGTGGTTAGATGTCTATTGTACTGGCAAGTATCCTTATTTTTGCAAAAAGCAATTTGAAAAACTGGATATTATGCCTAAAGTCACAAAAGAACAACAAGCAATATTAGAAGATCCAGAAGCTCATCCTGATTTCTTGGGTATTAATTATTATCATGGCGGTACATTTCAGCAAAATAGAATTCAGAAAGTTGTTAATTCCGGAAAGCAAGAACAATTTGATAAAACTGATCCGTATCTAATGCAGCCACAGCAAGGACAAGCAAATGAACCTGAAGTACCAATGTTTAATAATGTCGAGAATTCATATGTTAAGAAAACGCAATGGGGTTGGGAAAAGGACCCTACCGGCTTGAGAATTACACTCAGACTAGTGTATGAGAAGTATCAATTACCCATCATGATTACTGAAAATGGTTTAGGAGCCCTTGATAAAGTAGAAAATGGCAAGATTAACGATAGTTATCGCATTTCTTATTTAGCTGATCATATTACTGCAATGCAACAGGCTATTACTGATGGTGTCGAAATAATAGGTTATTGTGCCTGGTCATTTACTGATTTGTTAAGTTGGCTTAATGGTTATTCTAAACGTTATGGATTTGTTTATGTAGATCAAAACAATCACGAAAATGGTAGTTTAAAACGAATTCCTAAGCGCAGCTATTTCTGGTATGCCAAGGTAATTAAAACAAATGGGGCAGATTTAGGGAATGAGGAATAATCATGAAATATTTAAATGGTAATTGGCTAGTTCGTGACGGCTTTTCTATTGATTATGGTCAAAGCGTATACGATAGTAAGATTGACGGCGGCAAACTAACACTTTGGCTACCTTTTAAGACAATAACCGATACAGGCATGACCTTAGATGATGGGATGCTGACGGTAGAAATCACGTCACCTCGTGAAAATATAATTAATACTAAAATTATTAATTTTCGGGGTACTGTAGATCATGGACCAAACTTTAAGTTAAATAAAAGTACAAACTTTAAACCTGAGATAATAGAACAGCCAGATAAGTTCGTTGTTAAATCAGATAAAACAACCCTTGAAATAACAAGGGGAAGTCAAGTTGAATTCCGTTATTTATATAATAATGAACTCAGAGCAGAGATAGTTGAGAGATCGATTGCGAGAATTTTTGATCCGCAGGGGCAAGTTCATATATCCAATTCTTTTGTTTTACAACCGGGTGAAAAAATATACGGCCTTGGCGAGCGCTTTTCCAATTTCGTGAAAAATGGACAGGAAGTAGAAATCTGGAATAAAGACGGCGGTACTGAAACTGTGCAAGCGTATAAAAACGTCCCATTGTACTTGTCTAACAGAAGCTATGGCATTTTTGTAAATACTCCAGAAAAAGTGTCATATGAAATTGCATCTCAGCAAGTTGATAGAGTTGAATTTTCTGTTCCTGATCAACAACTTTCCTACATGTTTATCGGTGGTAAAAATAATAAAGAAGTTTTAGATCACTATACTGCCTTGACCGGGAGGCCACCTTTACTGCCTGCATGGACTTATGGCTTATGGTTAAGTACATCATTTACAACTAAGTATGATGAAAAAACAGTGATGAGCTTTATAAATGGGATGCTAAAGCGAAATATCCCATTATCCGTTTTTCACTTTGATTGTTGTTGGATGAAACCAACTGAATGGTGTAATTTTGAATGGGATCCAGATAACTTTCATGATCCGCAAAAACTACTTAAAAACATTCACGATAAAGGAATAAAAATTTGTGTCTGGATTAATCCGTATATTGCACAAAAATCACGTTTATTTGCCGAAGGGATAGAAAAAGGCTACTTTATTAAGAAAACTAATGGAGATATTTGGCAATGGGATAAATGGCAAGCAGGAATGGCAATTGTCGATTTTACTAATCCCAGTGCAGTTAAGTGGTATCAGGGATATTTGAAAAAATTGTTGAATCAAGGAGTGGATGTCTTCAAGACTGATTTTGGTGAAAGAATTCCAAGCAAAGGTGTACGGTTTTTTGATGGGTCTGATCCCAAGAAGATGCATAATTATTACACATTGTTGTATAACAAAATCGTGACAGATACTATTGCGGAAGTTAAGGGTGAAAAAGAAGCGGTAGTATTTGCACGTTCGGCTACAGTTGGTAGTCAATGCTTTCCGGTACATTGGGGTGGTGATTCTTCTTCTAATTATTCATCTATGGCAGAGACCTTGCGTAGTGGTCTCTCATTTGGAATGAGTGGTTTTAGTTATTGGTCTCATGATATTTCTGGGTTTGAAGATAGTGCAACACCTGATTTATATAAGCGCTGGACACAATTCGGACTCTTAAGTTCACATTCCCGTTACCATGGTTCAACTACATATAAAGTTCCTTGGTTATATGGCGAAGAAGCAGTAGAAAACACAAAAAAATTTACAAATCTTAAGTTGAAATTATTACCGTATTTAATGAGTATGTCTCATGAAGCACATACACATGGTGTTCCTATTATGCGTGCTATGATTTTAGAATTTCCTGAAGATCCGGGAGTAGAAGATTTAGATATGCAGTACATGCTGGGAAATAATTTGCTTGTTGCACCAATTTTTAATGACCAAGGTAAAGGGCAGTTCTATGTTCCTGAGACCCAGGGTAAGTGGATCAGTATATTGAATGGTGAGTTTTATGAAGGGGGAAAATGGTATCAAGAAAAATTTGATGAGCTAACTTTGCCGGTTCTAGCTCGACCGAATTCTGTCATTGTAACTGGTGAATTTGATGATAAAACAATGTACGATTTTACTAAACACCCAACTATTAATATTTTTGAGCCGCAAAATGGAAAAATAGTAACTTCAATCACTGATAGTTATGGTAAAGATTGTGGCAAAGTTACAGTTATTCGAAAGAGTGAAAGTTTATTAATACGTTCTAGTGGAATTCAGTCTTTTGATGTTAAGCTTTACCGCGCTGGCAAAGAAATTGCGACCTACAGGAATCTAACGGGAGAAAGTAGGTTAACAATTGAATAGTAATTTTAAGACCAAGATCTTTAACGCAAAAGATTTAATGCTGTTTAATTAAGGTTTCCAACTTTTTATCTAATACCTTACTAATTTAATGCGATGAAAATAATAACTTAAGTATGATAACTGACGGGGTGACTATGAAGGTACCACAAAAGTTTTTATTTAAAAATCTTAAAAGCAAAACTTACTTAATAATATGGTATATACTTGATGTATATTGAGAATAAAAAAGTATAATTTAAGAAGAATCAATATTTACTTAAATGGTTTTTGCAGGAAGTGGTTAGATGAGAAAAAATAAAAACTTGAATAATGGTGAAGACACAATTGATGTATTAGAAACCGTAGGCTTGATCCTGACGGTTGGACAAGTGATTGTCACGGTACTTAATTTTCTTCGTCGATTCAAAAAACAATAAATATTAACCGGTAGAACTAAAGACTAAATTAGACTATTAATTGTTGCTTGACAGTTAATAGTCTTTTTTTAGCGAAACCAAAGTGTCAAATAATCATAAAAGTTTAATTTTGCCTTAAAAAAGCGTTGACATTTATTCATTATGATAGTACTGTATTAGATAAGTAATACAGCTAAACTTTTAGGAGGGAATATCATGCTTTACCTGTTATACGTTTTAATCGGATTATTAATAATTATTTTGACTGATTTACTTGTGACGGCTTGTATGACATTAAATGACATTTACCGTTATCGGCATGAAGATAGGTTAGAATTTATCACTGCTTTTAAAAAATATTTTAGTAAAAACAATAATCTCCCTCTTAAAGCTTCAGATTGGAAACTTAAGCGGGAATAATTGTAGCTAGCTTTTTCAATTCTTTTTGCTGGGTCTATTGACGCAATCAAATTAGTATATTATTCTGTAACTAATTGAATACGGTTTCTTCGGGGCAGGGCGAAATTCCCTACCGACGGTGACAACCAGTAAGGTTGAAGTCCGTGACCCGCGTACGCACGGTGGAACTAGTGCAAGTCTAGTACCGACAGTTAAAGTCTGGATGGGAGAAGAACAAATTAAGCTAATTTAATCTTAGCGTTGTTTTTAAACTTCGCTGAAATCTTATTTAATTAGAAAATATTAGTGCCTCGTTGATTCTGAAATCAACGAGGTTTTTTTGTGCTTAGGAAGTGAATTTTTTGCAGGATACAGACTATATGGAAATAGCAAGCAAAGAGGCCGTTAAGGCACTGGGAATGACATGGACTAATCCTTTAGTTGGTGCGGTTATTGTTAAAAACGGCCAGGTCTTAGCTTCCGGCTATCATCATCAGTTTGGACAAGAGCATGCGGAAGTTAACGCACTTAATCAGCTAGATGATATCAAACAAGCTCAAGGTGCAACACTTTATGTGACGCTGGAGCCGTGCAGTCATTACGGTAAGCAACCGCCTTGCTGCCAAAAAGTAGCTGAGGCCGGAATTAAAGAAGTGATTATCGGACAAATTGATCTCCACGGAATTGTGGCTGGTAAAGGAATTAAGTATTTAAATGAGCACGGCGTTAAAACTAAGGTGCTAGGGGGGACAAAGAAACTAAACGAAGCATATAACTTCTTTTATCAGCATCACCGGCCACTCGTAACCTTGAAATATGCAATGTCACTTGACGGGAAGCTTAATGGTGCAGAAAAAACGCGCACGCTTCTGACTGGCCCTAAAGCCCAGTACGATGTGCAAAAGCTGCGCTTGCACCAGCAGGCGATTTTAATTGGAGCGAACACATTGCGAATTGATAATCCGCAATTAACGGTACGAATAAAGGCTTTACCACAGCCGCCCATTCGAATCATTTTAACGCATGATGCAAATCAACTTGATTTAACGCAGAATCTGTTTAAATTACCTGGCCCAATTTGGCTACTTAGTCAGACCGAGTTAAAGGGCAAGGCTCAGGCCAATGTGCATTGCTTTGTCTCTCACAAATGGACACCCCAAAAAATTGGTGAACTTTTAGCTGAACGTGAGATTCAATCGCTATTAGTTGAGGGTGGCAGCAATCTGTTAGCTGAGTTTTTAGCAGCCGGATTAGCCGATCAAATAGTTGCTTATATTTCTCCAATAGTATTGGGTGGAATCGCTCTGCCTGTAGCCGTAGGTGAAGCACTAGCTCAAAAATTGGAGTACCAATTAATAGCTGTCCAAGAGCTAGGACAAGATATTCGGATTACGGCAAGGAGGAAATAAATGTTTACAGGAATAATTCAGGCAACTGGTAAAATCACTCGGTTAGAAATTACCGAAAAGCACGCTAAGTTAGGCATTTCGGCCGCTGAAATTGCGAAACAAAACCTACCACTTGGCGCTAGTGTTGCGGTTAATGGAATTTGTTTGACCGTGACTTCTTGGCAAAATAATGAGTTTACGGTTGATGTAATGCCGGAAACGATGAAGCGGACTAACTTAGGTAAGCTGACTACCGGCAGCTTAGTTAACTTGGAACCATCGCTTTCCTTGAACGGCAAGCTTGATGGTCACCTTGTGGCCGGTCATGTTGATACTACGGCAGAAATTATTAGTAGAAGTGAAAATGAAAATGCAATTGAATTACGTTTTAAGGTACCGCATAAATATGATCCTTATTTAGTTGAAAAAGGCTCAGTGGCAATTGATGGTATCAGCTTAACGGTGACGATGGCACAAAATGACGAATTTGGCGTAAGTCTGATTCCTTATACCATTGCTAATACCACCTTGGCGCATTATCACGTTCATGATCAGGTTAATCTTGAAATGGATATGATTGGACGTTATGCGGTAAAGCAAATTCAGGCATGGAAAAAAGAATTTTAATGGAGCAAAAAATGGACGAACAATTAGAACAAAAAATGAAGAAAATTTTACGGCACATGCTAAATGGTGGATTAGTAATCGTAGCCGATTCCCCTCAGCGTGAATCGGAGGGAGATATGATTGGCTTAGCCGAAAAAGTAACTCCTGAAGCAGTCAATATGATGATTAGCAAAGCTCGGGGACTTTTATGCGTACCGATGAGCAAAGCATTTGCGGATAGACTTCAACTTGAACCGATTGAAACGGGGTCAAATGATACTTTTGGCACGGCATTTACCTTAAGCGTTGACTCGACAGAAACTACTACTGGAATTTCTGCTTTTGACCGGGCAAAAACAATCAAGAAGTTGGCTAATCCTGATAGTCAATGGGATGATTTCTACCATCCTGGTCATGTATTTCCGCTTGTAGCTAAAGAAGGTGGAGTTCTAGAACGAACTGGTCATACAGAGGCTGCTTTAGATTTAGCTCGCTTAGCTGGTGTGGCCCCAGTTGGTTTTATCTGTGAATGCATTAAAAAAGATGGTCATATGGCGCGGCGAAAGGATTTAAAGGCCTTAGCCGAAGGCTTGGGAATACCATATTTAACCATTGAAGAATTGATTGAGTACCGTAAACACCATGAAGCAAAAGATTTGGATATCGAATCTTTTACTAAAGTTGACTTCCCGACGAAATATGGTCAATTTCAGCTTGAGGGTTTTAAAGATAATGAACATCCAGACAAGGAGCCAACTTTACTTATTAGCAAGGGTGAAATTAAGCAAGGGAGCCCGCTGCTGTTGCGGCTTCACAGTGAATGCTTGACTGGTGACGTATTTGGCTCAAAAAGGTGTGATTGTGGCGCTCAATTAGCTGAGGCCTTAACTAAAATAGAGCAAAATGGTTCAGGTGCGGTATTGTACTTACGGCAAGAAGGCCGGGGGATTGGGCTTACGAACAAATTGCGAGCTTATCAATTGCAGGACCAAGGAATGGATACGGTCCAGGCAAATCAGCATTTGGGCTTGCCCGTAGATGCTCGCCGATACGACATTGCTGCCGAAATTTTGCGCCAAAAAGGAGTAAATGAAGTTGAATTAATGACAAATAATCCTGATAAGGTCGAGCAATTGGAAAATTATGGGATAAAAGTTACTAAGCGCATTCCCGTCGAAGTTGGAATGACCGCAGAAAACAGGGATTACTTGAAAACTAAGAAACATGCGATGAACCATTTATTAAGTGAGGTTGATTAAAATGAAGGAAATTACGGGAAATATTGCGGCTGGTCAAAATAAAAAAATTGGTATTGTTGTTGCGCAATTTAATGGCGTTGTGACTGATCGCTTACTTGAAGGGGCTATCGGTCAATTACATAAGTCAGGTGTTAAGGACGATAATATCGTAGTTGTCCATGTTCCAGGTGCCTTTGAAATTGCCCGGACAGTTAACTGTTTAGCAAAAAGTGGCAAAGTTGACGGTATCATTGCTTTAGGTGCAGTTATTCGTGGAGCAACCGCTCACTTTACCTATGTTTGTGAGGGAACAACTGCGCAACTTGCCGCAGCCACTGCTAATGGTAAAGTTCCTGTCATGTTTGGTGTTTTGATGACTGATACGGTTGAACAAGCCACCGATCGTGCTGGTGGAAAAGCCGGCAATAAGGGGGCAGAATGTGCAACTGATGTTTTAGAAGTACTGAACTTAGAAGAACAGATTAACCAGATTTAACCAAAATACATTACTACTTAACTTGCGCCATTAAAATAGGCCATTTCTCCTGAACGAGAAATGACCTATTTTTACTTGCTTTTTAATTTGGCAATCTGTCCTGCCAAATTATCTTTAAAAATAAAAGATCCGACAACTGCAATATCTAAGCCAGCTTTTGTCAGTTTAACAATATTGTGATCATCAATACTGCCATCTGCTTTGATTTGGTAATGATAATTATTTTGCCGTCTTAATTCGTCTAACAGCTTTACTTTTTCGATTGTTGAGTCAATAAAGTTTGCACCGCTTGTTCCCGGATCAACCGACATAACCATTACTTGGTCTACTAATCTAAGGACAGGGATGATTGTTGAAATAGGTGTCCCGGGATTGATAATCACCTCGCATTTTTGACCCAATTTTTTAATTAAAGTTAAAATGCGGTGAATGTGCGGTGTTGATTCAACATGAATACCAATTATTTCCGTTGTTGGGAAAATATATTGCTCAATTAAAGTTTCAGGCTTTTCGACCATCAGATGAATATCTAATGGAATTTGGCAGTTTTGACTAATTTCTTGTACAAGTTTTTGACCAAAATCAATTTCAGGTACGAAATGACCGTCCATTACATCAATATGAAGAAAATCAGCGCGGGCACTAGCAAGGCTCTTCAGGGTTTTGTCTAAATTCAATTTCGGTCCGCTGTGTAGTGAAACAGCTATTTGACACATCATATATCACTCCTTTACTACAACTTTTAAACCAATATGATGTCTAAACCAAAATAAAATTTGCCTAGTTAAGGTGAAATAAGTGGCACCCGTATTTTCCCCTTAACGTGCAAATCTTGTTTTTATTCTTTTTGTGATAGCGCTTAATATTTGAAGATAGAAAGGCGGATGAGGAATGTTCTTTGATCAAAAAATTATTAAGCTGCAAGCAGATGTGCAAAGCAGCACGGAAATAATCACACTGCTTGCTCAGATGCTAAAGCAAAAAACAATCGTTAAGGATAATTATTTAACTCATGTTTTGGCTAGGGAAAAGAATTTCCCAACGGGTTTACAACTTGAAAATGGAATTGGAGTTGCTATTCCCCATACTGATTCTGAATATGTTAATACATCTCAAATAGCGGTAGCGACTCTAAAAAAGCCGGTTGTCTTCAAAAGCATGGTTAACAAGGCAGTTGACGTAGAGGTTAGTTTGGTGTTCATGATTGCGATGAGTAAGCCGCATGAACAAGCCCAGCTTTTAAGTAATCTAATGACTTTTTGCCAGAATAAGCAAGCAATTGCCGAGTTATTGGCTGAAAGAAATCCCCAAAATGTAGAGCAAATTTTAAATAAGTATGATTTGAAATAGAAGGAGTGAAGAAAATGTTTGTACAGGCAATCCACTGGTTCCTAAATTTAGGCTCAACAGTTGGTATCCCAATTATTATTATCATTTTGGGCCTAATTGTAGGCCTAAAGCCAGCCAAGGCGTTAATTTCGGGATTAACTTTGAGTGCCGGCTTTATTGGGATGAATATGGTGGTAAATATGATGGCCACCGATTTACAACCAGCAATCAAGTTGATGGTGACGCGTTACCATTTATCTCTAAGCATCATGGATGTTGGCTGTGGTGTTGGTGGTCCCCTTGCTTTTTCAAGTTCACTTGGGGTTTTAGCAATTCCGTTAACCATCTTAATTAACTTGATCCTAGTTTGGGTTGGTTTAACTAGAACCTTAAACGTTGATATCTGGAATTTATGGCAACCAACATTTATTGGTTTGCTCGTCTGGGCGGTAACCGGGAATTATGTATATGGCATTATTGCTTTAGGCGGTGGCTTCTTACTTGAATTGCTTTTAGCAGATTTGATGCAGCCGATCACGGAAAAGTTTTTCAATTTACCGGGTATTGCAGTAACTCACACGATGGCACTTTCAGCTACTATTCTAGCAGTTCCTTTAAATTGGCTGTTTGATAAAATTCCAGGTTTCAATAAGCTTGATGCTAGTCCTGAAAAAATTCAAAAGCGTTTTGGCGTTTTGGGCGATCCACTTGTTATTGGCTTTATCGTAGGTGTAGGTATTGGCCTATTAGCAGGATTCGATTTTGCCGGTATTTTACAACTGGGAGTTGAAATGGGTGCAACTCTTAAGATTATGCCAAAAATGATTTCCATGTTTATGGAAAGTCTGACCCCGATTTCTTCAGCTACACAAGAATTTACTAAAAAGCACTTGCGGGGCAAGAAAGTCAATATCGGAATGGATGCAGCTTTGACTGTTGGACATCCAGCTGTCATAGCAACTAGTGTTTTAATGATTCCTATCTCGTTATTTTTAGCAAGCATTTTACCAGGTAATAAAGTTTTGCCCTTAGGAGATTTAACACTTTATGTTTATGTTTTCACACTATTAGTTGGTGCATTTAAAGGCAATATTATTAGAAGTTTAATTGGTGCCACAATTTACTCAATTCCAATGCTCTATTTGTCAACTTGGCTTTCGCCGCTTGTTATGAAGAGCTTTAAGTTAGCTAACTACAGCATTAATACTAAAGGAGCATTTTCATTTGAGCTTTCTGGTTTGTGGACCAATGCAGCGTTTGTATGGATGGCTCAGAATATGGGCTTAATCGGACTAGTTATTTTAATCGTTGTTTTATTGGGATTGCTTTTTTACTTAAATGTAGTAAAGAAATTTAATGTTAATGAATAATAAGAAAGGTGAATAATAATGAAAAAAATGCTAATTATGTGTGGCGCAGGCCATGCTACATCAACAATCGTTCATGCAAAGGTAAATGATTGGCTAAAGGAAAATAATTTTGCCAATGACGTTGAAATCAAGCAGTCTGCAGTTAGTCAAGAAGTCGATAATATTCAAAATGGTCTTTATGACATTGTTATATCGACGACGATTGTTCCGGATGCTATTAAAGACCGAGTAATCAACGGAGTAGCCCTGTTAACAGGAATTGGAACAGAGCAGGTTTGGGATCAAGTAAAGGCAGCGCTTGAATCATGACATTTTACTATCAAGAAATTCAATTGGAAACCGTCTCGGGCAGGCCATCTTATCACATGATTACGGATCAGGTTAAACAAATTGTGGCTGATAGCCAAGTTCAAAATGGTCTTTGCTTGGTTCAAACTGTACATACTACTTGTTCAATTTATTTTGATGAGTACATGCATGACCGCAACTATTATGATGACGATTTTCTTCAAGTGGATCTTAATCATGTTTTAGAAAAAATTGTTCCCCGCCAAACTACGGAAAATTATCCCTATCTGAGTCCTGGTCCCAAGCACATCGCTTATGGTATGAAAAAGACGGACCCAAATTATCCAGCAGTTAAGTGGACAATGTTAAATACTGATGGGCACTTAAGAGCAGATTTGTTGGGCTCAAGCATTTGTTTAGGGGTTCGGCAAAATGAGCTATTGCTGGGAGCAGTCGGTCAAATTTTCTTCGTTGATTTTGATCAGACAAGAGAACGTCAACGAAAGATTGAAGTTATTGTTTTAGGAGAACAAAATGAATAGTTATTCGGAATTGTTCCAAATTGAAGGTGAAGAAATAAGTGCCCTAGGGCAAAGTATTGCCCCAGATGAGATTACTCATCTGGTAACGATTTTAAAAAAGAATACTCATAATGTTTTTCTCACCGGTTGTGGCACCTCGGCAATGGCAGCCAGAAAAATTACTCATACACTGAATGTAGTTGGTCTAGCTGCTTTTTATTTAAATCCTTCGGATGCGGTTCATGGCGGCTTAGGACAAGTTAAGCAAAATGATGTGGTTATTTTTATCTCAAAGGGTGGCTCAACTAAAGAACTGACCAGCTTTGTTGCTAATATTGAATTTAAAAAGGCCAAAATTATTACTATTACGGAAAATCTTGATTCAGTTTTAGCTCAAAAAGCGGACTTGGCTGTCCAAATTAAGGTTAAACGCGAACTAGATAAATTTAATTTGTTAGCTACTACCAGTACTTTAGCTGTTATCTCTTTGTTTGATGTAATTGCTGTTTTGTTGATGCAAGAACAACATTTTTCTAAAAATGACTTTTTATTAAATCATCCTGCTGGCAAAGTCGGTAAGCAGCTAGCAAAAGAGGTTAAAAATGATTAAAGAGTTTGCTCAAATTTGTACAGAATTAACTACTATTAATTATGATTTATCAGAGCAGAAAGCACGAAAAATTCTACAACTAATCTTTTCTGCTAAGAGAGTTTTCCTGTCAGGAGAGGGTCGAAGCGGTCTGATGGTTCGCGCACTCGCTAACCGCTTGACGCAAGCGGGGTTACAAGTTCACGTAGTTAGTGAGATTACCTGTCCGGCAATTAATGCTGAAGATTTGCTAATATTGAATTCTGCTAGTGGCACGTCCAGCTTTTTACTCGGACAGGCTAAAAGCGCTAAGCATGTGGGAGCAACGATTTTGACTTTTACAGCTAAAAGGACTGCTCCTTTAAGTCAAACAAGTGATGAAGTTATTGTCATTGAGGCGCAAACAAAGGACATTAACCAGAATTCTCTACAGCCAATGGGAAGTTTATATGAACAAGCCTCATTACTGCTTTTCGATAGCTTAATTTTAAAGGCATTGCATGCTAATTTGATTACAACTAGGCAATTACGGGATACACACTCTAATTTAGAGTAATTAAGGAGACTAAAACATGAGCGACAACAGAGATTTACTTGATTTTTTAAGGCAAAATAATGAATCTTGGATCACTGCTAAAACTCTTGCGATGAAATTGACCGTGTCTGAGCGAACGGTAAAAAGCAAAATAGCTCAATTGCGTAAAAATAATATTGAAATTGAGAGTGGACCTAAAGGATATAGAATAAAAGGCAACTTTGATACTCCGGAAATAAGCGAATATTTACCTGATAATGCGGGCCAGAGGAGTTCGTGGTTAATTCGTAAACTAATCAAAGCTAAAAAGCCACTCAATATTTATGATCTATCTGGTCAACTTTACATCAATGAAGTTGAGTTACGTAAAGAACTAAAAAAGCTAACGAGTGAATTCAGTAATTTTGACTTAAGATTGATTCGCGAAGGCGATTTTTACCATGTTGATGGTGAAGAGGAAAATAAGCGTAAGCTTCTTTCGTCAATGATCTATCACGAATTAAACGGTACCTTGCTTAATGAAAAGGCTATTCAAAAGTATTTTCCTGAAGTCGATGTTAAAACAGTGGCGGATATCTTGCGGCAAAGTGCTAAAGTCGCTGATATTAAATTTGATTCCTTTAATTTCAGTAATCTTCTCTTACACCTAGTAATTATGCTAGATCGTTCCGATAAGACTGCACTTGTAGCAGAAAAAGATCAAATCTCTAATCCAGTAGTTAAGTCAATTGTTACTAAGCTTAATCAAAGAACAAGATATCATTTGTCAGACGAAGATATTAAACAATTAACGAAAATGGTCCAGCTATTATCAGATAATCACTCTGCTGATTTACCACAAGATTCGCAGCTTAATAATTTATTTAAAAGAATCGTAGCATTTGTCCGTAAAACTTATAATCTTGATCTTGATGAAGAACTTTTTAAAAACCGCTTTTTGCCACATTTGTTGCGTTTGATTGCCCGTTTTAAAAATAATAATACAGTACATAATCCATTAGCTGAAAATATCAAAAATTCTTCGCCGACAATTTATGAATGTGCGACTCTGATTGCCTATGAAATAAAAAAGGAACTAGAAATTGCCGTTAGTGAAGAAGAAATTGCTTTTATTGCCCTTCATGTCGGTAATATCGTAACGGAACAAATTAGGAATGAAAACAAAGTGATTTGTCAATTGCTGATACCTGAATATCACAATAATGCACAAAATGCAGTTTCGCTACTTGACCATAAATTTGGCAATGATTTGGTTATTTTAAATACTGTTAGTTCAGAAACCGATTTATTAGCGGAAACGCAGTTAGTAATTGTCGTTGATTCAAAGCAAATTATCAAAAAGCATCAGTTTGTTCAAGTTTCTAGTTTCCTTTTACCAGGTGATATTAATAAGATTCAAAAGGCAATTAACCAAATTAAGGATGCCAATGCAGCACATAAACTGCAGAAGGGGTTAGACAAATTTACGTCTGCTGCTAACTTTATTACTGAAAATCATAATCGGACAGCCCATGAAGTTATTCATTTTATAAGTGAGCGGTTTTTACAAGAAAAAATTGTCGCCCAAGACTTTGAAGAACAGATTTGGGAAAGAGAGCGCCTTTCCAGCACGGCATTTGGTTCTGTAGCAATTCCTCATGCGATTAATTATCATGCTAGGCTGAGCCAATGGTTTATTTATATTAATGAAAAGGGTGTCGAATGGGGAAACCAGCGAGTTTATTTAATTATTATGCTTGCTTCAAGTCCAAAAGACGAAAAAAGGTTCCGGCAAGTTTTTGATGAACTTTCTGAAGTGATCATTAATGATAATAAAGTTGCCAAATTATCTAGATGTAACAGTTATCAAGAATTTATCAAAGAAATTATCAAAATTGAATAAGCTGTTGGAAGTCTATTACCATTGTTTAGGTAATAGGCTTTAATTTTGCTTGGGTAGTTGGCGAAAAGCAAAATTGTTTTTATAATTGTTTAGTAAACGATACTTTTGTAAAGCAAAATTATGGTAGCTTGTATTTCTAATTTGATTTAAAGCTGTTGGGTAAATGCTCTGTTAATAATTTAATAAATTAAAAACATTGATATTTAAAGTATTAATATTAAAAATTACTTTCTAATCTGGTTTATTTAGTTGTATAATTTTAGAAGTATTTTAATTTAAGCGGGAGTGGGGAATGAAAAAGTTATTAGACACATTGTTAAAAGTTGAATACATACTAATATCATGGTTAATTTCATATTCAATATGCAATTTTATTGTTATGAAAATTTATCGCTTAGCATCATCGTATGTTCTGCAAGATACGGGTTATGGAATTTTGTATCTCGTAGTCCTCATACTTTCATTAATTTTGAGCTTTTTTGTATATAAGTTAGTTAATCTTATATCTAATGGTATAGTAAAACTATGGGATAAGGTGTTAGCAAAGCATACCCTTATGCAATCTAAAAATGATAGCAATGCATTTTATTGTTTAGCTGTTTTGACCATTTTTATTTTCATGTTGTGGTTTACCCAAATTCAACAAGCTTTTTTAGAAATCAGAATGAGCACTGGTGAACTTTCTGTAATAATTGCTTTACTAGCTATAGCAATAACATATTACGATATAGTTAACCCTCACAGTAAATTTGAAATTTCAGAAATGAGTAAAGCCAAGAATATTCTCGAATTGGGTCAAGAGCAGATGATCGGACTAAAAGGTATCGGTGAACCGATTGTCAATGAAGCTAGTTTCTACATTTGGTGTACAAATACGAGCAGACATATTGGTAATATTAAGTATGTTGGTTGGTGCTATGCCCAACACGTTGATGAAGAAAATGGTAGTTGTAGTTTTAAGAATATTAAACAGAGCCATGTTAAGCCCGGGATTGATTGGGATTTTGTCAAAGTAAATCCAGGTGAAATGACACCAAAAATCAAATTTTATCGTTCAATAAGTGGTGAAACAATCTCAGGTACAATCTACGTGATTTTTATGGATTCTGTTGGTCAAACATACAAAAAGAAAATCACTTTTTTATAAATTAGCGCTTTTGCTGTAATTACGAACAGGCATTTTAAATCTATTGAAATGCCTGTTTTTTGCATGTTTTTTTAACTAAAGCACCTCTACTTCCACAATATCTTTTTTATAATTGCACTTGTAAGCGCTATTAAAGTTGTCCATTATTGTGGACATAAGTCGAAATTTTTGAAAGAACAAAGTCACTAAAATGATAATTGAATCTTTAAAAAGTCGGAATTTAGGGGGTGAATATGAGAAATTCAGAGAGGACACACGAATTATTTAGTCTTCTTTTAAATAGCAGTGGGTATTTGACGGCAAAAGAAATTGCTCAGGTACTTTATGTATCTGAAAAAACAGTTTATCGCCTGGTTGATAATATTAATGAAAATATGTCGACTGCTTTAATTAAGTCTCAAAGAGGCCGTGGCTTTAAGCTTAATTATCAGTATTACGTTCAGCCAAAAAAATATCAAAAATTGGAACAAAACTCGTCTGTCAATCTCTCACCTGTTGAAAGAAGAAATAGGATTATGAAACGATTACTATTAATATCTCCTCAGAAAATAAAGGAAAGTGAGGTTTTTAATCAATTTTATATTAGTGCGAATGTTCGTCACCATGATAAACAAATTATTAAAAAGATTCTCAGTGAGTATTGCATTAATTTGATAACTAAAAACAACTTAATTTGTGTTAAAGGACCAGAAGAAAGTATTAGGAGAGTGCTAAAAGACTTAATTGATGATCAGGAAATAATTGATTTAAAGCAATTACCAAAAAGCACAGATTTTAGTCAAAAATATGATGTGCAGTTTGTAGTAAGTGAAATTGATAAAATAAGTTATTTGCTGCAAACGACATTACCATATCCTTACAATGTTAACCTTTTTTCACATCTGTATATTTTAATTAGTCGTTTGCGAAAAAACGGGACTAATTATCAAGTGGCTAATAAAGCAGGATTGGATCAAAAAGTCTTTAATTCTAATATTTATCAAATTAGTAAACAGGTTGTAAATGATATTAGTAACTATTTAAGTATTAGAGTTCCCAATGTTGAAGCAGATTATATATTTGCTTACTTATCTTCTTCAAGGTTTATTAATAAAACTGTAGCTATTACAACCTCTAAGCAGGTTGTCAAAATAACCAAAGATTTGATTGAAGAGGTTTCTTCTCATTTTCATTATGACTTTAGTTTTATTGAAGATAGGCTTGAGAAACACATTCAACCGTTAATTAACCGCCTAAAAAATCATATTAGTGTTAATAATAATTTATTAGAGCAAATCAAGATGGAATATCAACAGCTTTTTAACATTATTCAAACTGCTGCTAAAAAAACATTTACTAAATATCAATTTGAAGAAATTGATGAAAATGAAATTGGTTACATTACACTTTATTTTGCTCAGGCACTCGAAGAAAATTCTACCCGTTTAAAAGCTGTAATCATGTGTGCCACAGGTATTGGTACTTCAGAATTACTTAAAATTAAGGTTAAAAAGGCTTTTCCAAATATTGAAGTATTAGGTGTGACTGCAAGTAATAATAGTCATTATGATTATCGTAATGTTGATTTATTAATTTCAACTGTTCGGGTATCTAATAAAATTGCAGTGCCAAGTGTAGTAGTGAGTGCTTTATTTACAAAAAAAGATCAGACAATTGTGCAGAATAAAATTGATGAGATTGTTAGGAATAAGCGTTTTGAAAATTGAAGAAGAATATTTAAGGGTAAAAATATCTAAGTTTAGTGAACTTAAAGACTGCGTAATCAATTTGACCAGAAAATTGGAGCCCAGTTTAAGTAGAGAAGAAATCTTAGCTGATATTAAAAAAAGAGATGAAATGGGTGATGGGCTAGTTTCATCATCAATACTAATTATTCATGTGATTGATCAAAAAATTAAGCAAGATACTATTTTTTATATAACTCTAGAAAATAAAATATCCTATTTTTCTGTAAGTGAAAAAAATGATTATCAATTAACTAAGGTGATTTTATTGGCTATTAATCCGAAACATAGTTTGACCAATAAAAATCATTTAGTGAATTTTATCGAAGACAAGTGAACATTAATATCGGATACTCCCTTAACAAAGAGACTTTTTAAAGATTAATTAAACTGAAAAGATATATTTGGAGGGATACATATGCCATTAATCAATGGTTTTAATCTATTAGAAATAATTAAAGAGCGTCATGTCTGTGCTGGTGCCTATAATACAACAGATTTAATTACAACAATGGGTATTTTGGATGCAGTTGAACAGAGCAAAATTCCAGCATTTATCCAAATTGCACCGACAAATATTCCATTGTCAGGTTATGGCTACATTTACGATATGGTTAAAAGATATGCCGATCAAATGGAGACACCAGTTACATTGCATTTAGACCATGGCAAGGATTTTCAGAATGTTGTTGATGCATGTCAGGCCGGCTTTGGTTCAGTAATGACTGATAACGCTCAATATGAATATGATGAAAATATTGCTCAAACTAAAAGAGCTGTTGAATTCGCTCAAGGTTATGGTGTGCCAGTTGAAGCAGAACTAGGCGCAATTGCGGGTAAGGAAGATGATTTCGTCAATCCCAAGCATAAGTATACGGATCCAGAGCAAGTAATAGATTTTGTAAAAAGAACTGGAGTCAATTTACTAGCGGTTGCAGTTGGTAATGTCCATGGCTTGAATCTTGATCCTAATATTAATTTCTCGTTATTAAAAAAGATTCAAGAAGTTTGTAAAGTACCGCTTGTGTTGCATGGTGCTTCTGGCATTCCAGACGAACAAATTAATCAAATGGTTAATTATGGTGTAGTTAAGATTAATGTAGCTAGTGATTTGCGACAAGCTTATATTCAAACGATGGGAAAAGATTATGAACGGAACAAAAATCGCTTTGACTTAGTTAATGTCACTTTAGATGCAAGAAAAGCTGTTAAAGAGATTGTTTATCACAAGATTAAAGTCATGAATAAACTATCGCCAATAGCAGTTCAATAAAGGGAGATAAGATGGCGTTAAGCGATAAAAAAATCATATTTGAAAAGAATCAGATTATGTTTTTTAACAAAAAAACTGATTTCGAACATGTCGTTAAAGATCTAGCAAATGAATTAATAAAACAAGGTTTAGTTGATCCTGATTATCCTAAACAGGTAATTTTGCGTGAGAAAAAATTTCCGACCGGATTACCAACCAAGTCGGTTGGTGTTTCAATTCCTCATACAGATGCTAAATGGACTCGGCACAATGCAATTGCTATCGGCATTCTTAAGCATCCAATTAAGCAAATAGTAATGGGTAGCAAGGATACAGAGGTAAGTGTTGAAATAGTCTTTTTACTTGCACTGGATCAATCAAATAAACAATTAAATATATTAGCTAAGTTAATGAGCGTTTTTCAAAATCCGGCTAACTTAATTGAAATAAAAAATGGTTCCCAGATTGAAATAAAAAAATTAGTGGAACGTGCTATTTTGGAGGAATAAAAAATGGCTAACAGAAAAAAGAACATCTTATTTGTTTGTGCAACTGGAATCGCAACTTCAACGGTTGCTACGGAAAAGACATTAGAATATTTAAAAGATAAGGGGATTAGTGTTACCTATACTCAAACAAATGTTGCTTCTTTGCCAGAAGTGGCAAATCCTTCAACAGTTGATTTAATTGTAGCAACTACCCAGGTTCCATTTGATCTAGATATTCCAGTTGTTCATGCATTATCACTAATCACAGGTATTGGGGCTGATCAAACACTGGAACAAATTTATGATTACGTAAAATAGGAGGCAAATAATGGCTAATTTGGCTTCACAAATAAATGGAGTTGTTCAATACATCTTAAGTATGGGAGCAATTGTTATGCTTCCAATTATTCTCTTTATTGTTGGCTTGTGCTTTAGAATGAAAGTAGCACAAGCATTTAAAGCTGCTTTAACTGTTGGAGTTGGCTTTGTTGGTATTTTTGCTATTTTCGGCATTTTGACTAACAATGTGGGACCAGCTGCACAAGCGATGGTAAAGCACACCGGTATCAATTTGCCCGCAGCTGATTTAGGTTGGCCTGCATTGTCTGCAATTACGTGGGGGTTGCCCATTGCTCCCTTGGTTATTCCTATGACAATTATTATTAATATCATAATGCTAGTCATTGGAAAAACAAGAACAGTTGATGTAGATATGTGGAATTATTGGCATTTTGCCTTAGTTGGTACGTTAGTTTATTATGTTACCAATAACTTTTTCTTAGGTCTATTAGCCGCTGCAATTATTACGATTATTGTATTTAAACTTGCAGATTGGGCAGCACCAATGGGAGAGAAATACTTTGGTCTAGAAGGTATTTCTTTACCAACGGTGTCATCGATCACTTTTTGGCCCATCGGCTTAATCGGTAATTGGCTTATTGATAAAATTCCTGGTATTAGAAATATAAAAATTGATCCTAAATCAATTCAAAAGCGCTTTGGCATTTTTGGTGAGCCAATGATGATTGGTTTGATTTTGGGTATTCTGCTAGGACTATTAGCAGGCTATGACGTTAAAGGATTACTAAATATAGGAGTTAATCTTGCCGCAGTTATGTTATTACTTCCGAGAATGACTAGGGTCTTACTAGAAGGATTAATGCCAATTTCACAAGCAGTTCAAAACTTCTTGACTAAGAGATTCCCTAATCGAAAAGATTTGTTTATTGGATTAGATATTGCAGTAGCAATTGGCAATTCATCAATTATTTCAACGGCATTACTGCTAACTCCGATTGCTATTTTTCTGGCATTTATTTTACCAGGAAATAGAACACTACCATTGGCTGATTTAGCTAATCTAGCCGTGTTTAGTTCAATGATTGTCTTAGCATGTAAGGGAAACATTTTTCGTGCTGTAATTATAGCAATTCCGTGTTTAATAGGTGATTTATACATTGCTAGTGCTATGGCTCCCATTATTACTAAAATGGCACGTGCGGTTGCATACAAGGGAGCTGCGCATGCTACGGTAACTAGTTTCTTGGATGGTGGTAATCCACTTAGATTTTGGTTAGTCAAAATTTTTGAACTTAATCCTATTGCATTGTTTTCAGTCATTGTAGTTGGACTTCTTCTATGGTGGATTTATCGGACGACTAAGAAAGAGGTTGTCGATATTGACCAGTAACTGTCTGACGATTGATGTTGGTACTACCAATACTAAAATTACGTTATGGTGTAATGGAATTCCAGAGATAAAGCAATTTGTTACACCTAAAAAAACAGTCGCAACGCAAACTAACTTTGAGCTTAGTTATTTATGGGATGAAATTATTAGGACAATTAGTTCATTTGACCTAATTAGTCTCAAAAAAGTAACCCGAATAGCGATTGCAAGTTTTGGAGAATCTGGAATTCTACTAAATGAAAAAAATAATCCAGTTGGTCAATGTATTTCCTGGTTTGATGATCGTGCTCAAATAATTGTTGATCAAATAACTGAAGAGAAAAAAAGTCGAATTTACCAGCTAACTGGGCTACCGGTTAATGCACACTATTCAGCGCTTAAAATCGCCTGGTTATTGAAATATGATAAGACGATTACCATGCCTTTGGCAAAGTACAAATGGTTATGTGTCCCTGATTATTTGGTTTATCGATTTACTGGTAATCTTGCAACGGAATATACTATTGCAAGTAGAACACTTTGTCTTGATATAAAAACAGGTAAGTGGTCAAAAGAAGTTCAACAGCTTTTAGGTATAAGCAATATTTCTTTTCCAAAAATTTATTCAGCTGGCTGTAATTTAGGCCACATTCAGGGAAAACTTGGTAAATTATTTGCCCAAGAATGTCAGGTGATAATTGCTGGTCATGATCATATGTGTGGTGCAGCTGGTGTTGGACTAGATGAAACAGAACTTCTTGATTCAACCGGGACGACTGAGGCAATGATGACAATTGTAGAGCATTTTGATAT
The DNA here is from genome assembly GCF_026536055.1 of Lactobacillus sp. B4015. NCBI lineage: Bacteria > Bacillati > Bacillota > Bacilli > Lactobacillales > Lactobacillaceae > Lactobacillus > Lactobacillus sp. B4015. Next base: position 264,128 of record NZ_JAFNOY010000002.1, read on the forward strand.
TTCATCTGAAGCACAAAAAAATGCACTGGCCAACGGTATTTATGTAGATGATCAACATTATACCAGATTTACTGCGATGCCAGCTGCAGGTTCAACAATTGCTTGGTTGATGAATCTTTGTCGAATAAATGAAAACAAATTAATAGAGTTAATGAATGAAGCTCAGAAAGGATATGATGATTATTCATTGTTTAACTCTAGAGTTCTAGTAATGCCACATTTTAACGGCAGTGGTGCACCAAATAAAATGTCTAGTAGTAAAGGGATCATATATGGCTTAACAAGCCAGACTACAGTGGTCGAATTAATTTTTGGTCTATTTTTAGGATTAACTTGTGAGTTTAAAATTGCGTATACTACTTTATTTAATTCAGAAAGATATCATCTAATTAAAGTAATTGGTCCTGCTGCCAAAGATCCCCTTTGGCTTGAACTTAAGGCGGATATATTACAAGCAAATGTCATCAGTATAGATACTGAACAGGCAGTTTCCGAGGGAGCCTATACTATTGCAACAGGGCGTCATTTGAAGAAAAAAGTAAGAAAATATGTACCAACTGTTGATGTTCATAAAAAAAGGTATTTAAAACAAATGTTAGAAACCTACAAAGTAATTTATCAAAATAAAATAAGCAAAAATTTATAATATATAAATAGCTAGCAAATTGTTTAAAAAGATTTGCTAGCTATTTTTGTTATGAATAATAATCTGTTCCCCAAATTTAGTTAAATTAAAACTTAGCTGCAATTACTAAAGGTTGAAATTCTTGCGGTTTTACTTTATTTACTAGTAGATTTAATAAAATTTCTGCTGCACTTGCTCCCATTAAATAAGGATTTTGGGAAATTAACTTTGATTGGGGCAGAATTAACTGCGCTAGCTTGGTATCTGCAAACCCAGTAACAAAAACATTTTCATTATCGAGATATCCATCAGCCATTAACATTGGAATAAATTCCAATAGCCATCTTTCTTTAAAGCAAAAAATTAATGTCTTTTTTCCTTTTTCTTTTTGCTTTTGTAAAAAAGCCTCGATTTTCCGTTTAATAGCTGAATAGTTGTAAGTTTCTTCATCAATCTGAATTAAATGTATTTGTTCTGGCTTTGCCACAAAACAAATCCCACTATAACGATCGCGTCGAGTTGATGCAATTTTAACTTCTGAGGATAAAATTAAAAAATCGTCACATCCTTTATTTAAAAAATATTTTGTAGCATTTTTTGAAACTTCAATATTATTAGAAATAACTTGGGGCCAATGTAAACTAGCCAACCTTCTGTCAAGAATTACCGTGGGAATATCGTGAACAAATTCAGACTTGATATTTCTAAAGTTACTGCCGAAAGGCTGAAAAAGTAAACCATCAAAAAAACTGCTACTAACAGTTTTAATCAGTTCTTTTTCTCGATTTTGGTCCGCATTAGTGTCTAATAAAAAAGCTTCATAGCCTTTTAGTCTTAAAATATTTGAGGCACCCTTAAATAACTCAGTTGAAAAGTAATCATCAATATTGGAAACGACTACTGCAATTGTTTTACTTTGATTAGTAGCCATTTGTCTGGCAGCTATGTCAGGAATATAATTTAACGTTTTTATTGCTTTTTCGATTGCTTGAGCTTTTTCTTTAGATAGCCTACCTGTAGCTTTGTTGTTCAAGTATCTTGATACCGATGCAACGGAAACGTTGGCTAATTCAGCTACATTACGGATAGTTGCTTTTTCATGACTTTTTTTTCTTTTCATTTAAATTTCCTCAAATAATAGTATATCATTTTGTTCTGCATAAAATGATTTTACATTTGTAATACTAAGTTCGTTTAAAAAAGCGCTTGCAAATCTTAGATTAAAGATTTATATTAGTTAGGTAACCGGTTACCTAATAAAAATGGCGAAATTTTAAAAATTAATTGTTTAGAAAGCGTACAAAAGTTATGAATACTACAATAATAGCTATTTTACTATTAGTAACTTTTGCTTTGTTTATTTTGTATATCTTAAAGGGCGGGAATCTAATGATTGGGTTCTTTACGATGGCAATTTTATGGTGCGTCATCGGCTTAATTCCATTTAATGAAGCAATAAGCAAGGTATTTGCACAACCAGCGTTAAGTTATGGGCCAACAATAATATATATTGTTTTTGGCTCATGGTTTGGCAGAGTTTTGGTCGATAGTGGCATTGCACCTGCAATTTCAGATGCGACTAAATTAATTGGTAAAAAGAAACCGGTATTAGCTACGATTTTGGTAATTTTGGTAACTGCATTTATTTTTATTAGTGCCTACGGAGTGGGTTCTGTCATTGCAATTGGAGTAATTCTTTTACCAATTATGTTGTCACTTGGATTGCCGCGTGATTTAGCATTGACAATTTTTTCAATGGCAATTGGAGCACCAATGTATATTAATGTTGTTCTCTATAACCAAATGAAAGCTTTTGCACCAAAAGCAACTTATGATAGTAAATACATTACATTTGGTATTTGTGCTGCATCTGTTCAGTTATTCGCAATTATTGTCTTTTTACTGATTAATCGCAAAAAAATAGATGAGACTAATGCAGATAAAAATTTAAAGCTAATTGGTGCTGAAAGTGCCAATCATCAAACGGTCACAGTTCCTAAACTTGCTTACATTGTTCCAATTATTCCAGTTGCTCTAAATATGTTATTTAAATGGGATGCAGTTCCAGCTCTAACATTAGCTAGTATAATTGCAATCTTGTTAACGGGTCAATTTAAAAATTATCAAAAAGGCCTTAAGTTTCTGAACGATTCCATTGCACATGCAATTACAGATATTGCTGGTTTAATTATGTTTTTGATGGCATTAGAATGTTTTACTGGCGCAGCAACATTAAATGCTGCCAAATTTAAACCAATTTTAGCTACAATGCTACCCCATCAGCATTTAGTTTTATGTTTAGCTCTAGGTATTTTGGCTCCACTTGCCTTATTTAGAGGGCCTTTGCATGTTTGGGGTGCTGGTGCTGCTACGGCTGCTGTGCTATATGGTACAGGACTCTTTAGTGATAACTTTTTACTGCCATTATTATATGTTCCAACTTTGATGGCAGTATCAGTTGATATTACTCAATCTTGGAACGTTTGGGGACTTGACTATATGAAAGTTAAGTCGAAAGACTTTCTTAAGTATGGTGTACCTGTAATGTGGATTGTCTCAATCATTAATGAAGTTCTTGTTTATTACTTTTTTGGTTGAAAAAGAAGAAAGGAAAACATTATGTCAGAAGTAATTACAATTGGTGAACCGCTGGTTACTTTTTGTTCAAAAGAAGCAGATGTTTCGTTAACTGATGCATTGGAGTTTCACAAGATTATGGGAGGAGCCGAGTTAAATGTAGCAATTGGAGTTAAACGTTTAGGGCACTCTGTCGAATATATAACAAGAGTAGGCCAAGATCCAATGGGTAAATTTGTTCAAAAGACTATTGCTGCGCATCATGTAGGAACAAAATATGTAAGTTATGATAATTTTTATTATACAGGTCATCAGATGAAACAATTGGTAACAAAAGGTGATCCAATGGTAGTCAATTATCGGCGTGATTCTGCTGCTTGTCATCTTGAGGCTAATCAGCTAGATAAAATTGATCTTAGTGATGTCAAAATAGCACATATGTCAGGAATTTTTCCTGCAATTTCATCTACTGCTGAACATACTTTTCGTGTCTTTTACCAAAAGCTGATTGAGGCAGGTAAGTTTATTACTTTTGACCCCAATCTTCGTCCATCTTTATGGAAGAGTAAAGAATATATGATTAAAACAGTCAATGAATTGGCAGGAATGGCTGATATTGTTTTACCCGGAATTGAAGAGGGAAAAGTTTTGGTTGGATCTGACGATCCTGAAAAGATTGCTGACTTTTATCTTAACGGCAAACGAACTCGTGTAGTCATGGTCAAGTTAGGAGCCCATGGCGTTTTTGTTAAGACTAGCTCGCACAATAAATATATTGTCCCAGGTTTTAAGGCAGAAAAAGTAGTTGATACAGTTGGGGCCGGAGATGGTTTTGCATTGGGGTTAATCACAGCTTTACTTGAAAAAAAGAGTCTCAAAGAAGCAGCAATTCGGGGAAATGCAGTTGGTTGCTTGCAAGTTCAAACATTAGGTGATAATGATGGTTATCCTGTTCCAGCTGAATTAAAACAATTTTACGAAGATCAGGGGACTTCTGAAAATGAAACTACAAATTGCCATTGATCGTGTAAAGTTGGAAGATGCAATAAGACTAGCCCAGAAATTGGATGGCATTGCAGATATCATCGAATTAGGAACCTCAATAATAAAAGATTATGGCTTTTGCACTATTAAAAGAGCAGAAATTGGGTTAAAGAAAAGCTTATTACTAATGGATAGCAAGACAAACGATGAGGGAACCTATGAATTCAGTCAAGGATTTAAAGCTGGTGCCGATATTTTAACCGTGATGGGATCAGCGGATAAAGCAACACTTGATTTAGCTTATGAAGTTGCAGAACAAAAAAAGAAAAAAATGTTAATCGATTTGATGGGTCTGGAGCCAAGAATAATTCGAAAAATAGCAGTCTATCCAAATGCTATTTATAATCTGCATAAATCATATGATAATAAAAAAAGTATGCCAATTACAAATGAAATCGCTAATTTTAAAAGCGAATATCCTAATATCAAAAATATTGCAGTTGCAGGCGGGATAAATTTGAAGCAAGTTAAACAAATTGCTAAGCAAAAAAAGGCTTCAATTGTAATTGTTGGTAGCAAAATTGTTAAAACATGCAATCCGGTTAACTCAGCTATTCAATTTAAGGAGGCAATAATGCAATGAATACGAAGACAAATAATCTAATAGATGATGTTTTACAAGAAATTAATGAAGTTGTGCATCAAGTGGATCAAAAACAAATTGATCAAGTTGCTGATATTATTACAAAAGATAAAAGAATATTTGTTTTGGGTTCAGGTAGGTCTGGGTTTATGGCTAAAAGTTTTGCCATGAGACTTATGCATCTTGGTTATCAAGTGTATGTGATAGGTGAAACAATTACTCCATCAATTGAAAATGGTGATGTTCTGGTATCAGTTTCTGGTTCAGGCAAAACAGATAGTGTTGTAAAACTAACACAAAAGGCACAAAATTTAGGAGTGAAAATTATTGCAGTGACAAGTAATAAAAAATCGCCTTTAGCTAAAGCTGCTAATCAAGTAGTGGTTGTTCCTGGAGCCACTAAAAATGGTGACGGTATAAAATCAATTCAGTTGTTAAGTACTTTGTTTGATCAAAGCGTCCATATTATACTTGATATTTTATGTTTGAAATTAAGCAAACGTGAGAAGGTTACTAATATTGATGCAAAGGCTAAACATAATAATATGGAATAATTAAGAGGAAAAATCATGTTATTGAAGTTTGAATTAATTAAGAAAATTCACCAAGCTGGAATAGTAGCGGTAATTAGAGGGAAAAGTGAAGAAGATTCATATAAAACTGCCCAAGCTTGTGTACAAGGTCAAATTACTGCAATTGAGTTGGCATTTACTTCACCTAATGCAGATATAACTATTAGTAGATTAAGAAAAAAATACCGTACAAGTCCTGACGTCATTATAGGTGCGGGAACGGTTTTAGATCCAACTACTGCTAGACTAGCAATTGTTGCAGGAGCAGAATTTATTGTAAGTCCTTCTTTTAATAAAAAAACGGCTAAACTCTGCAATTTATATGAAATTCCATATATTCCAGGCTGTTTTACTCCAACTGAGGTTCAAGCAGCATTGACTTATGGTGCTGATGTAATTAAAGTATTTCCAAGTTCTGTGGCTGGAGAGTCAGTTATTAATGAAATTCATGGGCCATTTCCTAATGTTAATATAATGCCAACAGGTGGCGTTTCACTGGTAAATTTGACCAAATGGCTTAAGCAAGGTGCGTTTGTTGTTGGCGTTGGTGGAAGTATGGTTGGTCCGGCAAAAGAAGATGATTATCAGCAAGTTACAAAAAATGCCATTAAGTTTCATAATAAATATCTTGAATTCGTGAAAAAATAGGAGAAAAATCATGACTCTAATTATTAATACCTTAGTTTATGAAAAAGAAATTCAAAGTGGGATTAGTCAATTTGATTTAGTTGATCGCATTGCGGATCTAAATGCAGATGGTATTGAGATTCGTCGTGAATACTTTAAAAATGTTAATCAAGAAATTAAAGAATTGGCACCAGCAATTAAACAAAAAGAGTTACTAGTAAATTATAGTGTCCCAGATAATATTTTTGATGAAAAAGGTAACTTTAATCAAAACTTACTAATATATTATCAAGAAGCTAAAGAACTTGGGGCGCAGAAAATAAAGTTTAGTACGGGGAACTTTTATCGATATCATGGGGATTTAAAAGAAGATTTGTCAAATTTGCCTTTAGCCGAAATTCAAACTACCGTTGAAAATGATCAAACTCCAATCGGAGGTAATCCAGATACCGTTTATGATTTTTTGACAGCAGCACGAAAAGCGGGATTTAATTCGATCTGCTGTACTTTTGATTTAGGTAACCTGGCTTTTACTGGTTTTGATCCAAATCAAGCAGCTCAAAAGTTAGCACCTTTTGTTAGTTATATTCATTTAAAAAACCCAATGTTAACAGCAGAAGGAAAGATGCAAAATACTAAATCATTAGACACGGGAATGTTTAATTGGCGTGCAGTTATTTATTATTTACCTAGTGACGCACAATGTGCTTTTGAATTTGCCATGTCAGACGATGAAGTAATAGAGCGAGAAATGAAAAAGTTTCATGAATATTTTAATAATAAAAGATAAATCTTTCTTTTTAAGTCGAATAAAGTTTAATAATTAAAAAATAGGTCAAACATTTAACTGTGTTTGGCCTAATTTTGTATTATCTTGTGGTTTCTCTGTTAATAAGTTTGGTTGGAATAAGAAATTGGCTACCCTTTTCATTTTGCTTATTAATTGCATTCATCATGCTATTAACAGCAGTTTGCGCGATCTTTTTAGTATTTTGCTGAATGGTAGTTAATTTAGGCGTGAGCACATTGGCTGCTGGAATATCATCAAAACCAATAATTTGTATTTGCTTGGGAATCTGGTAATTAAGCTCCTTTAGGTACTGAATCAAACTAATGGCAATGTTATCATCTGCTGCAAAAAAACCATCGACTTGTGGATTTTTTGCTAAAAATTTTTTTACTGCATTTTTATTTGTGAGCTTAAGTTCTTGATGCGATTTTAAAAACTTTACCTGATGATTTTTGAGTGCTTCTTTAAAGCCCGCAATTCTCGATTTGGTTGAAGAATTGATTTTTTTAACAACAATTGCTGGAAATTGACTTCCTCGATTGAAGAGATAATTGGTAGCGTCTAGCCCGCCTTGATAGTGATTAGAAGAAATAAAGACTGTATTATGGAAATTTTCCGGTTCTCGGTCGATACAAATATAAGGGATCTCTTTTAAGGAACTCTGGAATTTGAAACCATGCTGATATGACCCGGAAATAACGATAATTCCATCCACCTTTTTATTTTCAAGCATGTGTAAGTATGCTTGTTCTTTTTTTTCATTTTTGTCTGTATTGCAGATTATTGTGGAATAGTTTTTAGAAAAAAGCAGTTCTTCGATTTTCTGCACAAGATCAGCAAAAAATGGGTTTTTAATATCCGGTACTAAAATACCAATTGTATAAGTAACATTTGTGCGTAGACTGCGTGCACTATCATCAATCATATAACCTGTCTGATTGATAACTTCCAAAACTTTATTCTTGGTTTCTTCAGAAAAGCGTCCATTATTATTAATAACTCGTGAAACTGTTGCAGTTGAGACATTACAGAGTTTAGCAATGTCTTTGATTGAATATTGCTTCATCGTTAACTCCTTTATGCTAAATATTATAGCATTAAAAATACTATTGCATTCTATTAATAAGGTTAAACGATTGCTTTTTATATTTAATAAAACGTTTACAATCAAAAAATAAAGTGCAATAATGTCAATTAAGAACATGAGTAATTGATTACTCAAAAAAGGAGGAAAACAATGTCTTTAATCTTGAGTCCGTCAATGATGTGTGCAGACTTTGGTAATTTAGCAAGCCAAGTGAAGCAACTAAATGAAGCCGGTGTTGATATGTTTCACATGGATGTTATGGACGGAAAATATGTACCAAATTTTGCCTTAGGTCCAGAGGATTACCGAACTATTCGTAGATTGACCAACAAGCCGCTTGATGCTCATTTGATGATTGAAAACCCGCGCAATTACGTTAAATTTTTCAGCGAATTAGGTGCTGACTTAATTTACTTTTGTCCGGACGCAGAATTACAGCCTGCACGAACAATTGATGATATTCATGTCTTAGGTAAAAAGGCTGGCATTGCTGTTAATACTGGTACTTCTTTTGCAATGGTTGAAGAATTGTTGCCCAAGGTTGATTATGTGTTAGTAATGACAGTTCATCCTGGATTTGCTGGTCAGCCTTTTCAAAATTTTGTTTTGCCAAAATTAGACTGCTTTATTGAAGCAAAGCAAAAATATAATTATGTTTTGGGAATAGATGGAGCTGTTTCAAGAGCAAAAATAACGAAATTGTATGCTAAAGGGGTAGATAATTTTATTCTTGGAACCTCGGCTTTGTTTGGCAAGGAAAAATCTTTTGCAGAAACAATCAATGATATTAGAAAGGAAAATGAGTAACAAGGACAAAATAGTAAGTTAGGATTTACGTTTGGGTCAGAGCAAGTTAGCTTGAAATTAAAGCCAATGATTATAGAAAGTTGAAATAAGATTAAGGTCATAGAATTTTGGTAAGTGATTTTGACGTTAGCTATTGAAAAATATAATATTACTCACTGTTTCACAAGATTAAAAATGGTGACAAAATTTGACAAACACTAGAATATAACTGTACTAAAACAGGCTTAGCAGCGATTTTATGTTGCTAAGCCTATTTTAGTTCGACTATTATTTTTCTCTGCGTTTTTTCAATTTGTCATGTAAGTACATTGAATCGGAGATAACAAAATAAACAAATAAGATTAATGCGACAATCGTGATTGTTTTAAAAAACAGACCAATACTAGTTATTACTGTCCATATTAAAAAGCAAATGAAAACTGCAGCAAGCGGTAATATTATTTTATTGAAATGGCGTTCCTGAGCCTTTGCATGCGAGATTTTAGCCTGATCTAAATCTTTAAATTCATGTTCTGCCATTTTATTTTCCTCATCATGAAATTAAAATAAAATTTTGTTTAATTATAGCACCAAATTTAAGCAATTTAACAATAAGTATACAAAATAAAAATAAATGCTGAAAAAGACGATGTTTGCTGATTCTAAGTGATTAGTTTCTTTGGTTATAGATGCTGTTAACCGACAAATAAAGAAAAATTGTTGGTTGTTTGCAATTTTCCCGTCGCTATAATTAAAACCAATTAAATTTGAAAGAGGAACAAATATGTCTACAAAGAAAGCCAATTTAGTTTTTGGAACACTTTTAACTGGGGCTGTAGTGACATCGCTATTACAGACATCCTTGACGACAGCATTACCACAAATAATGCGTGAATTAACACTATCGGCAGCGACCGCCCAATGGCTGACAAGTGCATTTAGCTTAACAATGGCGATTATGGTACCGATGACGGCCTATCTAATTAAACGCTTTACAACCAGGCAGGTCTTTTTAGCAGCAATGATTCTGTTTACACTGGGGACATTAATCAGTTGGTGGGGACAAAACTTTAATATTTTGCTGCTGGGACGAATTTTTCAAGCTTTAGGAAGCGGAATTATTTTGCCATTAACGCAAGTCGTCATTATGACGCTATATCCGCTAGAAAAGCAGGGTACTGTGATGGGTATTTTGGGACTCGCCTCTGGTGCTGCTCCGGTAATTGCGCCAACTTTAACTGGAATTGTGATTGATTCTTGGGGCTGGCGCAGTATTTTCCTAATGGCAGGAGTAATTTCTGTTATCATCATTATTTTGGCATTTTGCTGTGTTAAGAATGTTACCCCTACTGAGAAGATCCCATTAGACTACATTTCTTTATTGCTTTGTGCAGGCGGGGTAACCGGTATTTTACTTAGTCTGAGCAGTCTGGCAACAAACTTCATGGTTAGCCTGTTTGAACTAGTTATCGGGGCTATTTTATTAGCTATTTTTAGTAAAAAACAATTAAATAGCAGTGAGCCCTTTCTTAACTTACGGATTTTGCAAAAGCCTAAATTTCGCCTAGCTGTCATCATTAGTATGCTGCTTTATGCAGTAATGATGGGCAGCTCAACCATTTATCCGATTTTAATTCAAACGGTAATGAAAAAATCAGCGGTGATTTCCGCTCTAATAATGTTGCCAGGCTCGTTGGCAATGGCTTTAATTAACCCGTTAACAGGAAAATTTTATGATCGTTTTGGCATCAATAAATTAGCAATTGGCGGCAGTTTAATGTTACTGATTAGTTGCTGGGGTGTAACTTTAATTAATTCTTCAAGTCAGCTGCTTTTATTAGGCGGACTGTATCTGCTTCGGTTATTGGGAGTTGGCTGTCTGATGATGCCGATTGTCACGTGGGGGATGCAGAATCTACCACAAGAAGAAGTAGCCCATGGGACCGCGCTTTTAACGGCTTTAAGAACGCTAAGCGGTGCATTAGGAACAGCTATCTTAATGGAGATAATGACAAGTGCAACCCACTTTAATAACCCACATGTGACGGCAAATTATGCCGGAATTCAGTTCACGTTTGCAGTAATGACAGGATTAGCTCTTATTCAAGTGATAATTAGTTTATGCAAGTTTAAAAAGAATTAACCGAAACACATTTTTGTGGCATAATTGTTTTTATGAATAATAAGCGAAGCCGCGCTGTCTCTCGGCAAAAAATTCAGGCAGCAGTCATCGATCTGCTAAAAGATCATGAATTACAGGATTTACGAGTAACAACAATTTGCCAAAAAGCTCAAATTAACCGATCATCTTTTTATGATAATTACATTGATATTTATGATTTAACAGACAAGCTTCGTGAATATTTAGTTGATGAATATCAACGATTGCAGGATGATATGAGCGACCCGTCCTTTACCATATTGCTGCAGCACATCAAGGATCACCAGGATCTTTACCGGATGTTTTTTAAACTCAATTTACAAATGGGTTTAGCTGAAAGATTTACCGAGCAAAAGCTGCAGAAGAACCATTTTGATCAAACTTTTTTCCGCAATGGGATTGCTGCTGTGATTGGTGAATGGTTAAAAACTGATTGTGCTGCTCCAGTTGCCGAAATTGTTGAAGTAATTGACGCTCACCATCATTGCCTAGAAAAATGACGTCTCAAGCTGACCAAAAGCCTTTTAAACTTGTTCAGCTACTCAACTGTATTTTAACTCTTGCTATATTCAGGTTATGTGACAATATCCAACCTTTAATGGGGCTTATTCTTTATTTCCAAAACTTTCTCTATAAACCCTTTGTCCAGTTAAAAGAGAAAGTAAGCCATACTGCTTAATTGGCTCTTGAAAGCTGTCAAACATATCTATATATTAATAAATACTGAGGATTAATATGCTACACCTAAATTTTATAAAAAATTTGCGGCAATTATGAGTACGGATTTTTGCTTAAATGCAGCTATTCTTTCAATAGGTAACTTTTTCGTGTATTGATAATTTAATATTCATTTTTCAAAGTAATAAAAAGAAGCCTCCGAAAAGACAAAGGAACAAAAAGGATAAAATATGTTAACCATCGAAGGACTACACAACGTACCACAAATTTCGGCACCATGTGACTTACCAAAAACTTTAGCCAAGATAATAAAAAAAGAGAGTTTTAAAATTGCTAATGGCGACATTATTTGTGTCGCCTCTAAAATCTGTTCTCTTGCAGAAGACAATATTATTGATCTGAACACCATAACGCCCTCTTCTTTAGCTGAAAAAATTCATAAACAAATTCCACGCAAAGATGCAAGATTAATTCAGGTAATTATTAATCAGACAGGTGATCCATCAGGTAAACATTTAGAAATTTCTGGTTATCATATTGGTGCTTGGCTACCCAACGGTCTCTTTTTGACCAGCGCGGGTGTTGATAAGGTCAAAGATAATTTTGCGATTACTCTACCTAAAGATTGTGACAAGACAGCTAAGACAATCAGCGATACATTCTTTGACATTCTAAGAGTTCGAACAAGCGTAATCATTACTGATAGTGATGGCAGGGTTGATAAAAAAGGTGCGAACCAAGTTGCAGTTGGTTTGTATGGCCTGAATGGATTGAGATTGAATAAGGAAAATGGTACTGCCGAAACGCTCTGTGACATGCTAGCTTCTGCAGCCGGGTTAGTAATGGGTCAGCGGGGGCAAAACATTCCTTTAGTCTGCATTCATGGCTTAGAATTTGATAAGTCAGAGAATTGTGGCATTGAGGATGTTATTAATTAGATAACTGTAAAAAACACACTTATTGTACTCATTTATTCTTGGATTTATGGCTTTAATTGTTCCAATTATTTTAAGATTTGTTTTTAATTTGCATACGAAATAAGAAATGCAATCACTGAAAACATGCGTAATAACTACTCTCATATATAAAAATTAATTTTTTTTGCATTTGTATATGATTATTTAATTTGGTGATATTTTTTTGACAATCAGCACTTACTTAGAACGAAGAGGAATATTCGAGGTGTATAGGAAGTTGTTTGTAACGATGATTATAATAAAACTCAAAAATAGCTTTATTTAATACGATGCAAATCTAACTTTTTAAGAAAGATTTTTAATAAAAGTTTGGCATGCACATGTAACTTATTGGTAAAGTAATTATACATACATATGTCTATTGATGTGATTTAAAATAATTAATCATGAATGGGGGCAAAAGATGATTATTAAGAATACTGTATATGGTGAACGATGGGGGCTTCTCGATCCTCAGGTTCTAAAGCGAACACAATGCAAACCGGAGTTTACTGATGAAGAAGCAAACAAAGTAATTGATTTGACTCAAATTGATTTTACGGAAGTAAGAAAAAGTATGGGATCTCCTAACAAGGATCTAACTACTACTACAGTTATTGAAAAAAATATACTTATTGAATGTAAGAATAGGTTTTTACCTGCTGTGGTTTGTAGACCAGGTAATGAAAAAAATATTAAAAATGCTTGTGTTTACTTTCATGGTGGAGGTTTTATCGGTGGAAGTAGTAGCACTTTGCTAAATCAGTGTCGCTTAATAGCGGAAAGAGCAAAATGTGTAGTAATTTCACCAGATTATAGACTAGCTCCTGAAACACCATTTCCTGGTTCTCTTAATGACGCGTTAGAAATTGTTGAATGGACAATTTCTAACCAAAAATATCTCGGTTTTAATAATTCGCAAGTTTTTGTTGCTGGTGATAGTGCAGGAGGAAATTTAGCAGTTGAATGTGGGCTACTAGATAATAAACACTTAATTAAACAGGTGATTTCAATATATGGAGCTCTAGATTTACAGAAAGTTGAACAAACTCTTTATAATTGGAATTATTTATTCTATCAAATGAATGAAAAGCATCGTAATTATATTCACACAAGATTAAATAAAATTATGTATGTTAACAACTTAATGAAATTACTTTATGTTGGAAATGCTAAAGCAACTGATCCATTAGTTAGTCCAGTATATTCAACTAATTTTGTCAATATGCCACCGGTAACTATGATTGAAGCGGAATTTGACTACTTTTTACCAAGTAATAAGTACTTTGTAAAACTGCTTCAGCAAAATAACGTTGAGGTCCAAGAAATATTATATAAAGGACTAGATCATGGCTTTTTTGATCGACTAGGTTATTTAAAACAGAGTGAAGAGACCTGTGTCGATATTGCTACTATCATTCAAAATCGTTGACTATTAAATTGTATACAAAAAGTCGAGAACCAAAAAATTGAAGTTCTCGACTTTTTAAATCTTAGTTATTTATGCAATACCCAATGCACTGAGTAGGATACAGAAAACGATTAAACCAATGATGACCACTGTAAAGTTAATATGTTTTTTGGCAATTAACCAGTAGCAAACTAAAGTGATTATCAACGGGACTAGTCCTTTTAGAAGCGAGTCAAGAATGTTTTGAACATTAATTACTTGCCCCCCACCGACATGGAAAACTAGTTTCGTCTTGAATTGGACGAGGCTACTAGTCATACCTCCTAACATAATCAGACCCAGTGTTCTTGCCGCTTTGGTAAAGATCGTGAGAAGTCCTGACGAATACATTTCGGTGATGTATTCCGAACCAACGGAAAAGCCCAACTTGGTCATTTCCCAACGACACCATTGTGCCGGAATATTGTATATCAATAAGAAGACAAACGGTGCCAAAACATTGCCTTGCATGCCAAAAGTCATAGCCACGCCAGCAGCAATGACCCGCAAAATACCCCAAAACAATGTATCACCGATACCTGACATTGGCCCCATTAAACTAGCCTTAACGGCACTAATGGATGAAACATCATAGTCATCATGCATAGCAGCCTGCTTTTCCATTGATGCCACAAGACCCTGGCAGAATGTACCAACATATTGAGTTATATTATAAAAGACGATGTGCCTTTTAAGGGCTTGGCGCTTTTTGTCAGAGCCATCCTTATAATAATGGTCGATAAAAGGCAGGATTGAATACTCAAATCCCGAGCCATATTCGTTGGCATATTGCAAGGGTGCACCAATTGTCAATGATCTAAGGTAAAGTTTGCGCAAGAGTTTTTTATCCGTAGGTGAAATTGTGGTGCTTTTATTTTTAATACTAGTTTCACTGCTCATGATAGAAAATCCTCCTCTTCTTGTTCATTTGACGTTTTGTTATTTACTATTGCTGCATTTTTTTGGTGTTTTAAGTCGAAAATATCTTTATCGTAAAAAGCGAACACTACTGCAAATACTAAGCCAATAATTCCAACAACAAGTAGTGGTAACTTGACATATTCAACTAAGATGAATCCTAAAAAGTACCACACCGCCAGTTTCTTTTCCCAAACCATGCTAAGCAACATTGCGAAACCAGCTGCCGGAAGAAGGCCACCAGTCAGTCCCAGTCCATTTTCGACAAATGCTGGTAGTGACTTGATGAAAGCAGCTACTGGCTTGACACCGATAAGAACTGTGACAAAGACTGCTGCAAAAAATACAAGTGACCTGGCAAACCAGACGCCATAGTGAAGCCAAACTAGTTTTTTCTCATTGCCCTTATCTGCGGCGTCAGTCCATGAATCTTGAACTAGGGAAAACAATACATAGGTACCAACCTCAAGTAAACCACCCAATAACCCCATTGGTATAGCAAGCGCAACGGCAGCTTTGGTATCGCCTCCGCCAATTATTGCATAGGCTACTGCTAAGACGGTGGCAACGGAGGGATTGAGTGAAACAGCTCCCCCAACGTTGACCGCACCAATAAAAGTCGCTTCAAGCATCGCTCCTAGGATAATTCCCGTTTGGAGGTCGCCTAAAAGCAGGCCGACGAGTGGACCGACAACAATAGGCTGGTCAGCCATATTTTGCCCGATTAGCCAGTCGCCTCCGTAACAAATAAATTCAGCTAAGCCACATAAAAAAGCGGCCCAAATTATATTACTAGTCATTTTAGTGCTCCTTCAGTATGCTCGAAAATGCTTCTGCTTTATCGGTTGGTATCACTTGATGAACTACTTTGGCATTAGCACCTATTAAAGCTTTAGTAGCTTCCTCATCCTCTAAAGTCAATAATATTGAACCTGTTAGTTCAGTCTTTTTGCTTTTATCAATACCATCAAAACGTCCAACGTTTGCAATATTTATTCTTTCAACACCTTGTCTGTCCAAGCCTTCATAGATTCTTTGTGCGTCTTTTACCTTATTAACCACCACAAACATTGGTATGCTTTGTGCCTTCGGATTTTCAAACAATTTGATTGCATCGTCAATATTCCGTACAAGAACTTTTGCTGTTCCCTGCACTGACATTTTTAGTGCGCTTTGTTGCATCTCATTTTTGCTGGCTTCATCATTGGCAACAACAATATGACTTGTTCCCAAATGACCCGGCCAGGTTAGTGCGACCTGGCCGTGAATTAACCGGTCATCTACTCTCAGTTCTTTAATCATAAAATCGCATCCTTAATCAATTTAAAAAAACATCGTCTTGTTCATCCTTTTCTGGCCTAACCGCTTTGACAACTTGTAATTGCTTTCTTGCTTCTGTAACTATTTTTGAGCACTTTTCCTTCGTTAACGGTTCAGTTTCGAGTACCAGTGACAAAACTAAAGGCAAATTTACGCCAGTAATCAGGATAAAGTTAAATTTTTTGAGTAAAAGCGTCATTTTTTGATTAACACTACCACCGAAAATATCCGTCATAACAACGACAGAATTTTTATAATTTTCTTCTGATAAAAATTGTTTAGCTTCTTTGGTCCAGTCACTTTCATCGACATAAGCATTAATAAACTTGACATTATCTGTCAAACCACTTAGAAACTTGGTGCTGTTGTAAAAACCTTCAGCCAGAGTACTATGAGTGATAATTAAAAATTTGTTCATAACTATACCTTTTTATATACTAAGCCTTGTTTGCTGAACCAAAGACTCTTATTTTATTCTTGATATCTTCTTTAACCAATTCCATTATTTTCATATCGACATCATATAAGAAAACTTGCTCTTTCTCACGCTCATTGAGATATTTTCGCAACCCGTTAGTGACATTAAAAGACATTACGGAATAGTAATTTATTTTGCTGATACCATTTTTAATTGAATTTCTGTATTCTTCATCGGTTAAACCAGAGCCACCATGAACAACTAAAGGAACTGGGACTGCACTTGAAATTTCATGTAGACGATCGAAATTAAGCATCGGTTTTTCGCGATAAATACCGTGAACTGTTCCATAAGAAATGGCCATAGCATCAATGTTAGTTTCATTGTAAAACTTTCTTGCTTCTTCTATGGTGGTATAGTTGTCTGTTAAGTTGCTATAATCCGGTTTGCCATCACCGCCATCGTGCGTCATCACACCTACTTCTCCCTCGACGCTTGCTCCAATATCATGTGCGAATTCAACGACTTCTTTGGTCTTTTCAATATTTTCGGTCAAAGATTTTTGCGAAAAATCAAGCATTACTGAACTAAAGCCCAAGCGCAATGCTTTAATGCAAGTTTCCATGTCTGTACCATGATCTAGGTGAACAACAACTGGTACACTGGCATTTTCGGCTAAGTCGAGTGCCAGCTTTCCGCCTTCTCTTAATGGCAAATAGGGAAAATGCGATTCTGCAATCTGCAAGACTACTGGAGAATTTTCTTCTTCTGCTGCTTTAATGATGCCACGCGCAGTATTCAGGTCTGCATAATTAAA
Source organism: Lactobacillus sp. B4015 (assembly GCF_026536055.1). NCBI lineage: Bacteria > Bacillati > Bacillota > Bacilli > Lactobacillales > Lactobacillaceae > Lactobacillus > Lactobacillus sp. B4015. The sequence goes on from NZ_JAFNOY010000002.1 coordinate 281,537, forward strand.
TGCACCAACCGCATAGCCCTCCTTTTTTGCCTTTGGTAAAATATCATTTAAAGTTACTAATGTCATTTTTAACCTCCATTAATGTTAATTATATTTGTATTCGCTTTCATTACTAATGCTATAAATCTATCTATATTTTTTCAATAGATGACAATGATATTGAAAATATGTCAAAATGAATAAAGAATTTTTCAAAAATTGACGGATTTGTTTCATTCTTAATCGGAGGCCTACTATGAATAAGCGACAAGAGTTTTTATTAACGCTTTTAAAAGAAAAAAACTTTTTAACTATTACTGAAATTTCTAAATTATTGCATTATAGCGCTAGTACAGTTAGACGAGATTTAAAAGTTTTGTCAGACAATGATTTAGTGCAGCGCATTAATGGAGGAGCTTTTGTTTTAAAGCCAAATGAAATAGAAACTCCAACAACTATTAAGCAACACCTTAATATGAGTGAAAAGAAATATATTGCTTCACTTGCAGCAGGTTTTATTGAAAATAGACAAAATATTTTTTTAGATGGCAGCAGTACAGCAAACACACTTTCACATTTTTTAGGAGCTTTTAAAGATTTAAATATAACTACTACGAATTTAGAAACAGCTATTTATTTAAATTTACATACTCAGAATAAAATTAATGTTTTAGGAGGTACACTGATTGATACATATACTAGTGGCATGATTACGGCGAGTTATTTAAAAAATTATGTTTTTGATATTTCTTTTATGTCTTGTCGTGGAATTAGTTTAAAATATGGCATAACTGATAAAGTAGAATCAGAATCAAATTTAAAGCATGCCCTGTTGGAATGTACTAAAAAAATGATTTTACTAATTGATAATACTAAGTTTGATCAGGTTTTACCCTATAAAGATTGTGAATTAAATCAACTTTCAGCGTTAGTAACTGATAAAAAGCCAACAACCAGTTTTAATGAACTGTTTGAGAAAAATAAAGTTGAAGTGGTTTATTAATGAATAGTTAGTAATTTATTTTGACATATTAGTATCTCCCTATTAAAACAACAGACTTGATTTTTAAATTTAAGCAAAACCAGTTTTTGCAAGAAGTCAGCGCAAATAAATTAGAGATTAAAAGCTATTCCTAAAAGTTAAAAAAATTGGAATTAAAATGACATGTTATTAAAGATTACTTTTAGGAAAACTATGTAATTAATTAAGATTTTCAGATTTTTTATTTAATAGTGGTGAAGCTATATTAAAAATGTTGAAACTTTTACTTGTATTATATAAAAAGGTATGCGCTCTTTTGCGTTCTAAAAGAGCTTAAGTCTGACTTTATTTTTATCTATTCGCTTAAAGTTGTGGGTTCAGTCTTTACAAATTTTGACCTAAACCTAACAGTAAGAGTACAACAACTGCTTATCATATATTAAACTTAAGAATCATTTGTTTTATATAAAGAGAAACCTAGAAATTAAAAGTTTTAAATTCTTGATAACAAAAGATATGGATTAAAACTCTTAATTGAAACAGTTTCACACTTTTGGACTAAATTACTACTATACTAAATTTATCTGAAGATGAATAGCTTAGTTTTGACCAAACAAAATATATTAAATAGCTAACGCTGTTTGCTAAATAAAAGTTTTTAAACTAAAATTGGGTGATTAGTCAATTGCTAATAATGATACTTCTTAAAAAATCTATTTTGCTTTTATTATTTACAAAAAAGCGATATGATATCGTAATTCTTTTTTAATCATTAAGAGACATGTTTAAAAATGAAATGTTAAATACTACTTATTTGTACGCGACTAGTTAGATTATGGTTAAGCATAGGATTTTCCAATTTAATTATTTATTGAATTTTCAACATAATTTGAAGGTCGACAGTTAATCTTGGTTACCTGTAAAATCTGGAGTTTTCCTGCATTGTTGAATAGATATGAGTTTAAGCTGATTATGAAGGTTAATTTAAATTATTGATTAGAATTTTCGAAATTTTGTTAACATTATTCAGCGTAAATTGTCAAGTACATTATAGATAAAAAGAGAATAGTTATTTTTAAACGTTATTGAGCGCTGGTTAATTAAAAAATAAGTGAGCTAGATGCAAAAAAACTATTCAAGGATAATATTTGAACCTCAATTCCATTTGACAAGAATAGTTTAGTAATTATTAGGAATTTAAGGGTAACGATAATATATTTTTTACCTAATAGAATTAATAATTAAAAGCGATTTAGATAAAAGTGCAAAATTAATTATTACTGCTAACGTTAAAAGCACTACAAAAAACGCACCCAAGGGTAAACTATTCGGTTAATTCGATGTTCTTGATTAACTGCATAAATGCAAGTGAAGCCGTTAATAAAAAAAATAACAATCTGAACTTTGTTCAGATTGCTTTTTTTTAGTTAGTATTTAGGCTAATAACATCGCATCATCGCCAACTTCACTACCAACTTGTTTTTGGAACAGTTCCATTAATTTGGGTACGGTTAGGTTTTGCTTTTCTTCACCAGCCAAGTTGATAGCAACACGTCCCTGGTGAAGCATGATGAGACGATTACCATAATGAATCGCGTCCTCCATGTTATGGGTTACCATGAATGCCGTTAAGTGCTGCTCACTAATTAATTTTTGCGTGAGTTCCATCACCGTAATGGAAGTTTTAGGATCAAGAGCCGCGGTATGCTCATCTAATAAAATTAAGTCAGGTCGCTGCAAGGTTGCCATAAGCAGGGTAATTGCCTGCCTTTGACCACCAGAAAGCAGACCAATTTCAGTTTCCAACCGGTTTTCCAAGTTTAAATTCAGCTGGGCTAATTGTTCTTTAAAAAACTTGCGGTCCTGTTTTTTAACTCCTGGTAAAAAACCACGGTGTTGGCCCCGTTTCATTGCTAAGGCCAAGTTTTCTTCAACCGTCAGTCTGACTGCTGTTCCCATCTTAGGATCCTGAAAGACCCGGCTAATATTTTTGGCCCGTTTGGTTACAGGTAATTTGGTAATGTCATTGCCGTTCAGGATAATTTGTCCTTCTTGGATCGGGATCGTGCCAGCAATACTATTTAATAAGGTAGATTTTCCGGCACCGTTACTTCCAATAATTGTTACAAAGTCACCAGCTTTTAAGCTGAGATCGATCCCTTGTAGTACGCGGTTTTCGTTAACGGTCCCACGTTCAAAAGTTTGGTGTAAGTTTTTAATCTTTAGTACTTCCGGCATTCTTGTTTCCTCCTTTTAGATTACGCGGTAGGTGAAAGTTAGGCAGGGTTAGACAAACAACTAAGACCAAAGCCGAAGCTAATTTAGCATCCGATGGTTCGACATTCATCTGGAAAACTAGTGCTAAAATCAATCGGTAAATAATTGCACCGAGAACTAAAGTCAGCAAACGACCCCAGATTGGTAAATTCCGTACAATGACTTCAGCAATAATAATTGAGGCTAAACCGATAACTAGGGTTCCGACCCCAGAGTTTAAATCTGCGAAGCCGTTATTCTGGGCGAGCAGTGCTCCTGAAAGGGCAATACAAGCATTAGAAATCATGTAGCCTAGAATTTTCATTCCTTGAGTTTTAATTCCATTAGCAGCACTCATTTCCGGATTATCGCCAGTCGCACGCATCGCTAAGCCGATTTCCGTGCGGAAGAATACTACCAATAAGCCGATGACAACTAAAGCAATAATTAGCCCCATCACGATAACAGCATTATTCCTCGTTAAGCCCCAGTTTTGGGCAATAGTAAAAATGGTCTCTTTACCTAATAGTGAAACATTAGCTGCATTTTGCATTACCCGAGAAGTAATGGAGTATAGGCCAGTCATTGTGATAATTCCAGCCAGTAATGATGGAATGCGTAATTTAGTATTTAAAAATCCTGTTACCAGGCCAGCAATCATGCCGCCTCCAAAAGCTGCTAGTGTTGCTAAAATCGGATTAACTCCTTTAACAAGGCACATTGTGGCAATTGCACCACCTAAGGGGAAGCTTCCTTCAGCAGTCATATCAGCTAAATCTAAAATACGAAAAGTTAAGTAAACCCCAATGGCCATTAGTGACCAGAGTAATCCTTGTGAAGTTGCAGAAAGAAATAATTCCCAAAAAGTATTTAACATTGTTTTGCGTTCACGCTGCCTTTCTAAACTTATTTTGGTGCCTTAATGGTTTTAGGATCAATTCCTAAAGCCTTGGCCATCTTGTGGTTAACAACCAGTTTTAATTCATTTGCTTTTTCAACTGGCATGTTTGCTGGCTTAGCTTTACCCGCTAAAATTTTAGCTGCCATTTTACCAGTTTGTTCACCAAGTTTTTCGTAGTCAATTCCGATTGAGGCTAAACCACCGGTTTTTACTTGATCAGTTGAACCTGCTACTAGCGGAATCTTCTTTTCCTTAACAACTTTACCAATAATCGAGGAAGCTGAGGCAAATGTATTATCAGTTGGAACGTAAATTCCCTGAACCTTGCCCGCCAAAGTTTCTGTTACCTGCTGAACATCATTTGTAGTGTTGGCCGTCTTAACTAACACTTTCACACCGGCTTTTTTGAGTGCTTTAATTGCTAAATCTGCCTGGATTTTGGAATTGGCCTCGCCGGCATTATACATGACGCCAATTGTTTTAGCCTTGGGCACAATTGATAATAACAGCTTAATTTGTTTATCAATTGATACCATATCAGTGGTTCCAGTAACATTTCTGCCGGGTTTTGCGTCTGAATTAACGAGCTTAGCTGCTTTTAAGTCGGTTACTGCAGTTACGACAGTTGGAATATCCTGTGTGGCATTAGCAACGCTTTGGGCAGCCGGTGTAGCAATTCCTAGAATCAAATCTGATTTTTCGTTAACCAGTTTTTCGCTCATACTCTTTAAATTATCTTGACTGTTTTGCGCGTTTTGGTAATCAATTTTAAGGTTTTTACCCTCAACATAACCTTCTTCTTTTAAACCTTTTTTAAAACCTTCGTAGGCTTTATCAAGGGAGGGATGCTGCACAACTTGCAGCACACCAACATGTTTGACAGTTTGGCCGCTATCACTCTTTTTGTTATTACTACAGCCGCCAAGTAATAATAATCCTGCTAAACCAAGTCCCGTAATTAATTTTCTAATATGCATCTATTAAAAATCCTCCATAAAAAAATACCCACTTACTTCTAAGTGGGTATACAAACATTGTTTTGTAAATTAATCGTTGCGATTAGCCACTTAGAGTTATGTGGCTAACCGTAATCAAATCGCTCTAGCCATCATAGATAAATCCAAACTTGCGTTTCATTTGAACTCATCTTGATGAATTCAAATGCTATCTAAAGTAGCTAAAGTAATAACGGTTATTCAGTTGTGATTTTTGATTTATATTCATGATCAAAAGTACCTCCAACCTTGATGAAAAAATTATAAATTATTAAGATTTTAAAGTCAAGAAAAACCTGGCTGATAAAAAAGCTATGTGTGAGTAAGCTCAATAATAATCCTGTTAGAAAGGGCATTTGAGCTTGGCTAATTATTTAATCTTAATTTTTGGGAGCCTTGATTGATTTAGGATCAATTCCCAGGGCTTTGGCCATTTTTTTATTAACCACTAAACGCATGTCGTGGGCTTTTTCAACCGGCATATCAGCGGGTTTTGCTTTGCCAGCTAAAATCTTAGCAGCCATTTTACCCGTTTGTTCGCCAAGGGCTTCATAATCGATGCCAATTGATGCTAGGCCACCCGTCTTAACCTGATCAGTTGAACCCGCAACTAGTGGTACTTTTTTCTCTTTGACCACCTTGCCGACAACTGAGGCTGCCGAGTCAAAAGTGTTATCGGTAGGAACGAAAATTCCTTGCACTTTAGAGGCTAAGGTTTCAGTTACTTGTTGAACATCATTAGTTGTATTAGCTGTTTTAATCAGCACCTTTACTCCGGCCTTTTTTAGAACTGCAGTTGCCATGTCCGCCTGAATTTTAGAATTGGCTTCACCGGCATTGTACATAATTCCGATTGTTTTTGCTTTAGGCACAATTGATAACAGTAGGTCAATTTGGCGTTTGATTGAAACCATGTCGGTAGTACCGGTAACGTTTCTACCGGGCTTAGCATTGGAATTTACCAATTTGGCTGCCTTTAGGTCGGTTACGGCAGTGACAACTACCGGAATATCTTGCGTAGCGTTAGCCACACTTTGTGCGGCGGGAGTAGCTATTCCTAAAATCAAATCAGATTTTTCCTTAACTAACTTATCGCTCATGCTCTTTAAATTATCCTGACTGTTTTGAGCATTTTGGTAATCAACTTTGAGGTTCTTACCCTCAACATAACCTTCCTCTTTCAGTCCCTTTTTAAAACCTTTGTAGGCTTTATCAAGCGAAGGGTGCTGAACTACTTGTAATACGCCAACATGTTTAACAGCTTTGTTATCGTCAGCTTTTTTACTGCTGCATCCTCCCAATAAAAGTAATCCTGCCAGACTGATTCCTGTCATTAATTTACGTAAATGCATTTTTTTCCTCCAATAAAAAAATACCCACTCATTTCTAAGTGGGTAACACAAGATTGCCTTGGGATTAATCATTCATTGTTAATGCAAGATTAGCCACTTAGAAAGTCGTGTGGCTAATCATACTTAAAAAGCTATAGCCATCACTGATAAATTCAAACCTTGATGTTTGAACTCACCGTGATGAATCCAAACCTTTACCTGTAATAGCTATAGTAATAACGGTTATTCTGCTGTAATTGATGATTTCTAGTCTTAATCATTGAAATTACCTCCAACCTTTGATGAGAAAATTATAAAATATTAAAAAATACAAGTCAAGACTAAATTTTTAGTTTCTACTCGGTACTAATTGGGGGTAAAAACTACCTAATTGTTAACAGTAGTTATTTTTTAAATTAATACGTACCAAAAAATAAAAAGGGGCAACTTTCCTTACGTAATAGGACGACTAGCCGATTTACAATGCTTGCTAAAAATTTAATTTTTGCAAAACTTAGAACTAGAACTATTTTTATATAGAAAGCACTGTTATAATTCGGTATAATTAAGAAAAAATTAGTCTAAGGAGAGTTGTGATGAATAGCGCTAAACAACGAGTTTTAAATCAAATTGAAAAATTATCCGGTAACGAAGCAATTAATACTAGCGATTTAGCGCAGCATTTACAGTTGTCCAGATCAGTTGTTAGCCATTATCTTAATCAGCTTGTGAAAGAGAAGAAAGTAAACAAAATAGCTGATAGGCCGGTTAAGTGGCAAAAAATTGCTGCTAGGGAAACTAATTCTGATTTTTTTGGTGGAATTATTGGTGGTCACGGCTCACTTGAGAAAACAATCCAGCAATTATCAGCCGCTGCCGCCTATCCTCCTGATGGGTTGAACGTTTTAATCACTGGGAATTCTGGTGTTGGTAAAAGCTATTTAGCCAGCAAATTGTATACTTACGCTCAAAAAAGTGGCATAATTGCACAAAAAGCTCCTTATATTGTCTTAAATTGTGCCAACTATGCCAATAATCCAGAACTAATTTCTAGTATGCTATTTGGCTATGTTCGCGGCGCCTTTACCGGTGCGGATACCGAAAAAGATGGTCTACTAAAGCAGGCCGATGGTGGTTACTTATTTTTGGATGAAGTCCATCGATTAAGCAATGAAAATCAGGAAAAATTGTTTAGTTTTATTGATTCGCACCAATTTTATAAAATGGGTGACAACGTTCACCCGATAAAAGCAAAAGTGCGCATCATAATGGCGACTACGGAAAATCCTGAGCAAGTCTTATTGCCTACTTTTTTACGGCGAATTCCGGTTAGGGTCAATCTGCCAGATTATATTGAGCGGCCAGTGGATGAGCGGTTAGAATTGATTAACTCATTATTTCATGCCGAAGCTCAAAAAATTGCCAAAAAAATAATCGTTGATAAGCAAGTTACCTCTGCTCTGGTACAGCTCAAGCATCCAGGTAATATTGGCTATTTGAAAAATGTTATTGAAGTTTCTTGTGCCGCTGCTTACCAAGACAGCAGCAGCGAAGAGGAAATCGTCCTGCACTTAAAGGATTTGCAGATTGACCAGTTACCCCATTTTAAGGATTACGGCGCAATTAGTGTCGAGCCGCGTGGCCAGCACTTTTTACCTTCCAACTACAGTATGACGCGCAAATTAACCAACATCATTTCTTCGTTAAAGGAATTGTTGACGGACTATTCGACAGCTAATTTAAATAAGTGTCGACTGCAGATTCAAGCGATTAACCAATTTATCAATAAGCAGTCGCTAAATTCAGGCTTACATGTTCAACATGAATATTTATTTCAAAAAATAATTGAAAAGCAATACGGTTTAGCGAAAACAGCGTACTTAGAGCCGATTATTTATGCGCTATATGAGCATCATTTCCGCTTAAGTTATGATCTACCCCGTTTAGGTGAAGTGATTGCCGAGCATTTACCTCGCTCGCTCCATGTAGCTGAAAAATTTTATGAAGAGCTGCCAGTTTTAAATCCCAAAAGTAAAATCAGCCTAACTTATCTGTTTGCAATTTTACTTAGTGATCATGTTGATGAAAAAATTCAGTTGCGTGGACTGATGGTTGCTCATGGGGAAAATACGGCAACCAGTATTCAGGCAGTAATTAATTCGCTTTGCGGTAATTATGTGTTTGATGCAATTGATATGCCGATTGATGCTAATATTGCAACGATTGCCGGTGAGGCTAATAAGTTAATTGCCAGCTTTAATACTACTAACGGCTTTATTTTAATGGTCGATATGGGGTCATTGAGCCAGCTCTATTCTCAGATTAGTTCTCAACTAGATGGTGATTTATTGGTAGTCAATAATCTGACGACTTTAACGGCACTAGATTTAGGCTTAAAAATGAAACAGAATTTGCCGTTTAAGCAAATAGCCGAAAAGGCCGAGCAAGACTACCAGATTGGGGTTAAATACTATGAAGGGTTCTCGCAGTCGGTTAATATTTTGGTTTCCTGTATTTCGGGGTTAGGAATAGCTGAGAAAATCAGTGACCTTTTGCGAAAATATTTACCGGTCAATATCAAAGTAATTCCGCTGGGCTACAATGATTTAAAGGAAAAAATCGAAAATCAAAAGTGGGCGTACTTTAAGCAGACCCTATTTGTTTTAACAACGATTGACATTACTGAAAAAGTTAAATTTAACCACATGAATCTTTATGATATTTTGGATTCAAGTGGTGAAAACAAGTTGAAGCATTGGCTATCGCCATATTTAAATCAACAGGAACTTGACCAATTCAATAATGAGTTGTTGCGTTTCTTTTCTAAAGAAGGAATTTCTGAGCGGCTGAGCTTTTTAAATCCAGACGTGGTTTTGGGTGAAGTTGAGACGATTAATAAAAAGTATGAGGACTTTTATAATCTTAAGTTAGATGGCAAGGTTAAATTAAATCTTTATATGCATATTGCTTTGATGATTGAGCGGTTGATGGTTCGCAATACCGGTAAGATTGAAGTTGAACCGGAATCTGCAAAAGAGAAGGCCTTTTTTGAAATAACTAAAAGTATTTTTCAACCAATCGAATTAAAATATAATATTAAAATTTCTACCTATGAAATATCGCTATTGTATGAATTGTTTAAACAGTTCATCTAGAAGTGTTTAATATTGCCTAAAAGAAGTGTTTAAAACTAAAACACTTCTTTTTTATTGCCCGAAATAGCAGCCTTTCAAAGTCTTGGCACGGTTGTTGCTAATAAGAAAGTAAAGGAGGTGACAAAATGACCGATATACTAATTGCTAGTCACGGGCATTTTGCAAGCGGACTTAAAAACTCAATTGATATTTTGACTGGTATGGGTGACAAAATTAAAACCATTGATGCATATGTTGATGATACTGATTATACCGATCAAATTACAGCTTTTATAAGAACTGCTAAACGGCCTGCGGTAATTTTTACCGATTTAAAAGGTGGAAGTGTAAACCAAAAGGTGATTTTAAAGGTCGCTAGCGAAAAAGATATTTATGTTATTACCCAAACCAATTTGGCCATTGTAATGGCGGTCTTACTTGATAGTGAGAAATTATCTAAAAAACACTTACAAGAATTAATTAACCAAAGTCAAGTAGAGCTTTTTGAATTTGAAGATACTGAAAATGATCAAGAACAAGAAACAGATTTTTTTGAATAAGGAGGAAAAATAATGATTGCACAGCTAAGAGTGGATGATCGATTAATTCACGGCCAAGTTGCACTAGTTTGGACGAAAGAATTAAATACACCAGGTATTGTTGTTGCTAATGACAATGCTGCTAATAATCAAATGGTACAAATGACTTTAAAAATGGCAACACCAACTGGCAAAAAGCTATTAATCAGATCGGTTGATGATGCGATTAAAGTTTTTAATAATCCCAAGGGTGCAAATATGAGAATCTTTGCTCTAACAAATAATGTTAAAGACGCACTAAAAATTGCTCAAAATGTTAATAATATTGAGGGTATTAATGTGGCTAATGTTGGCCGATTTGCTGATGATGCAAAGGATTCAGTTCAAATATCTTCAACTTTGATGCTTTCTAAGGATGAATTAGAAGCGCTAAAAGAGTTAGCAAAGATAGACATTCCTGTATTTAATCAAGTTGTTCCAAGCAATGCAAAAACACCAATTAAAACTTTATTGAAAGATAAATAATAATACTTTGAAGGAGGATAATTATGTTACAAACTGCCTTTTTGGCTTCACTTTGCGTGTTTGTCTGCCTTGGCGGTAATTGGCTTTGGGGCCAAACTATGATTGAGCGACCTTTGGTCGTTGGTACAATTGCCGGAATAATAATGGGCGATATGAGGACAGGCATTTTAATCGGGGCATCATTAGAAGCTATTTTCATGGGAGCAGTTGATATTGGCGGTGCCTTGTCTGCAGAACCTGTTACAGCTACGGTATTAGCTACTACATTTGCGATTACTTTAGGCGTAAATACTAAAGCAGCTCTCGCATTAGCTGTCCCAATCGGTGTCTTTGCTGCATTTATTTTAATGTTTATGAAAAATGTAGTTATGAACATTTTTGCGCCAATGGTTGATAAAGTTGCTAGTGATGATAATGCTAAAGGATTAACCCATCTTCATTTTGGTATGTGGTTTTTAAATTATTTTGTATTTTCATTGGTAACATTCTTTGCCGTTTTGGCTGGAGCACGTCCAGTACAACACTTAGTAGCCCAAATTCCTGCTAATTTAATGGCTGGTCTGGCTGCAACTGGTGGACTTTTACCAGCAGTAGGATTTGCAATTTTGATGAGAATGCTTTGGAGTAAGCAATTGTCTCCATATTATTTCTTGGGATTTATTTTGGCTGCTTATATGAACTTGCCTTCTGTAGCTGTAGCTGCAATTGGAATTATTATCGTAGCTTTACAATGGATTAGAGATAAGCAAGTTATGGAGCTTGAGAATAAACAAAAGACGATGGCTGCTAATAATCAAAACACCCAAGTAGAAAGTAACGTTTCAGCCTCGACAGAAGAGCAAGAAGAGGAGGACTTTTTCTCATGAAATTAACTAAAAATGTTTCACCTACAGATAAAAAAATAATTAACCGTATTTTTTGGCGGTCTTTTACGGTGTTTGCGAGTCGAGTAGGAGCAACTAAAGCTCATGCACCTGGTTTTATGTATTCTATTATGCCAGCTCTTGATGAATATTATAAAAATGATAAAGAGGGCCATCGTAAGGCTATGATGCGTCATACCACTTGGTACAACATTACACAAAATGTCGGTACATTTGTTATGGGACTTGTAGCTTCAATGGAAAAGAAAACTGCCCAAGATCCTAATTTTGATCCCGAAACAACGGTTGCTATTAAGACTTCATTGATGGGACCTTTGTCTGGAATTGGAGATTCAATCTTTTGGGGTGTTTTAAGAGTAATTGCTGCCGGAGTTGGTATTAGTTTAGCTAGTCAAGGATCAATCTTAGGGCCACTATTATTTCTAATTATTTATAATGTACCATCAATTTTGGCTAGGTACTATTTAACTTATATGGGATTTACCTTGGGTGATACTTTTATTCAAGATATGTACGAAAGTGGAAGTATGAAGCTTCTCAATAAAGCTGCTTCTACTTTAGGCTTAATGATGATCGGGTGTATGACAGCTACGATGGTCCAATTTAAATCAAAATTAAGTATTCCAATCACTGGTGGTAAGCCAATTCTAATTCAAACTTATCTTGATCAATTATGGAAAGGATTAGTTCCGTTATTGGTTACTTTAGGATGCTATTGGTTACTATCTAAAAAGGTTAATGTTAATTGGATATTACTTGGTGTTTTAATTTTAGCAATTGTTTTAGGTTTAGTAGGAGTGGTTTAACTTGAATATAGCCGTAACACTACCAGAAATTATTGTCAGATTGGTCTTATCAGTCGTAGTTGCTAGTGTTATTGGCTTTGATCGAGAGCATAAAAACAGACCGGCAGGAATTAAAACACATGTTTTAGTTTGTGTCGGTGCTTGTATTATCGCTTTAATTCAAAAGAAAATTGGCTATGATGCATTACAAATTGCTTTAACAGAGCCAAAGTTTGCAGGGGTTGTACGTGCTGATGAAGCTAGGTTAATTGCACAAGTAGTTTCAGGAATTGGCTTTTTAGGTGCGGGAACCATTTTAGTTCAGCATCGAACAATTATGGGTTTAACAACAGCTGCTAGTTTATGGGCAGTTGCAGGTTTAGGATTAGCTTTAGGTATGGGAGATTATGCGATAGGTGTTGCAGGTGCTGTAACAGTCATTTTGGTATTAGTTTTCTCGAAACGGTTAATTAATATCCATCCAATGAAAAAATTAGAGATTAAATACAAGCATAAAGTTGAAACCAAAGAATTTATCAATGATTATTTTAGAAAACATGATATTACTGTAATCAATGTGAACTTTAAAGTAACGCAAACTTTGAATAATACCACATATGTTAATATATATGATATAGAAACACCACGTTCTCTCGATTATGCCAATGTAATTGAAGACCTTTCAATGAATAAAAATGTAATGGAAATTCAGTTAGTAAGTATTTGACTTAAAAAAGGAGAAAAAGCCGATGACACGATTGCAAAAAATGGTCTTAAAACCGAAAGAGCAGTTAGTTACGCGGCTTTTTTTGTCGCCCAAGCTCAAGCAAAACCTAACTGTTTTATCCTATAGTACTTATGACTTAGTCGCTGCAATGAAAGACTTAAGCGAAAGTGATCCTTTTGTTTCCTTGGGTAAATCACAAGAAGAAAGTCATAATTTAGAATGGCTTAAGGATAGTGAAAGTGAGAGCTTACTTGATCATTTGTTAGCACAGGTGCGTTTAAGTGACTGGAATAATAAAGTTAAAAAGGCAGTTAAGCTCTTAATCTATCATCTAGCTGATGACGGCTATTTACGAACCGACTTGGCTGAAATTGCACAAGGAGCTGAATTTTCAATTGATGAGCTGCAAAAGGCTAAGGAATTTTTGCAGACACTTGACCCGTGCGGAATTGGAGCTAAAGACTTAAATGAGTGTTTATTAATCCAGGCAAAACAAAAAAAGGATTTTGACCAAGTTGCGTTACAGATCTTATTAGCTGATGGCTTAGAAATGCTGGCAGATTCGCAAAAGTGGGGACTTACGCAATTCTCTGAAAAGCAATTAGAAAATGCCTTAGCTTGTATTCAAACATTGGATCCTGCTCCAGCAAGTGAGTATACAACTGGTACTAACACACAATACTTACTACCGGATTTAATTTTTAAGGTAGAAGATCAGCGACTGACCATTGAAACTTTTCAAGCGCAAATTCCAGAGTTATTGTTTGATGAGCAGACCTTTCAAGAATTGAAAGGCCAAGCAAAAGAGCGGCAATATTTTACTGAACAAAAACAGAGGTATCTTGAGTTAAAAAACGCAATTGAGCAACGACAACAGACCATTTTGCGGCTTGGTAAATACGTGGGGGAGTATCAACATGATTTTTTAATCACGTTGCAAAGAGAAAAGTTGAAACCATTGGGTCTTAAGGAAACCGCAAAGGCGTTGGATCTTGCTCCAAGTACGATTAGTAGGGCAATTAAAGACAAATATATCCAGTGTCAAAATAAGATTTTTAGTTTGAAAATGTTATTTCCGCGCCAAGTGGCACAGGATATATCCCAAGAACGAATTGAATATGATTTACAAGAATTGGTAAAAGCGGAAAACAGTCTTGAACCCTTAAGTGACCAGCAGCTTGTTGCCATTTTTGCAAAACATGGAATAGAGCTGAGTCGGCGGGTAATTGCAAAATACCGGAAAAAATTGGGCATACCTAATAGTTATCACCGTAAAAGATGCTAATAATTTCACCCAAATAAAAAGCTTAGTGCTGTAGCACTAAGCTTTTTTGTTAATAATTTTTAAGGTAAGTCATTACCGGCTGCTAAGTAGATATCGTACCATTCTTGTGCGGTTAGTCGAATATCTGCCCCCTTGGCACTGTCAACGATATGTGCTGGCGTCATTGTCCCAATAATTACTTGGTCAATTGCAGGATGACGCAAAATCCATGCCGCCGCGATGGCATTCTTGGAAACACCTTTTTGATCCGCAATTTTTTGTAAAGCATCATTAACTTCAGGGAATTTAGGATTACCAATGAAGTTGCCCTCAATTTGACCATATTGGAATGGTGACCAGGCCTGCACCGTCATGTGGCGCAAACGTGAATAATCAAGGATGCCACGATCATGATCAATGCTGCGTGCATCTGTCATATTGGTGTGAATATTAAAATCAATTGGACCAGTATGCATGACACTTACTTGCAATTGATTAATTAATAGTTTTTGACTTAAACCAGCTTGCAATAACTCAACTTGCATTGGGTTAAAGTTGGAGACACCAAAGTGCCGTACCTTGCCTTCCTGTTGCAGTTGATCGAATGCAGCAGCAATTTCTGCTGGATCCATTAAAGCATCAGGTCTGTGGAGTAGTAAGCTATCCAAGTAATCAATTTTCATTCTTGAAAGAATACCGTCAACGGCAGCAATGATGTGCTTTTTAGAAAAATCGTACCGCGTAGTTTTATAATCAAGGGCTTCGTTTTCATAAATTCCCGTCTTAGATTGAATATAAAAGTCGTCGCGCTTAAGTGAAGACTGTGCCAAAGCTTCACCAAAAATTTCCTCGGACTTGCCGTGTCCATAAATATCAGAAGAGTCGATATAGTTGATACCGCAGTCATGTGCCGTTTCAAGGGCTGTTACTGCATCAGCTACTTTTAATTGATTCATCCGCATAATGCCAAAAGCAATTGCAGAAGCTGTGAAGTTGGTATTGCCAATTTTAATTTGTCTCATATTATACCTCCTGCTTTTTAGTATAAGACAAACTGGCGGGAAAGTGCGCATTACAGTGAAATTTAATTTTTACTGAAAGCATCTCTTTAAAATACTAATATTTTTTTAAAGTTAAATTTATTTTAGGATGAAAACGTAATATAATAAAAGATACAATTTTTATTTATGAGAAAGACTTAAAGTCTAATTAGGAGGGAAAAGTTATGAGTAATAAGATTGGGATCATCGGTGACGGCCATGTTGGGAGTACTGTGGCACAACAGTTAATTATTTTGGGATTAGTTGATGATTTGGTTTTAATTGATGAAAATAAGGCAAAAGTAACCGCTGATGAACTAGATTTTCAAGATGCCATGGCTAACTTAAAGCACCACGTTAATATTGTCATCAATGATTACTCGGCCTTAAAAGATGCGGATATTATAATTAGTGCTTTTGGTAATATTGCGTTAGAAGCTGGCGGCGAACGGTTTGCGGAATTGAAATTTAATAAAGAAAGAATTGGTGCGATTGCTTCCGCAATTAAGGAAAGTGGCTTTAACGGTATTCTAGTTGCAATTACTAATCCAGTTGATGCGATTACTAGCATGTACCAAGAATTGACGGGCTTACCAAAAAAGCACGTCATTGGTACTGGTACCTTGCTCGACACTGCACGGATGAAACGAGCAGTGGGCTCCCGCTTGCACGTTGATCCCCGCTCAGTTGAAGGCTTTAACCTAGGGGAACACGGTAATTCACAATTTACGGCTTGGTCGACAGTTAAGGTCTTGGAAAAACCAATTACGGAGCTGGCTAAAGAACAATCGTGGAAATTAGAAGACTTAAATGATGAAATTAAATTTGGTGGTCAAACTGTCTACAAGGGCAAGCAATATACTAACTATGGTATTTCAGCGGCTGTAACTCGTTTGGTTGAAACAATTGAAAGTGATGCCCACACTGAGATGCCAGTTTCTAATTACCAGGAAAAGTACGGCACTTATTTATCATATCCAGCAATCGTTGGTCGCGATGGAATAATTCTGCAAGTTGAATTATCATTAACTGAGGAAGAAGAAAAGCTGTTGGAGGCTTCTGCAGCAACAATTAAGGAAAAATCACAAAATTAAGTAGCATTCTTGGGAAATGGTGACTATATAGTTGCCATTTTTTGTTTGAATTTAAAAATAAGGTGCATATGAAAATTAGTTGCGGTATTCTTATAGTAATGAAAGTGATTACAGGAGACTCATATGAATAAAATTAAGGATGACTATATTTTAGGACTCGATATCGGGACCAATTCCTGTGGCTGGGCGGTCACGGATAAGAAAAATACTCTTTTGAAGTTACGCGGTAAGACGGCAATGGGCTCACATTTATTTGAAGAAGGGCATTCTGCAGCCGACCGGCGCGGCTTTCGGACTACACGTCGTCGCCTAAAAAGACGTAAATGGCGACTAGGTCTGTTAGAAGAAATCTTCGCGGAGCCAATGGCTAAAGTTGATCCGGGCTTTTTTGTCCGTTTGCATCAATCTTGGGTATCGCCATTAGATAAAAAACATCAGAAGTACGAGGCCATTGTTTTTCCGACTGCCAAAGAAGATGCTGCCTTTTACAAGGATTACCCGACAATTTATCATCTGCGGCAGGCCTTAATGACAGAGGACAAAAAGTTCGATTTGCGTGAAATCTTTTTGGCGATGCATCATATTGTTAAGTATCGGGGCAACTTTTTACAAGATACGTCAGTTAACGATTTTAATGCTTCTAAAATTGAAGTAGAGCCGGTAATTAAGGAACTCAATAATTGTTTTAGTGATTTGGTAACTGAAAAAGATGATCAAATAGAACTACAAGTAGCCAATGCTGCAGAGGTTGAAGCAGTTATTAAGGGGGAAGATGCTGCTAGAACTATCTATAAAGCTGATAAAGTTAAGAAAATTGCCGCTTTGTTAACTAACGCTACCGACAAAGTTACTAAAAATGTGGCCAAGCAGATTGCTTATGCCATCATGGGTTATAAGACGCAATTTGAAACGATTTTAGATAAAGAAATTGATAAAAGCGACAAAGCTGCTTGGGAACTCAAACTAACCGATGCAGATGCGGATGATAAACTTGAAGCTTTACTTCCAGAACTAGAAGAGCCAGAACAAACAATTATTGCTGAGATTAGAAAATTATTCAGTGCAATTACCCTTAGCAATATTGTTGATGAAGGCAAGACTTTGTCTGAGTCAATGGTAAATAAATATAATAAACATGCGCAAGATTATCAATTGCTCAAGAAAGCAATTGATAGTCAAGCGGATAAGAAAAAAGCCAAGATGTTGGGCTTAGCTTACGATTTATACGTTAATAACCGGCATGGTAAATTGCTTGAAGCTAAAAAAGAATTAAAGGTTAAGGGCGTTTTAGCTAAAGATGATTTTTATAAAATAATTCAAAAAAATGTCGATGACTCAGATGCAGCTAAACAAATTCTACATGAAATTGAGCTTGATAATTTCATGCCAAAGCAGCGCACAAATAGTAACGGTGTCATTCCATTTCAGCTGCACCAAATTGAGCTTGACCGAATTATTGCTAAACAAAGCAAATATTATCCATTCTTGGCAGAGAAAAATCCGGTGGAGCAGCACCTAAAACAGGCCCCGTATAAGCTTGATGAGTTAGTTAGATTTAGAGTACCGTATTATGTCGGTCCAATGATTACGGCTGATAAGCAGGAGCAAACTTCAGGTAAGAGCTTTGCCTGGATGGTGCGTAAAAAAGAAGGTAAGATTACGCCTTGGAATTTTGAAGAAAAGGTTGATCGAGAAAAATCTGCCAATAAATTTATTAAACGCATGACACTTAAAGATACTTACCTTCTTGGTGAAGATGTTATACCGGCGAATAGTTTACTCTATCAGAAGTTTACTGTTTTGAATGAGCTGAATAATATCAAAATTAATGGTAAGCGTCTCAGTCCAACCAAGAAGCAGAAAGCTTACGAGGAACTTTTTGAAAAGAATAAAACAGTTACAGCTAAGAAATTCGCTACCTGGGTGCAAACTAACTATGGCTCGAATGATATTAAAGGATTAGCCGATCCGACTAAGTTTAATTCTAGCTTGTCTAGTTATTACCATCTCAAAAACTTAAAGGTCTTTGATAAAGAACTTGATGATGCTAATTATGAAAAGGACTTTGAAAAAATAATCGAGTGGTCCACTATTTTTGAAGATAAGAAAATTTATCAAGAAAAATTGCGTGAAATTAATTGGTTAACAAATGACCAATTTAAGGCGCTTGCTAACTGGCGCTTGCAAGGCTGGGGCAGATTATCTCGCAAATTACTAGTAGGCTTACATGATCAAAACGGCCAGAATATCATGGCTCAATTATGGGATAGTCAAAAAAACTTTATGCAGATTGTTACGGAGCCGGACTTTAAAGATGCGATTGAGCAAGAAAATCAGGTTATCGTTAAGAAAACAGGTGTTGAAGATATTTTGGCTGATGCGTATACTTCGCCAGCCAATAAGAAAGCCATTAGGCAGGTAGTTAAGGTTGTCAACGATGTTGTTAAGGCTGCCGGTGGCAAAGCGCCTGCGCAGTTTGCTATTGAATTTACTCGTAGCCCCGAAAGTAATCCAAAATTGTCTCAGGTAAGAGGAAGTAAATTGCTAAAAGCATACCAAGATACTGCAAAAGAGTTGGTCGATAAGGATTTAACCAATAGTCTTAAGAATGCGATTACTAGTAGAAAACTTGCACAAGATAAATATTTCCTTTATTTCATTCAGGGTGGTCGGGATGCTTATACTGGTGAAAGGATCAATATTGATGACATTGAGTCAAGGTATGATATTGACCATATTTTGCCACAGAGTTTTATTAAAGATGATTCTTTTGACAATCGTGTTTTGACTTCTAAAAAATTCAACGCACAAAAATCAGACGATGTACCACTTAAGCGGTTCGGCGGTAACTGGGTACCAGAGTTAAAAATGACTATTAAAGATATGTGGTCTATGTGGCAAAAAACGGGACTCATCAATAATCGCAAAAAGAACAACTTGCTGCTTGATCCAGCTAATTTGAATAAGTACCAAAAATCAGGTTTTATTAATCGGCAATTGGTTGAAACCAGTCAAATTGTCAAACTAGTGTCGGTCATCTTGCAAAATATTTATCCTAAATCTGAAATTATTACGGTTCGCGCGGGTGATAACTCGGCTCTGCGTAAGAGGCTTAATCTTTATAAGAGCCGAGAAGTAAATGACTATCATCATGCGCTTGATGCGTATCTCTCCGTTATCTGCGGTAATTTTCTTTATCAGGTCTATCCGAAACTTCGACCATACTTTGTTTACGGTCAATTTAAAAAATTTAGCAAAGATAAAAAGTTGCAGGAAGATACTGTCAATAATACTAAAGAATTCACGTTCTTGTGGCCACTACTACAAAAGGATAATGATCAAAGAAAAGCACCCGAAGAAATCAAAGAAGATAAGGGCGACCGCGTAGTTTTCCTCAAGCACCCTGATATCTTTGATAAATTACGCCGGGCATATAACTTCAAATATCTTTTGGTCTCGCGTGAAACGACTTCGCAGGATCAGGAGATGTTTAAAATGTCTGTGTTTCCACGTACCGAACGTGATACTGCTAAGTCGCGTAGCCTAATTCCTAAAGGAAAAGATCTGGATCCTGAAATCTATGGAGGCTATACAGGAAACGCTAATGCATATATGGCAATAGTAAGAATCCGTAAGGCTAAAGATTCAACGTATAAAGTTGTCGGCGTGCCGATGCGTGCTTTGGCTAAATTAAAAAAGGCGCAAAAGCAAGGCAAATATGACGAAACCTTGAAGCAAGTTTTAACCCCACTAGTTATGTTTGACAAGAAGGGAAAGACGAAGCAGGGGATAAAAGACTTTGACATCGCTGCTGGTCACATTTTGTATAAACAGGTAGTCCTTGATGGCAACAAAAAATTTATGTTAAGTTCGCCTTATTATATGACCAATGCCAAGCAGTTAACTTTATCTTGGGAAACAATGAGGATTGTGACCGACAACTTCGCCAAAGGTGAAGATCAAGACCAGCTACTGATTAAGGCTTATGATGAGATACTTGCTAATGTTGATCGCTTCCTTCCTTTGTTTGATACAAACAAGTTTAGACAAGGTTTACATGATGGCAGAGAGAAGTTTATTAGCTTTAAGCCAGCAAAGAAAAAGGAAATAATCAACCGAATTCTTAATGGTTTGCATGACAATATGGTGTTTAGTGATCTTAAAGAGTTGGGAATTAAAACTTTGTTTGGTTTACTAACATCAACTTCTGGCATAACCCTTACGCCAGATGCAGTGCTGGTTTTCCAATCACCAACGGGTTTATTTGAAAAAAGAATCAAAATTTCTAAATTATAAAAGCCAAAAAGGGAGCTGATGGTTGTCAGTTCCCTTTTTCAGTGCATAAAAAAACCTCCGCTATAGAGCTGAGGCAGGACGATAAAAATATCGCGTTGAAACTTTGCATAAAAATGCATTGCTTGATTTTAAGTCTGGTTGTTAGATCAGTGATGATTAGTATCATCAATCGGGAGCTACCCGATAGCATTATTTTATCATTTTTTGAAGAATATACAAGGAGGAATTATGGGATGGAGATCAGTTATCATTACGCAACATGCAAAGATGACGTATTCGATGAATATGATGGTTGTTCAAACGCGTGATGGAATTAGTCAAATACCAATTGCAGATATTAACTTACTGTTAGTTTCGACTACTCAGGCCGTGATCACCAGTGCGCTAATTAGTAAATTGGCAGAAAACCAGACAAAAGTGATTTTTGTCGATGAAAAAGATGAGCCGGTTGTAGAAACCGTTGGTTATTATCCTGGTGCTAGAAACTTATCTAAGTTGAACATTCAGTTTAACTGGGATTTACAGTTAAAAGAAAAGTTGTGGACTAAAATAGTTGACCGCAAAATTACTAATCAGATTGCGGTTTTAAAAAATTACCAGTTGGAATGGCAGAATGTCCAAGATGAGCTTGATCAGCTGGAACTAAATGATGCCACTAATCGGGAAGCAATTGCTGCACGGAAATACTTCGTGACTTTATTTGATAAGACTTTTATCCGTCGTGATAATAATGCGGTCAACGGGGCGCTTGATTATGGTTATGCGATTTTATTAGCAAGCTTTAACCGTGAGATTGCCGTCAATGGGTATCTTTCATATCTAGGAATTCACCATCATTCTGAAGAAAATTGCTTTAACTTGGCGTCGGATTTAATGGAGCCCTTTCGTCCATTCGTTGATTATTGGGTAAAAGCCCATGAAAAGATTAAGCAGCTGACGCCTGATATTAAATATGGTTTAGTCGAGTTGTTGAGTTTAGAAATAGAATATAACAACAAAAAAACAATCTTGTCGAATGTAATTTCTGAATATGTGCATGACTGTTTGTGCTTTTTAAGCGAAAAAACGAAAGAGTTACCTGAAATGGAGATGGCATTAACTAATGAGGTACCGAATGATGCGCTTAATGATAATGTTTGATTTGCCAACAGAAACTGCTCAGCAGCGAAGAGAATACCGTCAGTTTCGGCAAAAATTACTTAATGAAGGCTTTTTAATGATTCAATTTTCGGTTTATGCCCGGGTTTGTGTCACCAGGCAAACGGCAACTTTTCTGGAAAATAGGGTTAAGAAGTTTTTACCCCATGGCGGAGTAGTACAATCATTGATGGTTACGGAAAAGCAGTATAATGATATGCACTTTTTAGTCGGTAAGCCAGTGGATGATGTTCGTAATAGTTCTGATCGGACAGTGATCCTGTGATCTTAGCGTATTTAACACATAAGAAATGGGTTTTCTCAGATTCTGGAATCAAAATATTGGCCACTCGAAGTTCAATTGTGTATCGCGACTTAGTTCAAGGTATTCAAGGAAAAAATAAAATGTTAATCTGTTCGAGCGACAATTATGATCCGGTTGAAGTTACTAAAACTTTTGACATGGTAGGAGACCCTTTGTTAAGTGGTGATATTACTAAAAAATATTTAACCAAAATTGTTAGTACTTATATCACTAACTTAGATGAAGCCACGCGTAATAAGATATTCTGTGCTTTTAGCAATTTAGAATTAGCATTATCTGATTCACTGCTTCTTGAAGATTTACCACTAGCAATTAACTTTGATGAAGATTTAAAAAAGGTACTTAAAATGGCCGATTTGCATCTAGACGAGAATATATTGAGTGATCCATATGCTATAATTGAAACGGTTCTAAAGATTCATCAAAATTGTAATTTAAAAACAGTTCCCGTGTTTTGCAATGCAACAAATTATTTAGATAATCGGGAATTAGCTGAATTAGCACAAATTGCAAAACAAATGAGGTTAATGGTTGTTCTAATTGAATTCACATCTACAGATTTTTTGGTTGTTCCTGAGGATGCGCAATTTTATTACATTGACGAGGATTTAGTCGACTGGTACTAACTACTACATTAAAATTTGATGATAAAATATCGGTTTTAGATGGTTGTTAAATCAGTGATGATTAGAACTTGAAATCTTTTTCATTTGAATAGAACTTTTGTTTTAGATGGTTGTTAAATCAGTGATGATTAGAACGGAAATCTATTAAAGAGCATTGGCTACATGGTTTTAGATGGTTGTTAAATCAGTGATGATTAGAACAAATCCAATAGTAAGTGACAATGCTATCAAGTTTTAGATGGTTGTTAAATCAGTGATGATTAGAACCCAATTGATGTTAACAATTTAGCGACAGTTGTTTTAGATGGTTGTTAAATCAGTGATGATTAGAACTAGATTTCCAACAATAATAACATTGATCACGTTTTAGATGGTTGTTAAATCAGTGATGATTAGAACTCGTGGAAGGGTATCACATCGATGAGATCAGTTTTAGATGGTTGTTAAATCAGTGATGATTAGAACTTCTAATTAATTTTGAAGGAATATCTGCAAGTTTTAGATGGTTGTTAAATCAGTGATGATTAGAACCAAGTAAGAGACTATCGAATTGCTTACGACGTTTTAGATGGTTGTTAAATCAGTGATGATTAGAACAAGAAAATGCTCCACCATGAACAATATAGCGTTTTAGATGGTTGTTAAATCAGTGATGATTAGAACTACCACTAGCAGACGTTTTGCGTGAAATTAGTTTTAGATGGTTGTTAAATCAGTGATGATTAGAACAGTCTTCGCCGCTGGTAATGAAGATGATTTGTTTTAGATGGTTGTTAAATCAGTGATGATTAGAACATACTCCATATCAAAGCGCTTAGGGCACGCGTTTTAGATGGTTGTTAAATCAGTGATGATTAGAACAATCAACTTATGACCAGCATCGGTCTTACTGTTTTAGATGGTTGTTAAATCAGTGATGATTAGAACTTTTCACCCCCGATTACATAGTAGTGACAAGTTTTAGATGGTTGTTAAATCAGTGATGATTAGAACTTTTTCTCATTAATTCAATCTCAGCTGTTTGTTTTAGATGGTTGTTAAATCAGTGATGATTAGAACGCTTGTATTTTTTTATCCAACACATCAAAGGTTTTAGATGGTTGTTAAATCAGTGATGATTAGAACTACAATTGCGACGATTGAGCCATCAACTGTGTTTTAGATGGTTGTTAAATCAGTGATGATTAGAACACAAAACATAATCTTCTCTCTAGTTTTATAGTTTTAGATGGTTGTTAAATCAGTGATGATTAGAACAAGTGACTTCGGGCTCACGCCTTTCGTCTAGTTTTAGATGGTTGTTAAATCAGTGATGATTAGAACTTATGCCGTGAAAACTGGTAAAGATGAACAGTTTTAGATGGTTGTTAAATCAGTGATGATTAGAACCGCACCGTTTGCATTTGCATAATGAGGATCGTTTTAGATGGTTGTTAAATCAGTGATGATTAGAACGATACTATCACATCACATTCTAAAGGATAAGTTTTAGATGGTTGTTAAATCAGTGATGATTAGAACACGGCAGATGATGGTGTGGTTACCAGAGCGGTTTTAGATGGTTGTTAAATCAGTGATGATTAGAACTATAAGTAACGACAAATACCGCACCGGTCCGTTTTAGATGGTTGTTAAATCAGTGATGATTAGAACAGAAGTCCAAATCAAAACCAAGTGGGGCGAGTTTTAGATGGTTGTTAAATCAGTGATGATTAGAACGCAATTACAGGCATTATGGTGCCTCGGGTAGTTTTAGATGGTTGTTAAATCAGTGATGATTAGAACAAAGTTCAGCAATGAACTATATCAGGTTTCGTTTTAGATGGTTGTTAAATCAGTGATGATTAGAACTGTGTATCAAAAATCAAAGTACCATCAGAAGTTTTAGATGGTTGTTAAATCAGTGATGACTAGAACGAATAGAATCATCATCATTTCTGATCTTATGTTTTAGATGGTTGTTAGATCAGTGATGACTAGAATTAAAACATCCATCAATAAAGTTTGCTTTAACTTGCCTTTATTGTCGAGCCTGAGCCGTTGGTTTTTATGACAATTTTGGACGCACAACTTTAGAAAGTAGCGAGTTCACGACCTCTTTATTGACAGTAATTTCAGAGATTGTTTGCCCCAGAGCTTTACACCATCTGCTTGCTTATGTGAATTAACTAATTTTGCTCAACAAAAAAGGCACATCGTTTGTGATGTGCTTTTTTAGTGCATTTACATATAACTAGCTGTGAGCTGTTTTTACCCATGAATCATTCCCTTTTAATTGGCGGATTATGGCGCGATAGGGAATAAAGGCTAGCACCCAGCGATAAAAGGCAAAGCTAAAGATTATTCTAAAAATCTTTAAGCGATTTTTAGGTGGCTCTAAATTCGATTCGTGCCACTGTTTTTCAATCATTAACGTATTGACCAGGTTTTCTATGAATAATAATGTGAAAATAATTGCTAAACCAATTAATGGCCGATAGAAAGCATAAAAAATCAAAACTGAAACCGAAATAATTGATGATGGCACAACTATGACGGATAAATATGGTACCATTAAGAAAAAAATGATGAAAGTTTTAACAATTGTTTGAAGATGCTTGGCTTTCATTATTGCTCCGCCATAAATCCTAAGGCATTGTAAGCCACCTTGGCACCAGCGAGTCCGTTGCCGGATAAGTTTTCTTAAGTTGGAAACACCTTCTTGCTTAACACTGACGGTATTTAAGAAAGTGCCATAATAGCCTTTCAGCAGTCCCTTGAGCGAGAATTCACAGTCTTCAAGCAGGGAGGAAGACCAGCCAACATTTTTGGCCATTTTTAATGTAACGAACTGACCGTTACCAGAAGCCAAAGCAGACCCCCAATTTGTTCGTGCCATTTGCAATAGTCCATTATAAATGGAAAATTCGAAATTTTGCATTATTGTCAAGTTGTCTACGGTGTTATAAATATCGACACGGGTTTGAACAAGGTCATAAGACGAGTTTTGAAAGGTAGCAACAACCTCCTTTAAGTAATCAGAATCAAAGTGACTATCCGCATCGATAATGCCAATAAGTGTCTTGCCAAGGGAATAATTCATTTGAATAATTTGATTGACGGTATATTCTAAAGCTGGTCCTTTCCCAATCTGTGCGTTTGGTTTAACACGGTGAATAACGTGCAAATTAGCGTGATGTGACCATTTATCAAGTAATTCCGTTGTGCCATCACTAGAATCATCATCGATAAATACTAGCTCTAAATTGATAAAATTCTTGCATTGATTGTGTAATTTAACCAGATACGGCAAATCTCGCTTTAGCGTTGCGAATTCATTCATAGCTGGAATTAACAATAGCAAGGTGGTAAAATTCCGCGAGCCGCCATAATATTTTTCTTGCCTAATTTTTTTACTAAATGATAAATAGAGGCTGAAAATAAAGTCGAAAACAAAGGCACAGCTATTGATAATAAGCATAACCGTGATAAAAATATTCATTTCATCATCCCTAGAGTTTATTAATTACTGTTTACAAATTTACAAAAACTAATCAAATATATAATAACGTAATTACAAATTTTACTCCATAAAACATGTTTATGCAACACTCTTATTATAAAATAAACTTAATACGTTTGTATCGCCTATTTTGCAATGAATTATTTACTGATATAGTAAACAAAAATCATCAAATAATAAAATAACGGATATCAAAAATTCATTTATAATTTTTATTTATTTAAGTAGACTAAAAGGAAATAAAACATAGTATTTTATAAACTCTGAAATTGACTAAACAAATAAATTGATATAGTTAAAAAACGTTTTTGGCAAAACAAAAAGCAAGCTAAATTTTGCTTGCTTTTTCATATACTATATATTTTTTGGCTTTGACAACTATTTACCAGCAAAGGAATTATCTTCGACTTGACGAATAAAGTCAGCTAAATGTTTGTAATAAACAGCGGGATTATCAACCATGTGGTGATGGCCGCCGTCAGGCGTAGTAACCAAACGCGAATTAGGAATTTCCTTTTGCATAATTTTAGCAGTGGCAATCGGCATGGTTTCTTCCTCACCAAAGGTAATTAAAGTCGGCACTTTAATATTCTTTAATTGGTCTCTGAAATGCCAATCTTTCAACTTTCCCGTAATGACAAATTCATTATCCCCTTGGAAGGCATGGTAAACTTCGCTGCCACCGATATCATTTAGGTGGTAAAGCTTAGAAGGCTGCTTACGGTCGACAAAATTAATGTTGAGAATATTGACATCTTCTTGATAGCGTTTGTTATCATAGTCATCGTTTTGTTCGCATTGATGCATAAAGTCGATTTCCGTTTGTGGTAAGACTTCTTGACGGCGCCGATTAACAGCCTTTACGTAGTCGTCAATGTCATCGACCATTGATGAGATGATTGCCCCTTTCAGGTGTTGACCGTATTTAACGGCATATTCTTGAACTAACAGGCCACCCCAGCTTTGCCCAATTAAATAAAAGTTATCTAATCCGAGCTTTTCGCGCACTTCGTCCACTTCATCTAAAAAGTAGTCATAAGTTAAATATTTGCTTGCGATTTCTGGGTCAGAATAATCTGGCTGATCTGAATAAAGGGAGCCCAGTTGGTCGTACATTGTTACTTGTACATCCAAGCCCTGTTTTTTTAATTGCTCGGCTGTGTCTTCCCAGTATTCATGATTGCCACCAGGACCGCCATGTAAACAAAGTAAGTGAATATCTCCATGTCCTTGAGTATTTGTCCACAAGTGATAGCCATTGTCTAAAGTAATGATTTTGGAACCAGTTTTCATTTTGTTCTCCTTCTTAATATGATTAATTTCTATTTTAGCTCATGGGCATTGAAAGAAAAACCATGCAGGTAAAATACATGGTAAAAGTATAGCAAGATTTTTACTAAGGCAAAAGCGGGGATATTATTGCTATTCTTATGTTTTGGTGAAGCGCATACATGATATAATTGAAGAATAATTATGGAAAAGAAGGAGAGATATTATGGCAGAACCAAACTGGCTAAAAAAGATGGCTGAAAAAGAATATTTAGCAGAAAATTTTACCGCCGCGGGTAAAAGTCGCTACACAGTGAGTGATGTTGCTCCTGATGATCCGGATTGGTTAGAACAAGCGGCAACCAAGACGCACGCGGCAAGTGGTGATGATTATGTCAAGCTTGATAGTGGTTTATTGACAGTGAATCAAATTAACTGGATGTTGCGTAACACGATTGGTGAACTGACTTTTGTTGACGATAACAATCAGTTTTTGTGGTACAACCGTCCGGTAGATCCAGCTACAAAGATGAAGGCAAAAAGAACACCTGATCAAGTAGGGAGTTCGATGGGACAAGTTCATCCAGATGTGCGCGATGTCATTCCTGAAGCTAAAAAAGTTGTCCACGCATTGCGGACCAAACAGGATGGTCATGATGAAGTCTACATGCCTGTCCCGACTGGTAATTTGCATCAATTAGTTTTACATTACTACAAGCGCGTAGAAGATGATGAGGGTAATTATGCTGGGATCTACGAGTGGGTACAAGATCTTTATCCGCTAGTTAAGTATTTCTGCGAAACGACTGGACAAAAATTGGTTAATGACCCAGATGCAGTTACAGGCGCTACTTATCGGCGCAATTCTTCTCCGGATGCTGCAACGGGAGCATCGACTAAGGCAGCTGCTGAAAAAGAAGAACAGCCTACAGCAAAAGAAAAGGTGCCAGATGATGCGACAACTTCGGCATCGCTAAAATAAATATTCACAAGTGGTGGTTAGACAGGTTCTAACCACTTTTTGATATACTGATATTAGGTAGACTTATAAACATAGTTTAGTGAGTTAACCATGATATTACATTAATGCATCGCTTTTAATACCCGGTGCGGAGTTTTTAACTAGAGGTGGTAGTGTTATGACTTTTTACACACTCAAGTACATTGAGCAGAATCAAAATACTAGTAAAACAATTTTGTATGTCTTAATCGCAATTGCGGCGTTAACGATGATTGCTTTTACAGTTCTTTACTTGCGGCACCGGTTCGATACTCGTTACCGTGACCTAGGAATTATTGCGTTGCTTTTCTTACTATTATTTGTTGGGACACAATATGAAAAGTATGTTCAAACCAATTTGGTAAAATCCCAGTCTGAACAGATCATTCCGTTCATTAAGTCGGTTGCTAAAGACCACGGTGTTTCTAATAGTGATGTCATGGTTAGTTCAACTAATTTACAAAATGGTCTAATTGTCAGACTTCATTCAAAAGATATTGATTACCAATTGGAACTGAATGATGATAATAATAGCTACACCTTAAAGAAAGCTCATGTTATTAATCATGAAGTTAATGTCAAGAATTAATAGGGGGGAAATTGACATGGATTATACGCAACTTTTTATTAAATTTGTTTTAGGTGTGTTAACATTAATTTTCCAGATTAATGTTTTTGGTAAAAGCAATATTGCCCCAACCACGGCATTAGACCAATTGCAGAACTATGTTCTTGGTGGCATTATCGGTGGGGTTATTTATAATTCCAGCATCACGGTGCTGCAGTTTCTCCTAGTGTTAATTGTCTGGACTTTAGTGGTCTTTATTCTTAAATTTGCCCGTGAACACAGCAACATTATTCGCGTGTTGATTGATGGCAAACCAATTCAAATTATTAAGGATGGAAAAGTTCTGGTTAAGAACTGCTTATCTGCCGGGATTTCTGCTAACGAGTTGATGTTTAAGCTACGGAGCCAAGGTGTTTATTCGGTTAATGAAGTCAAAAACTGTATTTTTGAGAAGAATGGTCAACTAACTGTGATTCAAGAAGATGAAAAAAATCTTCGTTTTCCACTAATTAATGATGGTCAAATTAACCAAGAAGTGCTTGAATTTATTGATAAGGATGAAGACTGGTTAAAAAAGGAAGCAAAAGATGCAGGCTATGACAATATTGGCGATATTTTCTTAGCTGATATTGAAAATGGCAAGCTTTCATTTACTAGCTATGATCAAAAATAACAATTAGAAAGTAATAGGAATAGATGGAAAATTTGAGTAAGGCGAAGCATCTGGTTGCTGATGCCGATGTGATGATTATCGTTGCGGGTAATGGAATGGCAAAATTGGAGGGACTTGACTTACTGGGGCAAGCAAGTTTTGCACAGGATTTTCCCACAATTGCAGAAAAGTATCATGTGAATTCAGTGGGGGAAGCGCTAGACCAACAATCTGCTTCTTGGTCTGACAAATGGCTTTGTTGGAGTCAACTGATTGCGCACTATTCGCTTGAATATCAGCCAAGCCAAACAATGAAAAATTTACGCAAATTAATTGGCCAGAAAAAGTTTTTTATTGCAACATCCAGCTTTGGTCATTTCTTTGAAAGTGCTGGCTTTAATGAAAACCGGATTTTTAATGTTTTTGGCGATTGGACAAAAATGCAGTGTTCAAGTGGCATTAATCACGGACTTAAAGATAGTCGCGGTGCTGTCCAAAAAATCTTAACTGCTAAACAGCAAAAGCAGGATATAGCGGCTTTTGTGCCTAAATGTAAAGAATGCGGTCAGCCAATGGAAATTCACATGCCGTTAAATGAGCATTTTTACCCGGATACAGATGCTAATACTCGTTTTCGGTGGTTCTTAACTGGTAATGAAGAGGAAAAAACGGTTTTCCTTGAATTGGGGGTAGACGAAACCAGCCCGCAACTGCTTCAGCCAATTATTCACCTTGTCCAGCAATATCCGCAGTGGTCTTATGTTGCTGCTGATTATCGTCAAGAGCAATTACCGCTCGATATCCAAGCCAGAAGCGCTGGCGTAAACGCCGATTCAGCTATTCTATTACAGAACTTGCTTTAAAAAGGGGGCTTGTGATGAGTATTTATATCAAAAACGGTGTTTTGCATGTTACTGGTGCGCAAGAAAAACTCCGTGCCAAGGGCCAAGAAAATCCGGCTTTTATTGCTGACTATACGCTGCTTGATATTGAGACCACGGGGCTTAACTCTTACCGTGATCATGTAACTGAGCTTGGTGCCATTAAGGTGCGTAATAATGAAATTGTTGATCAGTTCAGCAAACTAGTAGTTTATCCGCGCTCGAATAAGGTTCCGGCTTTTATTACTAAATTAAACGGCATAACTGAGGAGCTGCTGTTAACAAAGGGTATCCCAGTTAAAGAAGCAATGACGGAGTTTCGGCAATTTATCGGTGATGACGTTATTATTGGCTACAACGTCAACTTTGACTTGAATTTTTTATATGACTTAACGGAAAAGTTTAAGCTGCCTCAACTAAATAATGATTATGTTGATGTGCTTCGCCTGGCCCGAGCTTACTATCCGTTCCAGCATAATCGCTTGCTTGACTGTATGCAGCGCGCAGGCATTGCAGAAACCGAACAGCATCACGGCTTAGACGATTCAATCGATACCAAAAAAGTTTACGATGATTTTCGTGCTAATTTCACAGATGAATTACTGGCTAAGGCTCAGGGTAAGATTAAAAACATGGATTTACTTGCCGCCGAACTGGAAGCCTGGGAACTTGGCTACCGCAATCCGGTCAACAATAAAAAAGTTGCGTTCGTTGACGGAATCAATATGGATAATGCGGAAGCTGCTTTGATGGTTAATAATATGAATGGTCAGGCTCAGACAATCGTAACGCCCGATACTAATTTTTTAATTATTGATGACGATAGCTTTTTTGATAAAAACAATGAGGCAATTCAGCAAGCACGTGAATATAATAAATCTGGCAGTAAAATTAAACGTCTTTCCGAGAGCTATTTTTTGAACATGCTTGATGAATGGGCTAGAAATTAATATCTTAAGGCAAAGTAAAAAGCTTTGCTTTTTTCTTACAGCTATTGCAAACAAAAGTTCGATTGGCTATACTTAGTTATTATCAAATAAGGAGCGGATGTAATGGCACGCAGGCGGAGAAGACAAAGCAGAAAGGTAATTAATGGTGACTTTTGGGCGATAGTCATTATTATTTTGTTCTTGCTATGGTTTGTTTCGACTAAAGGCGGTACGGATCCAAGCGGTCGACAGACAATTAATCAAATAACGCGCAATGAGCCAGCAAAGAAAAATAAGATTGAGCAGGCTAAGCCAGCAGCTAAAGTCTACGGTGGTTTGTCACAGCAAGATTATGCTAAACTGGCACAGCTCAATTTTAAGAGTGGTTCTTCAGCTTATATTACGGTTAATAATGACAAGTCAACTTTGATTAAAAACGCATGGCGGGTCAACCGCGTTATTTATTCGAACTTAGATAATCTTAACCGAACATCCCATTCCAATACTGCTTTTTTAGAAAAACGCAACGTTGCCAACGGTAGCTTGCGGGTTCAGCAATTTGTGCAGCCAACTGCTTGGCATTATAATCGCCGCAATGGAACGCAAATATACAACCGCGGCCACTTGATTGCCTATTCCGTTTCTGCGGGGATAGACCAGGAAGGTAATTATAATCCGCGTAACCTTTCAGGAGATCAAAATAATCCCAAAAATTTATTTACGCAGTCCGCTTTTTCCAATCAGCGCATTCAGACGATCTTCGAAAGTCGCGTTCGGACCGCATTGCGGGAAAATAAGCGGGTAATTTACCAGGCGACTCCGATTTTTCGCGGAGAAGAATTGATGGCGCGGGGAATTAACTTGCAAGCCGTATCGACTGATGGTAGTTTAGATTTCAATGTTTATTTATTTAATGTTCAGCCCGGTTTTTCTTTTGATTATAATAATGGACGAGCAAAAATAGACCATGAGATGCTGGTAAAAGAACAATATTAAAGCGTTGCATTTGTGTGCAACGCTTTTTAGTAATGTGAAATAACAGAACAATTTAATTATTGCTACTTGTTACCCCTTAAAATTTAGGTAAAGGTAGGTGAGAACAAAAAACTTAAGGGGACGCGACTTAGAACATGGAATGAATTTTCCCCGAATATAATTCTTTTAATTAAAACGATAAAATATACCCTGCTAAAGGCTATTGCATTGCAATAGCCTTTAGTCTAATTTTTTAGTTTTCGTTAAACCGATCGGCGAACTCCTTTATTTCGGTTTGTAAACCGCGATACACGTCAAGAGCTTCCATTGCTTTCAAAGTATTTAAGCATTTGACAGCTTCTTCTTTATTTTTTTGACAAATGGCTAGACGACCTTTAGCTAAAAATAATTTATCATATCGACAAGTTGCTCTAGCTAATTTACATGCTTTTTGCAAGTCAGGAATTGCTTCAGAGAATTTCCTTTTATGAACGAGAATTACAGCTTTATTGAGTGCAAAACTTTCATTCAATGATTTAAGAAAAGGGTATTTTGTTTCTATTGTATCAATTGCGCGATTTGAAATGCCGATCATTGTTTCTTCATCAAAAACAAAGAAAATCATATTTAAGACATATAAATCTAGGATATTCCAGTTTTCGATTTTAGAAATTCGGTGTTTCCATACAGGTATAATTATTTTTCGCGCTTCAATAATATTTCCTGTTTTAAAAGCCTCAAGAATTGAGGTAATCATTTGAATGTCATCATCATTACTAATTAGTTGGCATCGTTTTAGCAAGGAATCAATCTTTTGATTTTGAGAATTATAAGCAATATTTAGAGTATCGTAAATTATTTGTTCTTTAGGGCTTAAATTATAATTATTTCGAATATAATCAAACTCTTCTTGGGTAATTCCCAGTCGCTTAATCAATAATGAAGCATTCTGATAAGATGGCTCTTCAAGTGAGTTTTCTATCTTGGATAATGTTGTCCGATTTAATAAGTTATTAGAAAGTTCAGCTTGAGTGATCCCACGTGATTTTCTAATTTTTTGTATTGTCTCACCAAAGGTTTTCATTATTTGACCCCCTTTTTATTAGTACTAATGTGAAATAAGCCAACATTTTAATTCGCTGGGATAAATTAGGTACTATTATTTATTTGGTTAAAGGGTATAGTAACATCACTTTGTGAAATAACAGTGAATATATCCTTTATATGTCTAATGTTTAATAGAAAGAGGGCAAAAAAATGTCAATTTCAAACTTTTTTATTTTTTTAGTAGGCTTTAGTGCAATGCACTAATCATTAACAAATCTGAAATAGTACAGACATTAAATGTGTTTTCATTTATATTTAGTCAAGCGGCTTAATTTGTACTGTTATTGGTTGTTAATGAAGTAATAGAATAATTAGTTTGTACTTGTCTAACAAGTATATTCTTACTAACACATCCTTAAAGTGTAATTTAAGGATGTGTTTTTGTATGCGAGAAATAAAAATGCAAATAAAATATACAAGAATATATAAAATAACGAAATCAAGATTTTTGCATGATTAAACTAAAAAGATAAAAATAATAATGAATGTTCGGATTAAATCCTAAGAGGCAAATAAACTCGCAAGAGCAAGTCTTGTGGTTTGATGACGCCTTTTTTGTAGTTTGCAAAATAAGAACATTAATTCTGATTTCTAACAGATAATTAGTAATTCAAGCTTAAAATACGAATAATTAAGAAAAAAAGTGATCTTTCAAGCTTAAACTCCGAATTTTTATTAAGTAAATTAAGTTGTATTCAAGCGATTTTTATCTTAAAATTAGAGGGACAAAAAATTATTTAATACAAGATATAGTGGTGCGAACTTATGGATAACAACAAATTCGTTGAAGTGAAAAATCTCAGAAAGGTTTACGATAATGGGCATGAAGCTATTAAGAATGTCAGCTTTTCTGTCAAAAAGGGGGATCTTGTTTGTCTTCTAGGCCCTTCTGGCTGTGGTAAGACGACAATTTTGAATATGCTGGCAGGTCTGCTTAACCCAACTTCAGGTGAAATTCTCTTTGATGGTAAGTCAGTGGTGAATGTCGAACCTAAAGATCGACATATTGGCTACGTTTTTCAAAACTATGCATTGTATCCTCATATGACTGTCTTGCAAAACGTAATGTTTCCATTAATTGTAGGGAAAAATAAAAAGCCTAAGGCGGAAGCCGAGAAGGTCGCACAAAAATATATGGAACTGACGCAAATTACAGAATTGGCTGATCAAAAGCCAGGCAACTTATCAGGTGGTCAACAGCAACGGGTTGCGATTGCCAGAGCGTTAGTTCAAGAACCCAAAATTTTATTAATGGATGAGCCTTTAAGTAACCTTGATGCAAGATTACGCTTGAAAATTCGAGAAGAGATTCGCGCTCTAGTTAAATCAGTGGGAATTACAACATTGTTTGTTACTCACGATCAAGAAGAAGCGTTATCAATTGGTGATAAAATCATTTTATTTAATGACGGCATTATCCAACAAGATGATTTAGGCCAAAACTTTTACTTGGAGCCAAATAATTACTTCGTAGCTAACTTTGTTGGCAATCCGGTAATTGATAACTTTAAGGTAACTAAAACTGAAAACGAATTAAAAGCTAACGACTTTACTATTCAATTAGCTGATTTAAAACAAGCACGATTTAAACGGGAACTACCTGATGGGGAATACACCTTATCGGTTCGACCAGAAAATGTTGTTCTTGCACCAGATGGTTTCTTGCACGCAACAGTTGATGATATAGAACTAATCGGACGCGAACGAGTATTGAAATTTACTTATGACAACGTTCAAGCACGGTCATTGATTGACTTGGAAGTACCAATCAAGCATGGGGATCAAGTTAATCTGACGATGAAATTGGACCGAGTATTTCTATTTACACCTGATGGAGAGCGGGTTTACTAATGAAAACTAATCAGAAAAAAGCGTGGCTTTTTTTAGCGCCAACAATCATTTTTGTCACTTTGTTTAGTATCTATCCTATCTTGCGGGCTTTTGGCATGAGTTTCCAAAGCGGGTCACTCATTGATTTGACTTGGACGGGATTTAACAACTATAAGTATATTTTTAATGATCCAGAATTCTGGTTGGCAATTAAGAATACTTTGTTATATGCAATAATTTCCGTTCCGGTCGGGTTAGCAATTTCGATTATGCTGGCCTGGATTATTTTTGACAAAGTTAAGCATAAGTCGTTGTTTGAAACAACCTTCTTTATGCCATATGTTACTTCAACTATCGCGATTGGGATTGTCTTCCGTTACATTTTTAACGGTGATTATGGCATGTTGAATTTCTTATTAAGAAGTCTCCATTTGCCAGCACCTGATTGGATTGATGACCCGGCAATGTCACTGACCACGATTATCATTTTTGGTATCTGGTCATCGTTGGCTTTCAATATTGTGATCTTGATGGGTGCACTCAGAAATATTGACCCTAATTTTTATACGATTGCAGATATGTATGGGGCTAGTGGTAAGGATAAGTTCTGGAAGATTACAATGCCAGAATTAGTGCCAACGATTGCCTTTTTACTAACGATGAATATTATTGGGGCATTTAAAATCTACACGTCAGTGTATGCGCTGTTTAACGGGCAAGCTGGAGTCGGTAATTCCGGTACGACGGCAGTCTTTTATATTTACAATAAGTTCCAAACCGTTGGTACTCCGGGAGTGGCCATGGCCGCAACAGTGATCTTATTCCTGATTATTTTATTTGCTACTTTCTTGCAACGCAAAATGATGAAGAAGATAGGAGAAAATTAAATGAAACGAATTCGCTTAGGAGTCATATTCAGTTACATTATTTTGTTCATCTTTGCCTTCATTACGGTTTTTCCATTTATCTACATGATTTTGGGCGGACTAATGAATTTTCAGGAAACAACCTCAATTCCGCCAACGCTCATTCCGCATCATTTCGAATGGGGCAATTATGCGAAAGTCTTCGCTCGGGCGCCATTTGCCAGATACTTTTTCAATACGGTCTTAACCGCCTCAATTACTACGCTGGTCAGCTTATTCAATTCGCTGCTTGGAGCGTTTGCGATGGTTAACTTACGCTTTAAGGGGAAGGGCGTTGTTCAGATGATAATGCTCTCCTTATTGATGGTTCCCGGTGAAGCAATTATCTTTACCAATTACAATACGATTGCACATATGGGTCTACTTAATACCTATATTGGCCTGGTTTTACCATTCTTAACGTCCATCTTTTATATGTATTATTTACAAAGCTACTTTGGTTCCATTTCGGAAACAATTTATAAAGCTGCCATGATTGATGGTGCAAGTGATTGGGACTACATTTGGAAGATTTTGGTGCCAATGTCTAAAAGCGGTCTTTTCACTGTAGGACTTTTGAGCTTTATCTCAGGCTGGAATTCCTTCTTGTGGCCACTACTTGTGACTAACGAAGATACAATGCGTCTTCTTAACAATGGTCTTTCAGCTTTTGCCTCTGATGCAGGTAGTGAAACCCAATTGCAATTGGCTGCGGCAACCTTAACGGTTGTTCCAATCTTAATTTTGTACTTTATCTTTAGAAAGCAAATTATTAAGGGGGTAGTTCGTAATGAACTCAAAGGCTAAGACCACAATTACCTTTTATAACGGTCTGACAACAATTGGCGGACCAATGATTGAAGTGGCTTACCGCCGCTCTCATGTGTTATTTGACCTCGGCGAAGTCTATCGTCCTGAACTTGCTTTACCTGATGAAAAATATGAAACATTGGTCAAGCATCAACTGATTGGGGATGTTCCCAATTTTTACGATCCTGCAATTACGGGTAAACCAATTGACCATGAGCGCTGGGAACATGCGGCAGCATATATGTCACATTTACATCTTGACCACAGTAAGGCAATGAATTTTTTGGCGCCAGAAATTCCACTTTATGCTGGGCCAATTACGGCACAGATGATGCCGGCACTAAATGAACATGGCGATTTCCTTTTGCCAGCCTCTGGCCATTCTTCAAGCTATGTAAGACCAATCATTGCTGCTAAATATCAACAGCCAATCCAAGTCGGTGACATTACGTTGGAAATATGGCCTAGTGACCATGATGCTTATGGGGCAACGGGATTGATTATTACCACCCCGGATAAGCGAATAGCTTACACAGGAGATATCAGGTTGCACGGGTATCATCCTGATTGGGTACACGCCTACTTAGCTGCCGCCAAAAACTGTGATGCACTGATTATTGAAGGTACAGGAGTTTCTTGGCCGGAAGAAAAAAGTGCTGCAAGTAGCGAAGAATTTACTGGTCCCAAAAATGAGCGTGAATTGACTGCTGAAATTGTTCAATTGCAACAAGATAACCCACATAAGCAGATTACTTTTAATACTTACCCAACTAATGTTGAACGGCTATTACGCATTATCGCTGATTCGCCGCGTCAGGTTGTTTTATATGCGCAGCGGGCACATTTGCTTAAGGAAAGTATTGAGCAGAATTACCCCTACTACTACTTGCCAGGGGATAAAATATTCACAGATCTGAAACCGGAATTAGCAGTTTCGTATGATGAACTGTTAAATGATGATCATGAATACCTCTGGCAAGCAGTTGGGAATTATGCCAATTTGCAAAAAGGCGGAATCTATATTCACTCTAACGCTGAACCGTTAGGTGATTTTGATCCGGCATATAAGCCTTTCTTGCAAGATTTAGCCCATAATGAAATTGAGTTCAAAGACTTGCGTTGTTCCGGTCATGCAGACGAAATGGAACTCAAAGAAATTATTAAAGAGGTTCAACCAGCAAAATTGATTCCGGTGCACACATTGCATCCGGAGCTGGAAGAGAACCCATTCGGAGAACGGATTTTACCGAAGCGTAATGAAACAATCACGCTTTAGTTAATCAAAAAATTGTTGTTTAGTTTTTATTTTTGGGAGGTTTACCAAATGAAGTTTAGTAAGAAGCTTGCTGCAGCATTTGCTGTTGGTTTGACACTGGTAGGTACTGCTGCTTGTTCGAATGGTGGAAATAGTTCTTCATCATCATCGTCTAGTAGTTCAGCTAAGATTACCAAGGTGAAAAAGAATACGACTATTGTATTTTGGCATGGTATGCCAGGCGTTCAGCAAGAAACCTTAAAGGAATTGACCAAGGAATTCGAAAAGGATAATCCAAAGATTAAGGTCAAATTGGAAAATCAAGGTGCATACCCTGACTTGCAGGCAAAGATTAATTCAACTTTGCAATCGCCAAGCAACTTGCCAACCATTACGCAGGCATATCCTGACTGGCTTTACACAGCAGCCAAGAACAAAATGCTTGTCAACATGACACCATACATTAACAGCAAAGAAGTGGGCTGGGGAAGTAGTAAAGCTTCTGATATTAAAACTGCCCTTTTAGATGGTGCCAAGATTGAAGGTACACAATACGGTATTCCATTTAACAAGTCGATTGAAACTTTGACTTATAATGCTGATATATTCAAGAAGTACGGTATTAAGAAGGCTCCTACAACAATGGCTGAATTGAAGGAGGATGCTGAAACAATCTACAAGAAGAGTAATCACAAAGTTGTTGGTGCTGGCTTTGATTCATTATCAAATTACTACACTTTGGGAATGAAAAACGAAGGTGTCGACTTCTCAAGCAAGATTGACTTTGCTGGTGCTACTTCGAAGAAAGTAATTAATTACTATGCTAACGGTATTAAGGCCGGTTACTTTAGAGTAGCTGGTTCAGAACACTATCTTTCAGGACCATTTGCTAACCAAAAGGTGGCAATGTTTATTGGTACTTCAGCTGGTGAAGGTTTCGTTAAGCAAGGCGTTGGCAACAAGTTTACTTATGATGTTGCTCCTCGTCCTGGCAAATACACAATGTCACAAGGTACAGACATTTACATGTTTAACCATGCTTCTGCAGACCAAAAAGCAGCTGCATTTACTTACATTAAGTTTTTAGTTTCAAAATCTAGTCAACTTAAGTGGGCTAACGCAACTGGCTACATTCCAGTTAACAATGCTGCCGCTGATTCAGCTGAATACAAGGATACTAAGAAGATTAAGCTTCCAGCTAAGTTAGAAGATGCAATGAAGAACCTCTACAGTGTTCCAGTTGTTAAGGATGCTGGTGCTGCATATGGTCAACTTAATCCAATTATGCAAAATATTTTAGCTGCTGCCCAGAAGAAGCAAAATGTGAATAGTGCAATTAATTCAGGCAAAGCAAAATTTGATGCTGCTTGGAAACAATAAAAACTAAATAGCAAGATTACTTAAAAAGGATTTGTCGTAGGCGATAAATCCTTTTTTGTTTATCAAAGTAAGGAATTAGAACGAAATACGGCTAATTTTAGTCAAATTGATCTAAAGCCGAACTATTTTTACTAAAATAATAAATAAACGAAATAAAACCGAATTTTTCAGTTAATTTTTATTGTAATCTTACTTTTCATGCTATACAATAAATAAGAATTAAATGATCAACTATTTATTGTTGGTTAAACCAGTATTTTGGAGGAAAAATAGAAAAAATGAAATTTGGTAAGAAGCTAGCTGCAATTGCTGTGGCCGGTTTGGCTTTAGTAGGAACTGCTGCTTGCTCAAACAATAATTCATCTTCAACATCAACATCAAATAAGATTCCTAAGGTAACAAAGAAAACTACGGTGGTCTTCTGGCACGGAATGCAGGGAGCTCAAGCCGATACATTAAAGAGTCTTGCAAAAGAGTTTGAAGCCAAGAATTCTAATATTAAAATCAAGTTGGAACAACAAGGAAATTACGATGATTTGCAGGCAAAACTGAATTCGACGATGCAATCACCGAAGAACCTGCCAACAATTACCCAAGCTTATCCTGGTTGGCTTGAAAGTGCCGCTAAAAATAACATGTTGGTCAATTTAACTCCTTACATTAATAACCATGATGTTGGTTGGGGGAGTTCAGCTGCTTCAGGAATTAAAGCCGATATGCTTAATGGCGCTAAAATTAACGGCAAGCAATACGGTATTCCGTTTAATAAATCAACTGAAGTCTTGATTTATAATCCTGCAATGCTTAAAAAGTACGGTGTAACCAAAGTACCAACCACAATGGCAGAATTAAAACAGGCTGCGCAAACAATTTACCAGAAGAGTAATCATCAGGTGACCGGTGCCGGCTTTGATGATCTTGATAACTACTACGTGTTGGGCATGAAGAACGAGGGCCAAGATTTTTCTAGTAAGATTGATTTTACCGGCAAGGCTTCCAAAAAAGTGCTTAATTATTATGTAGCTGGTGAAAAAGCAGGCTACTTCAGAATGGCTGGTTCTGATAAGTACTTATACATTCCATTCACAAATAACAAGTTAGCGATGTTTGTGACCTCATCTTCAACAGAAACTTGGATTAAGCAGGCGGCAAGAAAAGGTTTTACCTACGAAGTTGCAGCACGTCCAAGCAAGTATACGATGCAGCAGGGAACCGATATTTACATGTTTAATCAGGCAAGTGCAATGCAAAAAGCTGCGGCCTTTAAGTTCATGAAGTTCCTGTCCTCGAAGCAAAGTCAGATTAAGTGGGCCAAAAAGACGGGCTATATTCCTGTTAATGAGGATGCAACTAAGTCTACGGAATACAAGTCAATTAAGCAGTTTAAATTGCCAGCAAAATTAGAGACAATCTGGTCAACTAATTCACTTTACAGTGTTCCGGTTATTAAGGACTCAAGTGCCACTTTTAGCCAATTGACGCCAATTATGCAATCAATTCTTTCTGCGGCTCAGAAAAATAGAAATGTGAACAAGGCTATTAATACTGGAAAGACCAAGTTTGATGCAGCTTGGAAACAATAATCATTAATTGACAGAAATAAAAAGCAGGTTTTTACACCTGTTTTTTTATTTATCGTTTTTCACATGAATGGTAAAATAAAAGAACATTAATATGACTTTTTGCGTCTATTAATTCATCAACCTAGGGGTGAAGAAAATGATTAAAGAACAGAAATTTCCGGTGGCAACCAAGTATCGGTGGTTTGACATTAGTAATCTAAGTGAAGATGACAGTAATACATTACAGGACGAGTTTAATTTTACGCCTGATATGATTTCTTACATTTCTGACCGTCATGAGCGCCCGCACTATGATTACGATACCCATACGCATATCCACTTGATGGTTTATGATGTACCAATTTGGCCTACTAAAACAATTAAGCACTTTACATCACATCCGGTTACTTTTTTGGTCTCGGGTGAGAATATCTTTACTTTTCACACTGAATCAACCAGTTACGTTTTTGATGAATTCAATGATTTAGCAATGAGACGTGAATTGTCGACGGCACAAGATGTAACGGAATTATTGATGAAATTTCTGTTATTTTTATCGCAATACTTTCAGCGAGCAGTTACACAGTTAGATGTACAGCGGAATACGCTTGATCAAAAATTATCAGATGACATTGATAATAAAGATTTAGTTGAATTATCAAGTATTGAAAAAAGTTTGGTCTACTTATCCAGTTCAATTCAAACCAATTTAATGATGCTGCACAGTTTAAAATTGTCGGAATTGGATTTCACTAAGCCGGCACGCGAGCGGCTGGACGATGTTTTAATTGAATCAAATCAGTCAGCAGAAATGGTTAAGATTTCGCAGCAAGTAACGCAAACTCTCTCGGCAACATCCAATAACATGATGAACAATAACCTAAACGACACGATGAAATTCCTCACGGTGTGGTCACTAGTTTTGACTATTCCGACTATTCT
This sequence comes from Lactobacillus sp. B4015, assembly GCF_026536055.1. Classification (NCBI taxonomy): domain Bacteria; kingdom Bacillati; phylum Bacillota; class Bacilli; order Lactobacillales; family Lactobacillaceae; genus Lactobacillus; species Lactobacillus sp. B4015. Next base: position 323,924 of record NZ_JAFNOY010000002.1, read on the forward strand.
AACGGGTTTTTACGGGATGAATGTTAGCTTACCAGTAAGTCATAATTCGTCTGATTGGATTGCAATCATGTTGATCACGATTCTTTTAATGGTCTGGTTGATTGTATTAATGAAACGACATCATTTCTTCTAAATTGAGGCAAAAAAATGAAAAATAAAGTCCTCATCGGCTCTTTAATAACAACATTACTAGCATTTATGTTGTATTCGGTTAACATTAAGCGAGTAGAGAATTCGCAAGTTCAAATTGTAAATCAAAAAAATACCACCAATAAGTCTAAGGGTAAAACTGCCCATGAACCAAAAATGGCAGCAGTTGAATATCCCAATCACATTAAAGTTGCTTCTGGCAGTAATCAGGATTGGTCAAAGCAAATTGAAAAGGTGATGGGAAAAGATCAAAGCTATCAAGTTAGTGTTCAAGACTTGAATTCAGATAAATTTGCGCGGTTATCAAATACTGCAAAAGCACATGAAGTTGGTGCTACGGGTAACCTCTTTTTGCTTGCGGCTATTTACTATCAGGAGCAACATGGTAAACTGAGTGACCATACTGCGATTAAGGTAAAAAAAGCGGATCGCGCCAAGGGCGAAAAAATGCTTAAACCCGGAATTGCATATGGCGTTACCTTTTTAAAGCAGACTTTAATGCGTAAAAATAAGACTGCTGGGAATGCTTTAACAAGAAAAGTTAAGCCCGCTAAAATCAATGAAGTAGCGCATAAAATGGGTGCGACCAACACCAAATTCGGTGAGCATTATTCGGCTGGCCCGGTGGCCACAACAACGGCTGCTGACTTAGCTGCAGTGATGAACAATCTGTACCAAAATAAAACTTTGAATCGGCAATATGCCAATATGGCGCTGGGTTCACTTAGTCTAACTGGTAAAAAGCCCAAGATTGTGGCACAAACTAACGGTGCAACCATTTATGCCATTGGTGATAGCAGAGCAAACGTTGCACTTGTGCAAAGTCACGGTCACGCATACTGTGTGAGCGTCTGGGCTAGTTCTGACCGCAGTTTTAGTAATTTAGGTAAAACAGTTAACGGCTTTTTTAAGTAAAATAAACTAATTAATCCAAGTTTTTGGATTTTTTTATGTCCAAAAAAGTCTTGTATCACAGGCCTTCACCTAACTCTTAGCAAAAAAATAATAATAATTTACACTTTGTAGATTGTAATCTTCAAACTGTAGTGCTATATTGTTCACTATGCTGTTATAAGGAGGGGTGAATTTGGTTAAAAAGAGAAGCCTCGATCTTGATAAGGTGATTGCGAAGGCGACGGAGCTGATTGGTCAAAAAGGACTTTCTGCGACTACTCTGCCGAACCTAGCTAAAGAGTTAGGCGTTCGTTCACAGTCACTCTATCACTATGTTTCAGGTCGTAAGCAATTATTATCACTTGTTGGTGCAAGCAGGATTAAGATATTAAGTAAAAAGCTGGTTGAAAATCTGATGGGCATTGCAGGAGAGGAAGCTTTACTGAGATTTGCGGATATTGTACGTAATTTTATTTTGAATGATCCCGCACTTTTTAGTATTCTTTATCACCTGAATGAGTATAAACCCGAAGATGCTATCACTAAGGAAATCATGAATGTAATCGCATTGGCCGATAAATTGAATTTAAGAAGTGACAGTACTGTTTCACTTCATTCTTTAATCGGTGCGGTATTAGGATATGTTTTTCTAGACGTATCAGCATCTTTTGAGAATGAAACTAGTAAAGAGGCCGATCAAGGTTACCATGATTTGATTCTCAAATTAGTTCAGCCAAAAAATATTTAATTAAGAATAGAGAGGAAAAGCAGAGTGCAAAAACTATTAAAGAACCATATTTTTTCATTCATTGCATGGATTTTAATTTTAATTATTTCTGTTGTGGCTTTGCCAGATGTTACCGGATTAACGCGTGAGCACTCAAATATTTCCTTGCCGCAAGATGTTCAGAGCGAGGTCGCTAAGTCAATTCAAAATGATTGGGGACCTAAGCAAAAGGACACTTATCAAATAGCAGTTGTCTTCAACAAGGAAAAAGGCAAATTAACCGCAGATGATAAAAACGCAATCAATGAAACGATTGACCAATTAAAAGAAAACAAGAGTAAGTACGGTATTAAGATGGTCATGGCACCGGATGATAATATCGCAACGAAAAAGCAATTGCAGTCCAAGGACGACAAAGCCTGGATTTTGCAGCTTAATGTTGCGAAAAAGCATGGTCCGGTCAATGATGTTGAACAAGAGCTGAATAAAGCTGTTAAAACAACGGGAATTCGGACTTATGTTACGGGAGCCGATGTTTTACAGAATTCCTTTTCAAATTCAATCCAAGAAGGGATAAAGAAAACAGAGGTTATTACTGTCATCTTTATCTTTATCGTATTAGTGATTGTATTTAAGTCACCAATTGTGCCACTGATTTCGTTATTAACAGTTGGGGTGTCTTTCATTACCGCCTTTTCAATTGTTACTAACTTAGTGAAGTTCCAAAACTTCCCATTTTCAAACTTTACACAGGTCTTCATGATTATTGTTTTGTTCGGAATTGGTACGGACTACAATATTCTTTTGTATGATAAGTTTAAAGAAGATTTGGGGAAGGGAATGGATCGCTATGAAGCGATGAAAAGCTCCCTCAAAGTTGCTGGGAAAACTATTCTATATTCGGGCTCATCTATCCTGATTGGATTTTCAGCCCTAAGCTTAGCTAACTTCTCCATTTACCAATCAGCAGTTGGTGTGGCAGTTGGTGTAGCAATCTTATTAATTGTTTTATTAACCTTGAACCCATTCTTTATGGCTGTTTTAGGTGAAAAAATGTTCTGGCCAGTTAAGAAATTTACTGGTGAACAAGAAGATAAACTATGGCATGGTATTTCTAAGGGAACACTAGCACACCCAATTATTTACTTAATTGTTCTTGCTGTTGTGGTAACTCCATTTGCTTTGATGTACTCAGGTCATTTAAATTATGATGATACCGACGAAATTGATAACGAAGAGCCAGCAAAAGCAGGGATGCGTGTAGTTCAAAAGCACTTCTCAGCTGGTATGGCTGAGCCTTCTACTTTGTATATCAAGAGTAATCATCGTCTTGATAACGAAGCGGACTTGCGCTTAATCGATCAACTAACGAGACAATTAAAGTCCTCAGGGGATGTCTCACTAGTAACTTCTGTCACCCAACCTTATGGTGAAGAAATTGATCAGCTTTATGTTAAAAATCAATTGAACACTGTTAATCAAGGGGTTGACCAGGCGCGTGCTGGTCTAGGTAAACTAAGTAAAGCAAGTAAGAAGTTAGCTAATGGTGCAAGCCAATTAGCCGACGGTACTAGTCAATTACAGGATGGAACAGGTAAGCTTCAGAGCGGAGCTAACCAGTTACAAAGTGGCACTAGCCAATTACAAAGTGGTGCTGGTCAATTGCAAAGCGGCTCCGGCCGTTTACAAAGCGGCACTGCTCAGATGACTAGCGGCTTAAACCAATTAAATTCGCAGCTATCTGCAGGTTCTCAAGGAATTGCAGCCGCACAATCAAATACTAAAGCTGCACTTGAAAAGAGCTATAAGGCTAATCTGGCACAAAGCATTAATAGAGTTCCCGGATTAACGCCACAACAAAAGATGGCCGCCATGCAAGCAGCTGGCGCAGCTCTTGAAAAATCATGGTCGCAAGTTTCGGCTTCTATGCCAAACGTCTCGGGCCAAATGGGTCAATTGCAATCAGGTGTAGGCAGATTAGCCTCTGCATCTGGTCAATTGAATTCAGGTGCTACCACATTAAACGGTGGTGTCGGTCAACTAAATTCAAATCTTGGTAAATTAAATTCAAGTGTAGGCCAGTTTAGCTCCAGTATTGGTCAACTAAATTCAAGTGTTGGTCAGTTAAATACCGGTGCAGGTCAACTTGCAACAGGAACGCCTAAATTAACTTCAGGTGTTGATGAAGTTAACAGCGGCTTAGGCCAAGGAGCAGCTTACTTAACGGGTCTTGCTAGCTCATCTGCAGCAGATAGTTTTTACATTCCGAAGGAATTTATCAAAAATGATACTTTCCAGACTTCAGTTGATAACTACCTTAGTCCAGATAAAAAATCAGCAATGATTATGATTGTCTTTAATTCAAACCCGAGCGGAACTGAAGCAACGGAAAAAGCGCAGGAGCTTAGTTCAATGGCTAAGAAGTCATTGCAAGGAAGTCGATTAGGTAAAGCAACGATTGCCATGGGTGGTGAAAGTTCCAACATTGCCGATATTAAGGATATTGCTAATAAAGACTTTATTAGAACAGCTGCAATTATGTTGATCGGAATTGGCATTGCGTTAATCTTTGTCACTCGTTCATTGCTGCAACCAGTTTATATTCTGGGCACGCTTCTCATTGCTTACTTCTGCTCATTATCAATTACTGAATGGGTTGTAAAAGCTACAATGGGCAAGGACTTATTAACTTGGAATACGCCATTCTTTGGTTTCATTATGTTAATTGCCCTCGGAGTTGACTACAGTATCTTCCTCATGACACGTTACCGTGCAATTGAAGGTAATAAGCCAAGTGAAAGAATGCTTAAAGCTTGTGGTATTATCGGAACAGTTGTTGTTTCAGCCGCAATTATTCTAGGCGGTACTTTTGCAGCCTTAATTCCATCAGGAATTCCAACTTTGATTGAGGTTGCATTAGCAGTAATTATTGGTTTGATTATTCTCGTCTTCATCATGCCAATTACCTTATCTGCAGCAGTTAAGCTGACTTATGAAGGTGTTCATTGGAAAAAGAAGAGTAGACGAGTAAAAGGCTAAATAACCTGAAACAGAAAGATTGATTTTTCAAATTGAGGGGTCAGTCTTTTTTTGTTTACCTTTAAAACCCAGGCTGTACTTGATAATATGGCAGTTTTGCAATTAGATAAATAATGAAATACAATTAAGTAATAAATGAAAAAATTAATCTAATGGAGGAAAGAGTCATGTCAAGAATAGTTGTTATTAGGTAACGCAAATTAGCATTGATGACTTTTTTTATCAAACGCTAATAGTGGCACCTACTAGTTTAACGATCGTTAACTTAATATCTAGGAGGGTAGTCCAATGAAAACTGAAACTGGCATCAATCAGATCAGTTAATCTATTACCGAGGTAAAAATTGGAATTAATAAAAATCAATCACTTAACAGTAAATGTGGCAGCAAAAAAATTATTTGAAATTGCTAGTCTTGGAATTAATTCAAAGCAAAAGATAGGCTTGATCGGGAATAATGGGGTTGGTAAAACCACTTTGATGAAGCTAATTGCTGATATAAATAACCCATCTGAGCTAATTAAAGCTACGGGATCAATAACAAGACTCTGTAATTGGGCTTATGTTCCGCAGCTCTTAAATGCGCAAGATAAAAGTGGTGGTCAGCGTGAAAAGTTAGCCATTAGTAGGGCAATTGCACAATTAAGAAACGCACCAAAAGCATTGCTCTTATTGGACGAGCCGACTTCAAACTTAGATTTTGAGCAGCAAAAATGGCTGATTAACTTAATTCGTGGTCTAAAAAGTTCGTGTTTAATTATTAGTCACGATCAGCATTTTCTAAATCAAGTTTGTGACACAATTTGGTGTGTTAAGGACCAGCGTGTAATCACTTTTAAGGGAACTTACTCAGAATTTAAACGAGCGCAGGAAAAGCAGGCTGCACGTATGCAATTAGAATATAACGAGCAGGAAAAGCATCTTAACCAATTAAAAGCTAGTTTTAAACGGCATGCTAAACAAGCTGATTCCTTTAGCCATCCGAAAAAGCACATTAGCAGTTCTGACTGGCGTTCAAAGTCGCTAGGAAAAGTAAAAGCCGCTAATAATGTGGCTCGTGCAACCAAAAATTTATCAAGGCGAATTGAAAAAGAAGCGAAAACGCTAACTAGGCCAGTTGTTCGTAAACAAATCACCTTAAAAAACGGTGCTGCCCAGATGAAGAATGAAACAATTGCACCTAAAAGCAAGGCTTTAAGACTCAATCCGCAAAAAATAGTGGCATACCACAAATTACTTTTTACAATTGAACAGGAAGTCAATTTGACCTACCAAAATAAGCTTATCCTAACAGGTGCCAACGGTGTGGGTAAATCAATTTTTCTAAAAGAGCTGTTTGAGCGTAAGCTAACCGGCTTTTACCATCCCCAGCTGCAGATAGGCTATTTTACGCAAAATATCATTAAGCTGCAATCAGACCAAACGGTGCTCGAAGCGATTATGAAAAACAGCATTTTTGCAACCAGTGCTACTATGCAAGTTCTGGGTGATCTTCACTTATGGCAGATACGGCATCAAAAAGTTAAAAACTTATCTGGTGGTCAGTTAGTTTGTTTTAATTTGGCGCGAATATTGACGGGCAAATATAACTTGTTGCTACTGGATGAGCCTACTAATTTTCTTGACCTAGAAGCCCTTGCTGCTCTCGCGGACTTTATTACCGCTTATCCTTACGCACTGATTATCGTTTCGCATGATCAATCATTTATTGAGCAGTTAGGGTTACCAAAATGGACGATTAATCATCAGCGGCTATCTACTAAAGTAGCGGCTAGCAAGCAATCATCAGCTAGTAATGACAATAATCTTGAATTATTAAAGTTTCAGCGCGACCAGTTAATGCTTGCTCCAGAAGCTTCAGTTACGAAAATCAAGCAATTAACAGCTGAAATTGAACAATTGCAAAACCATTAGACGAGCGCCGTTTAATAGTAAAGATAAAAAAGTACGATAAAGAAGTTTTCTTTATTGTGCTTTTTGTTTTATGATTAACATATTAAATAAATATCTGAGCAAAGGGAGTTTCTTATGACTACTTGTCCAAATTGTGGCCGGTCAATTACTGATAATGACAAAGTTTGTCCTAACTGTCAGTTTAATTTACAAAAATATCGTGATACGTTCTTTACGGATCAGCACCAGACCGCCAATTATGAAAATAAAAATACTGCGAAGAAAATTGCCAGTCGTGAGGCATACAGGCAAGAGTTTTATCCTAAAAAGCAAAACTTAACGATTAAGAAAATGCTGCAATGGATGCATCTTAATAGTATGATTGTCTTTTTGCTGGGAATTGCATTGTTGCTAATAATGAGTTTTTCGCGAAGTATTGGTTGGATCTGCTTTTTTGCCTTGCTAGTTTGCCTGTATGCTGTTTGCGTCCGAACTGCTGACATTGAGCGTTACACGGTAGATGAGCGACTGACAGAAAAAGTTAATCAAATCGGCTCTAACTTGTTTAATAATGTTGAAGATTCAAAACAAAAGGTCAAGTCCAGGAAGAGGTCAACCAAAGGCGAGCAACGTGTGGAAGAAGAGGTAGCAACGGTTAAAAAGCATTTTAATTATGTGCAGCTGCTTGTAATTTTGATGGCAGTTATTAACCTGGTTGTCTTATTCACGGGTTCAGGTGCATCAGTAACTGATATTTCGTATAGTGGCAAAATGTCGATTACTAGGGTGGCATTTGGCTTAGCCGGCCGGTTATTCTCATCTAGCGAAACCATGCTTTCTGGGGTAATTGTCTGTGTGATTTGGCTACTAATTCTGCTCTTTCCATTGATTATTACCTATAATACGTTGAAAGATACAGTTAAAGGACGCCAGATTTCCTTTGTTTTATCGTTAATTGAGACGGTATTTCTCGTCTATTTAATCTACCGCATGTCAAACAGTGCATTATCAAATACGGGCATTTTAAAGAATATTACTAGCCAACTGCTCTTATACGCAGTTTCAATCGGAGCATCGACTTACTTCTTGATTTTATCTAGTGTGATGATGACGATTTTACTTGGCTACAACTTATTTAAAAATAAAAATCAGGGACAATAAAAAGGCCAGACGCATCTCGTCTAGCCTTTTTTATTACTAGTTAAATTATTTGGTTGGCATACTGATTACTAAGTGCTCATTGACAAAAGCCATCATGCCAAGATCACTTAGCTCACGACCATAGCCGGATTTTTTAATTCCGCCGAATGGCAATTCGCCTGAACTGATCCACGTGCCGTTAATAACGGTCATGCCTGTTTCAATCTGAGCAGCTACTTCTTGTGCATGCTTTACGTCGGCGCTGATAACTGATGAGCCTAAACCATAGCTTGAGTCGTTTGCCAAAGCTATGGCTTCATCTTCATCTTCGACTTCATACACAATTGCAACTGGGCCGAAAAATTCTTGATCATAAGCTGGGTTTTGCTTGTCAACATTAGTTAAAATAATTGGCCGGAAAAAGGCACCAGCAGAATCAATTTCTGGATATTGGTAAAAGACCTTGGCACCGGCTTTAACTGCTTCATCAACTTGCTTAGTTAACTTGTCTTTAGCGTTAGCAGAATTCATTGGTGGCAAAGTAGTAGCTGGATCAAGCGGGTCACCTGGCCTCAGTGCAGCAAAAGAATTCTTTAATTCATGTAAGACTTCGTCGTAACGGGTTTTAACTGCAATGATTCTCTTAGAAGACGTGCAGACTTGTCCGTCGTTGTATGTTCGCGCGGTACTCAAGGCCTTCTTTAAGACTTGTGGGTCAGCATCATCCAAAACAATAAACGCATCGTTTCCGCCTAATTCCATCGTTGATTTCTTTAGATTCTTACCAGCATTTTCGGCAACGGATGAACCGCCCCGTTCGGAGCCAGTTAAGGCAACTCCTTGAACTCGTGGATCAGCGATAATGTCATCAAGTTGGTCATAACTTGGGTAGAGGTTGATTAAGCTGCCCTCTGGTGCACCAGCTTGCTTAATAATCTTGGCGGTCATGGCTGCTGATCCAGGAACGTTGTGGGCGTGCTTTAATAAAATCGGATTTCCAACGATAAAGTTAGGGGCAAACACGCGAATTACTTGATAAAGTGGGAAATTCCATGGTTCACATGCCATGATTACGCCAGTAGCTTGCTTAAGGTAATAAGCCTTGCCCAGCTTAGACTCGATCGGTTGTGGCTTAAGCATTTCAGGACCATGATCGGCGTAGTAATCACAGATTGAAGCACAAAGTTCAACTTCACCCTTTGATTCACCAATCATTTTACCCATTTCACGGGTCATGATTTCTGCCATTTCTTGTTCATGTTCACGAAAGGCTGTCGCAATTTGATGTAATGTCTTGCACCGGCTTTCTGGCTCTTCATGACGCCATTTTTGGTAAAGTGCATGTGCTAAGTTGATTGAGTCTTCAATTTGGCTAGCGGTCGGATTGTCGTAACTGGCAAAGGTTTCGTTAGTGTACGGATTAATTGATTGATATTTAGCCATCTTGTTATCTCCTTAGGTACTGCAACTAATTGCAGTAAAATTTATAACAACTATTATAAACCGTTTTCATCAAAAAGTGGGGTTTTTCTGGTTACCTTTACTAATTATTTATAAGTAACTTACTTAACAGGTTTTTTAGCAAGGTAAGAGATGGACTCGGCCAGATAGTCGCTAGCATAGGACATGGCATGACGCTCGCCGGCAATTAGTTTGAGGTCAACGCTATGGTCGGCTTTAGCTAGTTGACTAATAAAATCAAGTAAGTAGTCGGTTGGCGATAATTCGTTAGTGGAGTTAAGCATTAATAAACGCCCTAGATTGTCGTAATCATAGGATTGTGCGTCTAATTTTTTCAAAGTCTCCTGCTTATCCGTGCCCGTGTAGGTAAGAGTAAAATACTTGTAAAAGGCATCATTAATTTGCTTTAAATCAGTTATGCCAAATTCAAAATTTGCTTGCTGAGATGGACGAACATCTTGGTGGTTTTTCATCCAAGAAGAAAAAGAAACAGGTGCAGACCAAGTTACAGTTGGGAAACCGTATTTACCCGCTAAAAATAGAGCCATTACGCCGCCACTGCTTGCACCTAATTGGGTAATTGTATTAGTTCTATTTTGCCCATACGAACTGTTAAGCAGCCAATTTACAAAAGTAATACTGTCATTATGAGCGGCTGGAAAAATATGTTTGGGCGCTAGCGAATAATTGGGCGCAAACACAATAAAATTCTGCTCCGTAATTTGGGTGCAGTAATCCTTCAGGTTACTTTTATCGCCGCGAAACCAACCACCACCGTGCCAGAATAACAGGATTTTAGTTTCCACATTTGTTTTCTCGGGTAAATAAATATCGGTTGCCAACTGCTTTTTTTCATCATAAAAAACATCATTAATAATAGTCGTCATTGCTAACCTCCAATTCGTTCTTGAATTTATTATACTTTAAAAGGCAAAAGTGTTTATGTTTTGAAAAACGGTTACCTTCTTGGTACCTTATTTTTAGTTACTTAACTTGGAATGATAAATTGCTATCTTTTAATTACCTTTTCTATAATTAATTTTAAAATATTTAAGTTATTATAATTATTGTGCTGAAGAGCTAAAAAAGTAATCATCTGAGTGAATTTTTTGGTAAAATTAGCCTAATATTGGAGGTAAGTTATGCATCTTTCAGCTAAAGCTAGTCGAAGATTAATCAATATCTTGACCGTTGTCAGCGGGATTATTATTATTCTATTGTGTATTTATTGGTACCGCTTAGGGATTTTTACTAGTCAAGCGAAGATGAAGGCATATTTGGCTGATAAGCGCATCATCGGGCCGGTGATTTTTGTCTTAATTCAAATTATCCAAGTAGTCATCCCAATTATTCCGGGTGGTGTCTCTTTGTTGGGCGGAGTAATTTTCTTCGGTCCACTAGCGGGGTTTATCTACAACTATGTCGGAGTTTGCATTGGCTCAATCATCAACTTTTTCCTTGCGCGTTTTTATGGACGACCATTTATCCTGCACATTGTTTCGGAAAAAACGCTCGATAAGTATATGAAGTGGACCAAAAACCAAAATAAATTTAACTGGTTTTTTGCAATCTGTATTGTTGCGCCAATGGCACCTGATGACGTTCTTTGCCTGCTAGCCGGGTTAACCGATATGAAATTCTGGACTTACTTTTGGATTATCATTTTGGGTAAGCCATGGACAATTGCCGCCTACAGCTTTGCCCTAATGTTTGGAATGGACTGGCTTCTTAAGGTAGTTGGCAAATAATGGCTGCACGAATCTATTTGCGACCATTTAAGGTTGAAGATGCAACGACACTTTTAAAATGGGGCCAAGATAAGTACTATCACCAGTTAGCGGGTTTTGATCATTACCAAAATCTGACTCAGGCTGAAATTGCAGCTGGCCAATATGCGGCTAGAAAGTATAGTTATGGGGTCTGCTTGGAAAAAACGCATAAACTAATTGGCCTAGTTGAACTATATGACCGCGGAACTAATGAAGCCGAACTACTTACTTCTAAGGAAGTCGGCTTCTTATTAGATAAAGAGTTTTCAGGTCATGGCTACATGACGGAGGCCTTAACTTTGTTGTTTAATTTTGCTTTTGGCAAGTTAAAGCAAGAGCAGATCTGGGCCGGTACTTTTACCAATAATGAGCGCTCGCAAAGATTATTGCGAAATTTAGGTTTCAAATTTATTTATGCCGTTGATTTGAGTAAAATCAGCAACTTATTTTCATATGAAGAAAAATATTATCTGCTTAAACGGGCGGATTGGACTAACTTAAACTAGAAGAGACTAGGAAAATTGATTTCTTAGTCTTTTTTTGTACTTAAAAATATTTTTTTCTTTTTTATCAAAATCAGTTAAGCAAAAATATGAATAAGTCAAGTGATTTTATTGGCAAGATCAATTATTTGAACTATCACTATAATGGGAATAAGCTAAAAGTGTTAATAACCAAAGAAAAATTTCGTCTAGATTGGAGAGTGGAATTATGGAAAAGACAGGACAAGATCGGTTAAATGATCCTTTTTTGAATCATGGCACAGCTTTTACTGAAGAGCAACGTAAGCAATATCATTTAGAAGGGATGTTGCCGCCGCAAGAGCAATCGCTTGAAAGCCAGGTACGTGAAGTCTATTTGCAGTACCAAGAAAAGTCAACTAATTTAGAAAAACGCATTTTTTTAATGACTATTTTTAATACCAACCGGGTGCTATTTTTTAAAATCTTTAGTGAACATGTGACCGAATTCATGCCAATTGTTTATGATCCGACAATTGCGGAAACAATTGAAAATTACAGTCACCTGTTTGTTAATCCGCAAAATGCCGCTTTCCTTTCAATCGATAAACCTGATCAAATGGAAGCCAGTTTAAAAAATGCCGCAGATGGTCGCGATATTAAGTTGATTGTAGTTACTGACGGCGAAGAGATTCTCGGAATTGGCGACTGGGGAACTCAGGGAGTTGATATCTCTGTTGGTAAATTGATGGTTTATACGGCCGCAGCTGGTGTGGATCCGGCCTGCGTTTTGCCAGTTGTACTCGATGTCGGTACTAATAACGAAAAATTACTCAAAGATGATCTTTACTTGGGTAATAAACACAGTCGAGTTAATGGCGATAAATATTACCAGTTTGTAGATCAATTTGTTCAGTGTGTTGAAAAGCTTTTCCCAGGATTGTATTTGCACTTTGAAGATTTCGGCCGTGATAACGCAGACAATATCCTGAAAAAGTACCGTGATCATATTTTGACGTTTAATGACGATATTCAAGGTACTGGAATTATTGTGTTAGCCGGAATTTTAGGAGCATTAAAGATTAGTGGGCAAAAATTGACTGAGCAAAAGTATGTCTGCTTCGGAGCCGGTACCGCCGGTACTGGCATTGTTGAACAAGTATATTCTGAAATGTTGCAAGCGGGCTTAAAGCCTGAAGAGGCCCGGCAGCATTTCTACTTAGTTGATAAGCAGGGATTATTGTTTGACGATACACCTGATTTGACGCCAGCGCAAAAGCCTTTTGTCAGAAAGCGGTCAGAATTTGCCAATGCGGATCAGTTAAAGGATCTGAAGAGTGTAGTTCAAGCGGTTCATCCCGACATCTTAGTTGGAACATCTACTCGCTCTGGCGCCTTCACTCAAGATATTGTGACCGAAATGACGGAGCACACTGAACGGCCAATTATTTTTCCATTATCCAACCCAACGCAATTGGCGGAAGCAAAAGCGCAAGATTTAATCGAATGGACCAAGGGCAAGGCGTTAGTTGCTACGGGAATTCCAGCTGATCCGGTTGATTATCAAGGTGTTAAGTATGAAATTGGTCAAGCAAACAATGCTCTAGTTTATCCTGGACTTGGACTTGGTGCTTTAGCAGTTAATGCTAAAGTCTTGAGCGATGAAATGATTAGTGTGGCTGCTCACTCATTAGGTGGAATCGTTGATTCAACTAAGCCGGGAGCTGCTGTTCTACCACCAGTTGAAAAGCTCAATATCTTTTCGCAAACAGTTGCACATGCCGTGGCTAACCAAGCAATTAAGGATCACCTCAACCAAAACGAATATGACGACGGTAAGCAAGCTGTTGAAGCTTTGCGCTGGGCGCCGGAATATAAAAATGAATAGGAGTGAGGATCAATGCAAGCCTTTATTACTTCTTTAACTAGTGTTGTTGAACTGTTATTGGTCATTGCGTTAGGCTACTGGCTACGCAGCAGTGGAAAACTAGGAGATCAGTTTAAAGGCAATATTTCATATTTAATCATGAATATTGCTTTACCAGCTTCAATTTTTGTTTCCGTGTTGAAATATTTGACCCGCGATAAATTGTTTGGTTTAACTGGCGGCCTCGTTTATGCCATCATTTGTTTCGCCCTTAGCTATTTGTTTGCTTGGCTCTTATGTAAAGTTCTTCGTATCCGCAAAGGAAGACGCGGGACTTTCATCAATGCTATTACTAATGCCAATACGATTTTTATTGGCTTACCATTAAACATTGCTTTATTTGGGCAAAAAAGTATGCCTTACTTCCTGATTTATTATGTGTTAAATACAGTTTCTACTTGGGCAATTGGGGTCTTCTTCATCTCAAGTGATGATCCAACTGTGCAAAAACAGAAACAGCAGAAATTTAATTGGAAGAAATTGTTGCCTGCTCCATTAGTAGGTTTCCTAATTGCTTTAATATGTTTATTAGTTGAAGTACCAATTCCGGGATGGATTACAACCGTGCTAAGCATGGTGGGCGGAATTGTTACACCAATGTCACTAATTTATATCGGAATTATTTTAGCCGATGCTGGTTTGAAATCAATTCACTTAGACCGTGATACAATTTGGGCGCTACTTGGAAGGTTCATTTTAGTACCAGCGCTGATGATTATTTTGATTGTCTTTGGTGCTAATTGGGGCCCAGCATTACCGAGCCTTGCAAAGGAAACTTTAGTAGTTCAATCTGCTACGCCAGCATTAGCCGTTTTACCGATTTTAGTCGGTGAATCTCACGGAGACGTTCAATATGCAACTAATGTTGTTACTACTTCAACGGTCTTATTTGTAATTGTTGTTCCACTCGTTTTAGAGTTAACCGAATTTATTTTGTAATTGGTAATTTGACGATTTATCTTGAAATAAAAAAGCCTGAGAATTTTTCCCAGACTTTTTTTATTAAAATCAAACTAGTTCATATTCATTATTCGATCGGCATTTTCTTCCATTACTTGTCTAGCGTTGCCGAACATCATCCAAATTGAAAACAGAAGTGGAACGCCAACGATCAAGATAGTGTAAATGCAATCTGTCGCATAACCATGCCAGTGCCATCCTGAAGAATTCCAACCAGTAAGCATATTAGCGACAAAGTCTGATATGAAGTGAGCAACAATTGCTGGCCAAAGCTTTCCCGTATAAAGATAAAGAACAGCCCATAAAAAGCCACAACCGGTCACACCAATTGCTTGCATAATAGTGGCCGAAAGGGCTGCACCGTGCCAGCCAACATTTCCAAGATGGGCAAGTCCAAAAAGGAGTGTGGAACCATAAATGGCAATTGGAACCCGCCATTTTGGTAAGTGGTTAAAACCTGCTAGCAGGATGATGATGTTTAGATAACGTACAGTTTCCTCTAGGATACCCGGTTCGATTGCACATGTTAAATTAGGTAAGGAAAATTTCAGATTATTAAAATCATATCTAAAAAAGACGGTCCAAATATCTTTGGAATAAGCGTTAAAGCAGTTGTAAAACAAGTCTAATAATGTAAAAAGAATGAGTAAAACAAAAGTCACTTGCTGGAAGTTTTGGCTTTTGTTAAATTTCAAGTTGGGATTAAACCTGAAACCCCAAGCTTTTCCTAGAAAACATGCCAAGATAAATAGGCTAATGGCCGCGATTACTCCTTGTCCCGTAAGTGAATGCATAATTTTGAGACTTCTGGAGACTTTTAACGTGTTGACCAGTCCATACTGGATATTTAATAAGAAAACAATCAGCAGCCTTAAGAACCAGTTCTTAATTTGGGCGGCATAAACCATGGCAATTGGTAGTAGCAAACCAAGCAACACTGCCCATAATAGCAGTACCCAAATAATTTCAATTTGGGGCAAATGCACTAAAAGTAAGTTGCCGATTTTAAGCCAAAAAGTGCAAAGGATTCCGGGGCCAAAAAGTAGGTTTAACCACCGCGTAAACTCGTAAGTAAATTTATCTTTAACCTTCATTTTTTGAACATAAACTGTGAGTGCTAAAAAAAGCATAAGTAAAATAATTGCAGTTACCTGATTTTTCGTCTTTGTTGCATTGTGCAAGCCGCGCACCATCAGCATAACTTCTGCAAGTAAACAAAAAAGAATCTGGAAATCATATATTTTTTGCCAAGTCTTTTTAGGTAGATTAGTAATTTTCATTTTGGCCTCCTGATAATCAGTATTATAAGCTAAAAAAGGTAATAGATGATTTGCTTTTTCAAAATACTTCATATAAGTAGAAATAGTATTTGCTAAAAACAAGAGAATGACTTAAAATAATATCCAAACACGGAATCCTAAGACTGTTTTAGAGAGTCCACGTAGTGGTGAAAGTGGACAGAGGTCGTTTCCAGATTCCATTAATGTGGGTAATTAATAGTTACACGGTTTGCGGCACCGTTATCGCCAACTTAATGAAGTGCAGTCATGCTAATGACTGAAACTGGGTGGTACCGCGAAGCCATGTAGAGCCAATTCGTCCCAATTTGAGGGATGAATTGGCTTTTTTGATGGAGGTAAAAAGATGCTAGATATTAAAGTGATTCGTGAGAATCTTGATTGGGCTAAGGATAAATTAGGTAGACGTGGCATTAAGCCCGAAGAACTTGATGAATTAGTCAAAATTGATGCCGAGCGCAGAGACGGCTTAAGTCGTAGTGAACAATTGAAGGCTAAGCGGAACAAGGTTTCAAAAGATATTGCTGAAGCTAAAAGAAATAAGGAAGACGCTTCAAATGCAATTGCTGAAATGCGGCAAGTTGGACAGGAAATTAAAGAATTAGACGAAAAAGTCGAGAAGCTAACTGAAAAACAAAATTACATTTTACTCAGATTGCCTAACTTCCCAGATGATTCAGATCCAATTGGACCAGATGAAAGCTATAATGAAGAAATCCGTAAATGGCATGAGCCAACCAAGTTAGACTTTAAGCCAAAGGCTCACTGGGATATCGGTACTGATTTAGATATTTTAGATTGGGATCGTGGTGCTAAAGTTTCTGGTGCACGTTTTGTTTACTATAAAGGTGCGGGAGCTTTGCTTGAAAGAGCGGTTTTTAACTTCTTCTTAGACGAAAATACTAAGGAAGGTTATACCGAAGTAATACCACCATACCTAGTTAATGACGAATCAATGCAAGGAACAGGTCAATTCCCTAAGTTCCGTGAGGATGTTTATACAATTGTCGATAATGATAATCCAGATAAGCCACTAGATTTAACTTTGATTCCAACAGCCGAAGTACCACTTGTTAACTACTTCCGTGACGAAATTATTCACGAAGATAGACTGCCAATTAATGTAACTGCACTGTCACCAGCATTTAGAAGTGAGGCTGGATCAGCAGGCCGTGATACCCGGGGTCTAATTAGAATGCATGAGTTTAGAAAAGTGGAAATGGTTAAGGTCTGCAAACCAGAAGACTCATGGGACGAATTAGAAAAACTGACTAAGAATGCAGAACACTTATTACAAAAACTCGACTTGCCATACCATGTAGTTGCTTTATCAACTGGGGATGCCAGTTTTACAAGTGCAAAGACTTATGATTTGGAAGTATGGATGCCAGCTCAAGATAAGTACCGTGAAATTTCTAGTTGTTCAAATTGTACTGACTTCCAAGCTCGTCGTGCACAAATCCGTTACCGTGATGAAGACGGTAAATTACACTTGGCACACACGCTAAATGGTTCTGGTTTGGCTGTAGGACGGACAGTTGCCGCTATTTTGGAAAATTACCAAAATGAAGATGGAACTGTTACTGTTCCTGAAGCACTTGTTCCTTACATGAATGGAATGACCAAGATTACCAAAGAAGAAAGCTTAATCTAAGAAGTAAAATCCCTTTTTACGGGATTTTTTTGTTTTCTTCAAAAAAATTTCCATCTTTTTACGCAAACTGTTCCGCTCAAAAAACGCAAATTACGAATAATTAGCCCAATAAGTAGTCAAAAATCAGAAAAAATAGGTAATAATGGCCATTAGACAAAACTAATTTTACTTTTCTAATTAGTAAATAACGAACAAAATCTAAGATTTGACGTGTTATAGCAAAAAGAGTAAAGTATTATCTGTGCTTGAGAGAGCTAGCGTGAGTTAACTGCTCAAGTAAAAAAATCCGAAAAAATTAGTTGACAACTAAGAGCTAGTTTAGTAAGATAATAAACGCTGTTGTAAAAAAGACAACAGCGGGGTCAGAAAAAAGTTCTTGACAAGAGGATAAAGATCTGGCAAAATAAAACAGCGGCGTTTACGAGCGTCGCAGGTAGTACCTTGAAAACTGAACAATGTTTTCGCAAAAATGTG